>JAMOMK010000027.1 GCA_027067055.1 Lysobacterales bacterium | reverse complement strand
TTGCATTCTTAAAAATTAAGATGGTAAATTAAAGTTGTTAGCTAGTGTTTATAAAGTTTTATTTGAGTTCATAATTAGATTTTAGTCAACAATCAATGACGTACAGGCATGTGGATTTTGTTAAACAATAGGATATTTCAAAGTTAGTCTCTTTAGAGTTTTGTTTTAATCCCTGCAATCCGTGTAATCTGTGGATAATTAAGTCTTTATATTTTACGACCTTTACGCCTTCTTGGCGGATTTTGAGTTAGACTTCAATTAACTTAACAACAATATACAACCTTGTAATTTGTAACACAATAGTATAAATTATAAGGATGGTAAAAAATATAAAATCCCATTCGTCCAAGACACTTGTGAAGGTGATGATTAAGTTATATGGATAAAATACTCACAACAAAAGATTATGATAATATTTCATGGCATGATAATGTTATTCATTCAATATCAATGATTGATGAAAATTGGGAAAGTGATTTAATTCTTGGAATAGATTATATTACAAAATGGATTTGTAGTGATGATAACACATGTCAGTTTATGGTAGCACCAGCTAAATTGGTATTTCATAATGTTGAATCTTTAGAGTTGAATATTAAAAAATCTGGCTTACAACAACAGAGCTATTTAGGTATGATTATTGATGAGATTATTAAAGAAAAAACACTAAGAAAATCTAATAAATTGAATTTATGGACTTTTAAGTTTTGTGATATAGGTGATGCTAAAGAAAATTTCAAACTATCATTTGTATCATCAGGATTTACACAAACTCTTTTAAAAGAACCGATTTTAAAAGATGAGCAATCTTTGATGTCATATGAAAGATAAAATACTTGATTTTGACATAGTTGCTCTGTTTTCCTTAGCCTAAAAGAAACTAGATTCCCTATCGAAGTCGGGAATGACAGGACATATTTACAAATTTGGAGCCAAAATTTTCCTCGCTGCTTCAATGTCCACACCTTTACGTTTAGCATAATCTTGCAGTTGGTCTTCGCCAATTTTTCCTAACACAAAGTATTGCGATTGGGGATGTGAATAATAAAATCCACTGACTGAACTGGCTGGATACATGGCGTAGCCTTCTGTTAGTTGGATACCGATTTTGTTTTCTACATCGAGCAGTTTGAATAACAATTCTTTTTGGGTATGATCAGGGCAGGCGGGATAGCCTGGGGCTGGTCTTATTCCTTGGTATTTTTCGTTGATGAGTTGGTCGTTGTCTAGGTTTTCATCTTTAGCATAACCCCAATAGTCGGTGCGGACTAATTTGTGTAGGTGTTCAGCGAAGGCTTCAGCTAATCGATCGGCTAAGGCTTTGAGTAGGATAGACGAGTAGTCATCATGGTTGTCTTCAAATTCTTTAATCTTTGTTTCTATGCCGATGCCTGTGGTTACGGCGAATGCGCCGATGTGGTCTGATTGACCTGTTTCTTTAGGGGCGATAAAATCACTAAGACAGAGGTTGTTGCCGGCTTTTTCTTTTTGTTGGCGTAGGTTGTGTAGTGTGTATTCTTTATCTTCGTATTTCAAATCAACGTCATCACCATTGCTGTTAGCATCAAATATGCCGAAGATAGCACGGGCAGTGAGCCATTTTTCGTCAATGATTTTAGTCAACATCGCTTGAGCGTCTTTAAATAATTCACTGGCACTTTCACCAACCACTTCATCGGTTAAAATAGCAGGGTATCGTCCGTGTAGTTCCCATGTTTGGAAAAAGGGTGTCCAGTCGATGGTTTCAGCGATGGTTGCAAGTGGATAGTTTTCTAAAATTTTGACGCCTGTGAATTGTGTCTCCATCGGTGGTGATTGTTCCCAATCAATCTGAAATTTATCAGCACGGGCATCGCTAATAGGTAACTTTACTTTTTTACTTGGGCGTTTAAGTCTTCTTTCGCGAATATCAGCGTATTCTGCTTTTATTTTGTCCACAAAAGGTTGTTTTAGATCTTTTGAACCCAGTAAGTTTTGCGCAACGCCGACTGCACGTGAAGCATCTTTAACCCAGATGGTATCACTTGCGTAGTTGGGCTCTATTTTTAAAGCGGTATGTGTGCGTGAGGTTGTTGCACCACCGATTAGCAGTGGTGTGGTCATGCCGCGTTTTTCCATTTCGGCAGCCACATCGCACATTTCGTCCAATGATGGTGTTATAAGTCCGCTTAAGCCGATGATGTCGGCATTGTGTTCAATGGCAGCATCTAAGATTTTGTTGGCGGGTACCATCACGCCCAAGTCGATAATATTGTAATTGTTGCAGCCTAACACCACACCAACAATGTTTTTGCCAATATCATGCACATCGCCTTTAACGGTTGCCATGATGATGGTGCCGTTGTCACTTTTATTGCCTTTTTGTGCTTCAATAAGCGGCAGTAGCCATGCTACGGCTTTTTTCATTACACGAGCAGATTTCACCACTTGTGGTAAAAACATTTTGCCATCACCAAACAAATCACCCACTTGATTCATACCAGTCATTAATGGTCCTTCGATAACCCCTAGAGGGTCATTGAGGTGTTTGTAAGCATCTTCGGTGTCTTGGTCAATGAATTCTGTTATGCCATGGACTAAAGCGTAAGATAAGCGTTCTTGAATCGGTAGTTTGCGCCATTTGTTGTCGGCTTGCTTTTGTTTTTTACCTTCTATACCGCTGGCAATATCCATCAAACGTTCAGTAGCATCTTCTCGGCGGTTAAAGAGTAAATCTTCGATGCGTTCCCTTACTTTTGCATCAATGTCATCGTATAAAGTTAACATGCCAGGATTAACTATCCCCATATCCATGCCTGCTTTGATAGCGTGGTATAAAAATACCGAATGTATCGCTTCACGCAGTGGATTGTTGCCACGGAATGAAAAAGAGATATTGGAGACACCACCTGATATATGGCATAAAGGCATTTCTTGTTTTATAACACGCGTGGCTTCGATAAAATCAATGCCGTAGTTGGCGTGTTCAGATAATCCTGTGCCAATGGCAAAAATATTGGGGTCAAAAATAATGTCTTCAGGCAAGAAGCCAACTTTATTAACTAAAACATCGTAACTTCTTCGACAAATCTCAATCTTACGTTGTTTGGTATCGGCTTGTCCTGTTTCGTCAAATGCCATGACAATAACGGCAGCACCGTATTTTTGAATGGTTTTGGCTTGTTTGATAAAGTTTTCTTCGCCTTCCTTGAGAGAGATGGAATTCACCACACCTTTACCTTGAATATGGCGTAACCCGACTTCTAAGACTTCCCACTTGGAAGAATCCAACATCACGGGAACTTTGGCAATATCTGGTTCGGTAGCGATAATATTTAAAAATTCACGCATCACGGCTTTGGCATCGATTAAACCTTCGTCCATGTTGATGTCGATGATTTGTGCACCATTTTCGACTTGGTCAAGGGCAACTTGCACGGCTTCTTCGTAGCTTTCCTCTTTTATCAATCTTTTAAATTTGAGTGAGCCAGTGACATTGGTGCGTTCACCAACATTGATAAAGTTTAAGTCATCGGTTATGTTAAAGGCTTCCAATCCTGCTAGTCGGGTAATGGGTTTTAATTGAGGAAGAACTCGTGGTGACTTACCTTGCATGGTTTTGGCAAGAATATCAATATGTTTTGGTGTGGTTCCACAACATCCTCCGATGATATTAATCTGCCCAGCATCGGCCCATTGCTCGATAATTTGTGCCATTTCTTCTGGTGTTTCATCGTATTCCCCTAGTTCATTGGGTAAGCCTGCATTTGGGTGTACAC
>JAMOMK010000026.1 GCA_027067055.1 Lysobacterales bacterium | reverse complement strand
ATCTTGCCGCACTCGGAGTTATATTGGTACATGTAAAAAACAATCGATATCTCCGAGCTTAGCTTTGGAGTTGTTGTTTGATGGCAAGTACCCTGAATTTGCTAAATAGAACGCTGAATAGTTACAGATAAATTTTGTTTTTACACTTTAAATTACCCAAATCCCGATATAGAAATGCGTTTGAGAGTGCAAGTAACTGATGTGCATAGGAAATCAAGAAAAACTAAAGTCACCTCATTGGTGATGAAGCTTTTTCTGGATTTCCTAGGTGCATCAAGGGCTTGTGCTATCATCGTACTTTCTATATCGGGATTTGGGAATTAAGATGTTTTAATTGAGCTTTCCATTCTCACTTCATTTATTATACTTCTTCAAATACCTTTGGTTGAGCGCTTGTTGCCTTCCTTTCAGGTTCAGTTTTCTTCCATCTATATAAGCATCTAGTATGATATTACCCTTCATATCGAGCGCATCTCCTTGGGATATAAATAAGGTGGCACTTTTACCGACCTCTAGCGTTCCATAATTTTTATCTATACCGAGTATCTTGGCTGTATTACCAGTGATTAATTGTAGCGCTTGTTCTTTTTCCATGCCGTAGGAGGCTAATGTTCCTGCGGTAAAGGCGAGGTTTCTTGAGCCCATAGTCATGCCGCCTTGGTAGGCAAGTGCTACTAACAATCCTGCTTTTTGCAACTTGATAGCCGTTGTATAACCTGCATCTACCGACATATCTTTGCGTTGTGGCGTTGAATGAACACTAGAAACTATTACAGCAATTCCTGTTTGTTTGATAAAGTTTATGATAGGTAATACTGCTTGTCCAGTTACTAGCACCAATTTTTTAACACCTGTTGATTGAAAATAATTTACCGCTTCTATAATAGCTTTGGGTTTATTAGCATGTATAAATACCGTTCGAGCACCTGTAAAAACAGGTTTCACAGCATCGAGTTTAATATTTTTTGATTGCTGCTTGGCATCATTAAATAAGGCCTTTATTTGATCGAGTTGCTTAATATAATTTTTATTTTCGACTGTTTTTAACGTGAATGTCGCCATGTCAAATTTTGGTCGTGTTGCACTTGGCCAATTAACATGAACGCCATCATCTGATTTGATAGCTGCATCCTGCCAATTCCATGCATCGAGTTGCACCACTGATGACAAACCACTAACCAAACCACCGCTTGGAGCAGGTTGAGCCAGTAAGACACCATTGTATTTAAGTGTTGGAATAATTTCAGAATCTGTGTTGTAGGCAACAATACTACGGACATTGGGATTGAGTTGACCAACTTCTTTATCATCGATTGTCGCTTTTACCGCATCTACTTCGGTTAAACCAACACGTGTCACAGGCAAAATTAAACCAGGATAAATGTGTTTACCTTTTAAATCAATGTCTGTTGGCATCCATTTGGACTTAAAATAACCTAAACGACTTATTTTTCCATCACTAAAAGCTATTGTTGCCCCTTGCATGACTTTACCATTGCCAATATGAATGGTGGCATTGTGGTAGACCACTTCGCCCTCTTGTTTTGGAGCTGGCGTAGGAGCCAAAGCAAAAACGAATGAGCTCACAAATAACGCACTTAATAATAATTTTTTCATTGTGCTGCTCCTAGGTATTCGTAACCGGTCAGACTGTCACATTGCATATGCTTTTCGGGTTTCATAGCTGCTGGCGTTTTGGGTTCATCGGATTGATTAATTTGGTTAATGAGTTCAGCACGTTTGCTGGCAATTTGAACTTCTATTTGTTCTTGTTGTGTTCTATCAAACAATAATTGACCATCAACAAATGTCTTTTCTGCTTTGGCATAAATACTTAATGGATTGGTATTCCATAAAACAATATCTGCATCTTTACCGACCTTTATACTGCCTATTCGGTTATCTAAGTGTAATAATTTAGCAGGATTGAGCGTTACCATTTTCCATGCTTGTTGCTCGCTTAACCCACCGTATTTAATCGATTTTGCCGCTTCTTGATTCAAACGACGTGACATCTCTGGGTCATCAGAATTTATTGCTGTAGTCACACCCACTTTAGTCATAATAGCAGCATTGTAAGGAATAGCGTAATTGACTTCCCACTTATATGCCCACCAATCCGCAAAGGTCGATGCTCCAACTCCATGAGCTAACATCTTATCTGCCACTTTATATCCTTCTAATATATGAGTAAAAGTATTGACCTTAAAATCAAAATCATCAGCAACCTTCATAAGCATATTAATTTCTGATTGCACATACGAGTGACAGGTGATAAAACGATTTTTATTCACAACTTCTAATGTGGCTTCCATCATTAAATCTCGTCGCGGGGCTGTTGTTTTCTTTTTGGCTGAACGACTGAGTTTATTGTAATCTTGCCACTGCTTTTCATAAGCTAAAGCATTGGTAAATGCATCGCGATAGACTTGTTCAACTCCCATTCGAGTTAAGGGGTAACGTATTGAATTTTGAGAGCGTGAACGTTTGACATTTTCACCTAATGCAAATTTAATGAATTTATCCGCACCTTTTACCAACAAATCTTCTCCAACAACACCCCAGCGCATCTTTATCATCGCTGATTGACCACCTAAAGGGTTAGCCGAACCATGTAAGAGTTGTGCGGCTGTCACTCCACCTGATAAGTTACGATAAATCGACACATCATCGGAGTTAAGGGAGTCTTCCATTCTTACCATTGATGAATTAGCCATAATATCATTGACCGATAACAACGCAATATGAGAATGCTCATCAATGATTCCAGCTGTTAAGTAATGTCCTTTACCATCAATAGTCTTTTCTGCATTGATTGATAGGTTTTGTCCAATTTTTGCTATCTTACCATTTTTAACATAGACATCAGTGTCTTCTAACACACCTTGGGCTTCTCCTGTCCACACAGTGACATTGGTAATAAGGTAACTCTTTGCAGAGTTGGTTGCATGCAAGCCATAAGCAGAGAAAGGTTGAGGAACAACCGGAATAGAGGCTTTTTTATCAACTTTAGTACCATCTATTTCAGCCACATCTTTTATGCGTTTTACCTGCCATTTATTTGTACTGCCTGCAATACTAGTAAAAGAGTTATGATCCACCAAGCCGAGAAGTCTTTGTTTATCTTCTCCATCAATGATGGTGAAATTTATAAACTGTTGTTTAATTTTGGCTTTGTATTTTAACTTACTTTCTTTGTCTGTACTTTTTATTACAAGCTTGCCACCTTTATTTTGAAGCTCAATTTCTTGGTTTTTTCCATCCAAATTTAATTGATAAACACCGGATTCTAATGGGTTGATTTTGTTGATAACATAGCGTTTGCCTACTACCCAGTTTTCATTAATTTTACCCCCTTTTTCAAACAAATTCTTTTGTGCAATAATAAAGTTAGCATAGGATCCTTTTTTTAAGTTGCCAATTTTGTTGTTATTTAAATATCCAGCAGGTGTTGAAGTCAATGCTGCTAGAGCTGCAGATTGTGGCAATCCATTTTTAACACTTTTAATTAAGTCTTTAAAAAAAGTTTTATTTTGACCTGGAACAAGCGCAAAGCTCACACCTTTCTCATGCAAGTAGTAGGCATTATAAGGTGACATCTGCCATTTCATCATGTCAGTTAACGAAACATTCCATGCATCCAACTCATCGGACACCTCTGGAGCTTTTGCCATAGTTAATGGCACTATCAACTGGCGATTAAGGTTTTTTATTGCGTCTATATGTTGGTACTCATCACCAGAAGTTTTGATGATTAATTTTTTATCAAACTCTTTAGCCAACTTATCAGCAAGCAGTGTTTCTTGCCAATTTTTACTTTCAAACACTTGAGGTAACTGACTGGCTTTATTAATTGCGGCTAAATCCACATCCGTATAATCAGCTTGTCCATCACCATACCACTTCGCATCTAACCATGTTTGGCGAAGCAATGCAGATGATCCCATTAATGAGATTGGATAAAGTTGTTTTGAACTGCCTTTGTTGAATGACAAATGCATCGCTGCTTTAGCTTTTAGTATCGATTGATTATCATTGTCATCATTTAGGTTAACCAATACCGAACTTCCACGCATGATACCATCATGTCTGGATGATAACACGGTTGAAAAACCCAGTTTACGCAATTCTTTTGCTTGTTTTGCATTGTGATGAAAATCATTAATTCCTTGGTAGGAGGCCTTAATTGCTTCATTTGTGTTGACAGCGCCTGTTGTCGTTGTGTCCATCACTTCTGATCCAAAAAATGAAAATGGTACGGGCTTTTCAGGTTCTTGCAAACCATAACCACTATCAAGCAAAACAAAGCCAGGATAGATAGTTGCTCCGTGCATATCTCGAATATGGGCTTGTTTTGGAACTTTGATATCTACACCAACCACAAGCACCTTACCATCTTGAATTACCAAGGTTGCATCCTTTAACTCTGTTTTTGCATCAACAAATATATTTACATGAATAAATGCTGTAATAGGATGTCTCTCGTCTTTTGGACCATTGAGCATGGCTGTTGGATTTGGGCTTGCCATGAGTTTAAAACTCAAAACAAGGCAGAAAATTATTTTCATAAGTGTAGATTCCAATTTTATTGTAGTTTTAATAAACGATTAAAGAGATTTGCTGTCAAAACAGGGCTTTTGTTTATCCACGAATCAATAAGTGCCCGATTAAGCTCAGCACCAACCAAATGATATACCTTTTTATCTTTAATAAAAAGTTTAGTCCCTATGTCAGGATAATATTCAAACACCCAATGTTCGTGTCTTTTGGTTTCGGGAAGCTTTCTTAAAAACAAATAAATCAAATTTTTCGATAATTTAAAACTGGCAACAGAGTCAAACTTCTCTTCTAATTGATTGCTGAACAACTTTTTAATTTCTTTTTTAGTTGTTGTCAATGGCAACCAAGTCAATTCAAAGCGCATAGGCAAAAGTCCTTGCTTTAGTTCAGCAATATTTCTGACACCATAAGGAACTGATAGTTGCACCTTATAAGGGTAGATGAAACCTGCTTTATAGGTTCCCTCACCAATTTCCACCCATTTAGGTTTGGTTTGTGCATATACAGTCAGGCTCAAAATCAAAAGAGACAATAATACAGGTATTTTTTTTATCATAAAAGCACTAATTACATATTTGAATAATTCGGTCCACCACCACCTTCTGGTGTTACCCAGTTGATGTTTTGACTGGGGTCTTTGATGTCACAAGTCTTACAGTGTACACAGTTTGAAGCATTTATTCTGAACTTTTTCTCATTTCCTTCTTCAATAATTTCATAAACTGCTGCTGGACAATACCTTTGTGCTGGTTCAGCCCATTTAGGTAGATTTATTGTCACAGGGATAGAGTCATCTTTTAATTGTAAATGACAGGGCTGATCTTCTTCATGGCTGGTACTGGATAAAAACACCGATGACAAACGATCAAAACTGATTTTATTATCTGGTTTAGAATAATCTATCTGTTCACAAGAGTCTGCTGGCTTAAGTGCTGCATAATCAGCTTCTTTATTGTGCAATGTTAAAGGTAACTTACCTCGAAATATATTTTGGTCAATAAAAGTAAAAGCAGAGCCAAAGAATGTACCAAACTTGTGCAAACCAGGCTCAAAATTACGGGTCTTCTGTAATTCAGAATAGACCCACGAGTCCTTAATGTCTTGAGAATACGTAGTTTTTACATCAGTTGCATCCTCCTTAAGCAGATTATCTGCAATACTTTGAGCAGAAATCATGCCAGTCTTCATCGCCGTGTGAATACCTTTTATTTTTGCTGGATTTAAAAATCCTGCTTCGCAACCTGTTAAACAGGCACCTGGCAATTCAATTTCTGGCAACGAATTAAATCCACCCTTATTCATGGCACGAGCTCCAAAGCCAATGCGTTTGCCACCTTCAATAATTGACTTAATAACAGGGTGATGTTTCCAGCGCTGAAATTCTTCGAAAGGACTTAAGTAAGGATTATCATAATTCAAAGCAACAATAAAACCAAGGGCAACTTGACCATTCTCTAAATGGTATAAAAACCCACCACCTTCAGTGTGATTATTCAAGGGCCAGCCAAAAGTATGCACAACTTTTCCTGGTTGTGACTTAGCCTCATCAATCTGCCAAACCTCCTTAATACCAATGCCATAATGCGCTGGATCAGATTTTGCATCTAAGTCAAATTTCTCAATCAGTTGCTTGCCTAAATGTCCACGACAACCTTCAGAAAATATGGTGTGTTTTGCTAGTAGTTCATAGCCTGGTTCAAAAGATCCTTTTTCCTTACCTTCGGCATCTATTCCCATATCTTGAGTAATAACGCCTTTAATATAATTTTTTTCATCGTAAATTATTTCTGAAGCAGGGAATCCTGGAAAAATATTGACACCTAGATTTTCGGCTTGCTCACCTAACCAACGGCACAAATTACCGAGTGAAATGATGTAATTGCCATGATTTTTCATCGGCGATGGAATTAAGATATTGGGAGTTTTGATACTCTTTTCTTGAGAACGAAGATAATAAAAGTCATCTCCTGTAACAGAAGTAGCAACTGGGGCTCCAAGTTCTTTCCAATTTGGAAATAATTCATCTAATGCTGTTGGCTCAAAAACGGCACCCGATATAATATGTGCACCAATTTCTGAACCTTTCTCAACCAAAGCAATCTGCCAATCCTTACCCTGCTCTTTTGAAATTTGCGCTAGCTTTATCGCTGCGGACAAACCTGATGGTCCACCACCTACAATGACCACATCGAATTCCATAGATTCTCTTGTCATAACCGTATACTCTTTGTCATTATCTAAAAAAGTTATTATACCGTTTTATTAGCCATGATTGAAGCAATCTACAAGAATCACGAACAAAAAAATGGCGCTAATAAAGCGCCATTTTCATTAAATATTTATTAATTTATTTCAACAAATGCTCAACTGCTTCACGCTCTTCGCGTAATTCTTTTTCTGTTGCATCAAGTCTGTCTTGTGAAAATGCATCAATATCCAAACCTTGAACAATAGAATATTGACCATCCTTACACGTTACAGGATAAGAAAAAATAATACCTGGCTCAATACCATAGGAACCATCGGCAGGAATTGCCATAGAAACCCAGTCACCGTCGTTTGTTCCGAGTGACCATGTGCGCATATGGTCAATAGCAGAAGATGCCGCAGATGCCGCACTTGAAGCACCACGTGCTTTAATAATCGCAGCGCCACGTTTTTGTACAGTTGGAATGAATTCGTTTTCGTAATAATCTCTGTCAATCAAGTCAGTAGCCGCTTTGCCATCAATCATAACATTGGCAATATCTGGATATTGTGTTGAAGAGTGGTTACCCCAGATTGTCATTCTGGTTATATCATTGGTTTGCTTGCCTGTTTTAGCAGCAAGTTGCCCCATAGCACGGTTGTGATCCAAACGCGTCATGGCAGTAAATTGTTTGCTATCAATATCAGGGGCTGATTCCATCGCAATCATGGCATTGGTATTAGCTGGATTTCCAACGACTAACACCTTAATATCTTTAGAGGCATTGTCATTTATGGCTTTTCCTTGAACCGTAAATATTGCACCATTGGCTTCGAGTAAATCGCTGCGCTCCATTCCTGGTCCACGAGGTCTTGCTCCAACTAGCAATGCATAATCGGCATCTTTAAAAGCGACATTTGGGTCATCAGAGGCAATAACACTGTGCAATAAAGGAAAAGCACAATCCTCTAATTCCATGACAACACCTTGAACTGCACCCATAGCTGGTGGAATTTCAAGTAATTGTAAAATAATAGGTTGGTCTGCTCCAAGCATATCACCTGCAGCAATTCTAAATAATAATTGGTATCCGATTTGACCGGCTGCGCCTGTAATGGCAACTCTTACTGGATCTTTCATAATTTACCTCATTGTAATGGCATTTCCTGAATTAATGCCGTGTTGATGAGGTCATAATGCCTCACTTATTGAGGTCTAAACACCTCACTATATATGGTCGGGATGAGAAGATTCGAACTTCCGACCCCCACAACCCCATTGTGGTGCGCTACCAGGCTGCGCTACATCCCGAAAATCTAATCAAGGTATTTTAGTTTCTATCTGAAATTGTGCAAGAATTTTTAAGGAAACTCTGAAAAATAGAATTTCTCAGCAAGTCGTCAAGTATTTAGTTGCGAGTTGAAATTTGAAAAACAAGGGTATTCCCTATTTAAAAATTTCAGCGAAGCAGATGAGTACTTGATGGCTTGCCCTACGGGGCTTTCATAGATTAACAATCTCTTCTTTGAATGAGCTTGAAATAGAATGACTAATCCTGTACTCATTCAAATCGACCTTGTTAATCTATGCAAGCCTGAGTTTTTCTATTTTTCAGAATTTCCTTAAGATTATTGATTTATTAATCGCCACATTTTAATATCATCTAAAGTCTTACCAGCGGCTACAAGAGATTTTAAATCCGAAACGTTTATGACCAAGGATGCTGGGATATTTAAACTATCACACTTATTGGCCAATTCTTGCTTCATTGCATTGAAAATATCGCCTTGCTCTGGAGACAACTTATCAAATTTAGGCAATAGAACTTCAGCCATACTTTCTGCCTTCTGATACAAAGACAACAATGCCCGGAGGTTATGCTTAACAAACTTTGCATACAAACCTATATCTTTAATATAAGCCCCTTCGGTTTGTGGTTTTTTTATTACTATATCAATGATTTCAGCATTTTTTAATATCCATGTACGCGGTTTGTCACGAGCTATTGCGACTTCTTCTCGCCACTTCAACAAAGCCAAAACCAGTTTTTGTTGCGGGACTTTAAATCGCTTTGACTTACAAATACTAACAAAAGTTTTGGCAATGTGGTTAGATCCTACAATAGCCTCTTTTCTTTGATTAATGAGAAATTCATACCAACCCATGCGTCCTTGCTTATTTAACTCATCTTCCAAAATTTGTTTCATTTCGGTCAAATAAACCACATCATCAATGGCATACTCAATTTGCTCACTACTTAATGGGCGTTTCATCCAGTCCGAACGACTGTGTGCTTTTGAAAGCTCTACATCAAACAACTCCTTAACAATATTTTGGTAGGAGAAATGTAAACCATAACCACAAAGTGATGCAGCAATCTGTGTGTCAAAAATAAAATCTGGCAATTGTCCATTTAAGTTGTATAAAATCTCCAAATCTTCCGAACCTGAATGTAATATTATATTGTTCAATAATTTTGTTAATGGTGTATGATTTGATATATTTTTCATATCAATCAAATAATATTCACCGTCGATTTTAAGCTGGAATAATGCAGGTTTTGGGTAAAAAGTACTAATCCGTTCAAACTCGCTATCAAATGCTAAAGCTTCATCGCCTTTTATGGTTAAAATTAAGTCTTCTAATTGGGAATTATCGTCAATCCACGTGTAATCTGTTATCATTTGTCTATTAAACCATATTTTCCAAAATGAAATCACCTATAAACATAAAACACTCCATAATTTTCATAATACTGTTATTAACTATCAGCTCTTGCCAAAATAAAATAACAAAAAAATCCTTTGTTATACTTGCCATAAGTGATGTTTACCGAGCAGAAGGGTTAGATAACGGCAAAGTTGGAGGTTTAGCACGCGTTAAAACGCTACGAGACCAATTAACTGCACAAGGAAAAGATGTTGTTTTATTACATGCAGGTGATTTTCTTCAACCTTCTTTTAGTAGTCGTGTCAACAAAGGTGCTGCTATGATTGATGCCATGAACCAATTAGATGGCATCAATCATGACTTTGATGGCAATATGATTATTACCTTTGGCAACCACGAATTTGACAAATCCAAACTCAAATACATGCCCATGGTTCAGGACCGAATTGACGAATCAAAATTCAACTGGTTAGACTCCAATATCAACTGGTACCAAGATGAAAAACTAGGTAAAATTCACTCCAATAAAATTCACAAATGGATGATAAAACAATACGGCAGCATAAAAGTTGGCTTTTACAGTCTAACAACAGATATGACTCACCCCGAATACATAGCTAGTTTTGACAACCCACTTGAAGTCAGCAAACATTATGTACCATTTTTGAAAAAACAAGGGGCGCAAGTAATTATTGCCTTAACTCACCAACGCCTAAGCGATGATAAAAAAATCCTTGAATTGCCCAAAATTTATCGACCTGACATTATTATTGGTGGACATGAGCATTACCGACAAAACGAACAAGTCAATGGTGCATGGATAATAAAAGCGGATGCCGATGCTTTATCTGCAGCAGTAATTGAAGTAACATTAATTCAAGATAGTGTTAGCTTCCTACCCACTTTTATTGATCTTGATAAAACCGTTAAAAAAGACTCAAATGTTCAACAAACCATCGGAAACTGGATACAAAAAACCAATGTAAAATATTGCCAAAAATTACACCAAAACGATGACTGCCTAAACTTAGCATATGGCACAACAAAAGTAGAGTTAATAGCTGAAGAGAGTGAAATCAGACGTTTTGAAACCAATATGGGTAACTTTATAGCCGATACCGCTTTAGAAGAATTTAAACTTTGCCAAGCAGATATTACCTTAATTAATTCTGGCTCTGTTCGTTTAAACTACAATATTTCTGCTAACAGCAATATCACACGTAAACACATTGAAGGCATGTTCCCTTACCCTTCTGATTTAAAAATGATTAAGATTGATGGCAAAACACTTAAAAAAATGCTTAATCACAGTATTGATATGTGGACAGCCAATGGTCACTGGCTTCTAGTATCAGGAATTAAATTTACACACAACCCACAATTACAAAAAATCTCAGGATTGCGTTTTAAAAGCAATGAAATTATTAAAGACACTGACAATATCACCGCAATCGTTCCGCAATATTTAATTGATAACAACACAGACCACGATGGCTATGACATGATTAATGAAGACATGATACTTAACTGCAATAAAAATGGTTCAAACCTTAAACAACTAATCATTAACCGAATAAAAAACACAGCAGGCGGCATCAGCCCAATAAAAGATGGTAGAATTTGCAACACACTTAGAGACAACTGCACACAATAAAGCATGCGTGTAAAAGACCAACAATTAAACACTAAAGAAATAATCGTACTGCTTATTGGTATTGGTTTAGTGGCTTTTTTGTACTTAATGAGACACCCGAGCTCAAATAAACACACAAGCTTTAGTGTCATTCAAGAACATAAACCATTGATTGGCATAGAAAAAACAGAAGAAAATAAAACTTTTTTTGACCCTACAACACAAAGAACAGTTATTGAAGAAATATTGGATATTCCAGCTTGGAAATTCAACATAGATGATTTAGAAAAACTCACCAGTGAAGAGTTAGTAACTACCATCCAAAAAGCCATAGAACAAGAGCGCTATTTTGAACCAGAAAATCAAAACGCCCTATTCTATCTTGTTAACCTCAAACAAATAGACAGTCAAAATGAGAACATCGCATCACTTACTGCAGTATTAGCACAACAACTGAAACTCAAAACTACACAAGCTATCTCACAAGGTGATGAAGAGCAATTAACCACTGCCATCGCTCAACTAAAAACTCTAAATAAAAACAGCTCAACTATTAATGCGCTAGAACAAAAACTTAGCACCATAAAAACCATCAATAAACTGTACAAAAAAGGCAGGAAACAATTGCAAGACAACTTAGTCATTACGACCAACTCACAAGATGCTTGGCACAGTGCTAAACAAGCGATGGAAATTGATTCTAACAACAACAAAGCCCTTTTACTGGTTGCACAAGTTAATGGAATACTAATCAACAATGCCTTGCGAGCCGCTGAAGAAATTGATTTTCAATTAGCGCAAGAACAAATTAGCCATGCCAAACTTTTATCCCCTGAATCCATCAACGTTCAACAAGCTCAAGCAACAATTCAAGACCTTAAACAACAACGTTATGTATGGCTTGAGCAACAAATTCACCAAGCCATTGATACAACCAACATCAAACGTGCTGAAAAAATGTTAAGCCAGTTATCAGACTTAAATATCTCTCAAGCCTTGATAAACGATTATCAAAATGAGATTGCTCGAATGAAATTGTATGGCTCATACTCACCATTAGATACTTTTAAAGACAGCACTCAAGAAGGACTTTCACTGCCAAAAATGGCTATCATGCCAGTTGGAAAATACCAGATGGGCTACACTCAAGGACCAAAACACGAAAAGCCTGTACATAATGTAACTATTAACTACGGTCTAGCCATCAGTCAAAATGAAATTTCTGTGTCAGATTTTGCGCTTTTCATCAAAGACACAAAATATAAAACAGATGCAGAGAAAAAACATTCATCGGTAATCTATGATATCCGAACAGGACGACTCAAAAACAAAAACCGAATCACTTGGAAAAAAGACTACCAAGGAAAAAAAGCCAAACCAGAAAATCCGGTAATCCATGTTTCATGGAATGATGCTAACAACTATATACAATGGCTAAAAAATCAAACCAATAAAAAATACCGTTTACCCAGTGAAGCAGAATTCGAATATTTCCTTCGAGCTGGCTCGCACACAATATACCCATGGGGAAATGGTACACCACTGCAAGTCACCGAAAATCTTACTGGCAAATTAGATCGATTAAAAGGCAACAACCGCATGCGCTGGAAAAAAGGCTTTGAAAACTACAATGACAATTACTGGGGGCCTGCACCCGTTGGAAGTTTCACACCCAACCAGTTCAATCTATATGATACAGCAGGCAATGTTATGGAATGGACTGCCGATTGTTGGCATGATTCCTACACACGTGCTCCAGTTGATGGCAGTGCATGGGTAAACCAAGGTTGTGAAAATCACGTCATAAGAGGAGGCTCATGGAGCAGCTCTAAAAACGAATTCCGCTCCAGCCACCGCTTTACTGCCAAAGCCAATTTCACCGATGCACGACTGGGCTTTAGAGTTGCACTGGATTTAAAATAATCACAACAAATAACACGAATTTCTTGAACAAATAAATTTAGGCTTTATACTACGCAACCCTAAGTTTTGATGTTCTCATCAGAATTAAAAAGAAATGTGCCGGGGTGGCGGAACTGGTAGACGCGCCGGATTCAAAATCCGGTTTCTTCGGAAGTGCGGGTTCGATTCCCGCCCTCGGTACCATTTTTTTATTTCATATCACGCTATAAATCCCCAATCTCAACATCTAAAAAGAATTATTTATGGTATATAAACTCATCTTCTTAAACGCTGACCTTGTGGATTTCTAACGCAATCTAAAGCAAAAAAACCACGATTATATTACTACTCAATCTTGGCACTAACAAGGATCTAGGACAGGCGCAATCGAAGTAACTATCCTACATCGATATAGGAATTCTCCCACATCTTTTCACCTCAACAATTCGTAAAATAATCATTTTTACAGGAGTTTAAGATGACATTAGCACGGAAGTACCTTATTGCACCCGAAGATACACCCTATTATCATGTAATGAGTCGATGTGTTCGGCGAGCATTTTTATGCGGCAAAGATAAATATTCAGGACAATGTTTTGAACACCGAAGACAATGGATGGTGGATAGAATTAAATTCTTATCATCTGTGTTTAATTTAGATGTTTGCGCTTATGCAATAATGAGCAATCATTACCATCTTGTTTTGAAGATAAATTCAACAGATGATTGGGACGAAAAACAAGTCTTTGCTTATTGGTCACAGCTGTGTCAATTACCAAAAGTATGCCAAGATTTTATGGGAAATGAAGTGCAATCAAAACCAGTTTTGACTGTGGTTTATTTATTGGCTGATAAATACCGAAAACGATTAATGTCGATTAGTTGGTTTATGAAATTGCTCAATGAGAACATAGCTAGACAGGCTAACTTGGAAGATAAAGTGACAGGAAGTTTCTGGGAAAGCAGGTTCAAAAGCCAAGCATTGCTGGATGAAAGAGCCTTATTAACCTGCATGGCGTATGTTGATCTGAATCCAATAAGAGCTGCTATGGCACGAAGTCCTGAGAATTCAGATTACACATCTATCCAAGAAAGAATTAAATCCAAGTCATCAAATTTATTAAACTTAGGCTTTGATGAAAACGATATTCCTTACAACCTAACCGACTATCTCGATTTAGTCGATTCTACAGGACGAGCAATACTTGCCAATAAAAAAGGCTTTATACCCGATGATCTACCACCTATTCTAAACCGTTTAGGTTTAGATGAAACTACATGGTTAGATGAGCTTTATCAATTCAAATTTCAAGGCAGAAAAGCCATTGGCACGGTACAACAATTAAAGAATTTTGTTGAGAATATCAAAAAGAAAATCAAGCAAGATATTAGCTTAATTCCTGCTTTGGAATAACCAAAACTCATAAATATCAAACTTCACAGAGCGTGTGAGAGCTACAGCTTTGTTTCAAATAAGTGGATTTCCCAAGAATTTAGAAAATCCAATAAAAAATTCAACTTTTAGCCAACAAATTTATTCAAACCTAACTCAAGTAAGTGTGTTTCTACACCAATCTGAGAATTTACAGATTTTAATATGTGCCTGTCCCATATATACCAAGTGTGTTTCTACACCAATCTGAGAATTTACAGATTTTAATATGTGCCTGTCCCATATATAATATATATCCATATATACCATTAGAAATTGTGCCCAAACAGGTACGCCTCTTGGAAATGATAAGTTTAAGTCACAAATTGAGTCAAAACTAAAAATAAAAGTAGGTTATAATACGTGCGGAAGACCGAGGAATTTATTAAAAAGGGCGCACACCCCTTAAACTGCAAATTAATGGAAAAAATATGAAAGAATTATATATATTAAGACAAATGCTATATTGTATTTCTTTATTATCAGTAATGGTAAGTTGTAGTACAGATTTGCAATATACAGGAGATGGAAGTTTTATTGACAATGGTTTGGAAGCTGTAAATCATAGATATATTCTTAACCTTGGAGAGATTAATCTTAATCAAAGGAATAATTACAAATTTAAATTAAAAAATCTACCATCAAAAAAATTTGTAATTGGTTTTGATTTTGTTTTTGAAAAACCGACAAAGATTGCTTATCAACCATCAGAAACAAGACCCAATAATGCAATTGTTTCTTTTAAATTAATGGCTAATGATGTAGTGATTACTACATTGAACAATGAAAAAATAAATTCATTAACGTGGTCTCAGCCAGCTAACAATAAAAACGGTGCTTTTGTTTATTCTCGTAATCATAGTTATTTTTTACCAGATAATTCTAAAGAATATACTCTTACATTTGATGTTAACAAGCAAAATAGCAAAGAAAAGACATATATAACAGAGTTGGTATTGAGGTCGGGAGGATGGAAATAATCGCTAACAATCAGTGGACTAATGTAATCAAAGGGGTCTACCATGGAAATTAGTAGTTGAAAGAGCAGCGTTTAAGGGGTCAAGTACCCTTTTTGACATATTTCATAATTTCCTAGATCTTCCACGTGTATTATTATCAATAGAGTCATATCAAGAGCATTTGATTTTGTCATTTGTTAAGATTCTCTCTATATTTCTAAAGATTAAGAGGTCAAATTACTTTTTAAACAACTTTACAGGTGTATAGCAAGTTAATTATTCAATCTCCAAAATAATTATAACTCAAAAAGAGATATAGTATAGTATTTTTTGTATTGATATTTTTAAACTAACAATTGATTTAACTGTATTAGTTGAAAGTAAAGCATGTCTTAAAATCCTCAACCCCTCGATAATTTGCGAATAACGACAAGATTTGTTCAGTTCGCTTTGGAAAACCATTTTTAACATATTCGCTCAGTTGCTTTTTTAGGTTGTTGTTAAATTCATCAACGCCTTTGACTTGAGTGCCAAGATTATCAACACTGGCTTCAAAATCAATACCTAGTACTATTGAAAATGCCCATTCGAGGGCTTGGGGTTTTATTTCTACTTGAAAGAATTCATTTTGTTGTTGTTGATTTCTGCCATCTGCTGCATACCAATAGCCAAAATCATCTTGTTTTCGGCGCTCTTTGCCTGCCACACACCAGTGAGCCAGTTCGTGCAGGGCACTGCGGATATAATCGTGTGAAAACTGTATCTGTGCAGGTTGTTGCCCCACAAATGTTTGATAAAATGGCTCATCAAAACCACCAACAATTCGAGTATTGTATTGGTTAAGGTAATTATGGTTCAAAAGTGTTACTAATTCATTGAGTTGAATCATATAAAATTCAAGACTGTTCAGATTACGACATTTTAAATAAAAAAATAAGCATTAGAAACAAAATACCTATACAATAAGTGACTTTAGACAATTATTAAAAGAAATTACCCGTGCAAGTTGTTATTAAAACAGAACAAGATATACAAAAAATGAGAGTTGCAGGCCGTTTGGCAGCAGAAGTATTAGACATGATTGGTGAACACGTCGTTGCTGGTGTGACTACCAATGAAATTGATAGAATTTGCCATGAATATATGGTTAATGTACAAGACACTATTCCTGCTACCATTAACTATGGTCACAAAACTCCAAAATACCCCAATGGCTACCCAAAGTCCATCTGTACCTCGGTCAATCACGTAATTTGTCACGGAATTCCTGGTGAGAAAAAACTCAAGAATGGTGACATTGTCAATATTGATGTCACTGTTATCAAAGATGGCTGGCATGGTGATACATCTCGCATGTATACGGTGGGAAAAATTAATGGTCGCGCACAAAAGCTTATTGATGTCACCAAAGAATGCATGGAAATCGGAATTCGTATGGTTAAACCCGGTGTACAACTAGGTGATATTGGTCATGCTATTGCACAGCATGCACATGCCAATCGCTTCTCGGTGGTGCGTGAGTATTGCGGTCATGGTATTGGCAAAAAATTTCACGAATCACCTCAAGTGATGCATTATGGTAGAAAAGGTACAGAGCTAGTTTTGCAAAAAGGCATGGCTTTTACCATTGAACCGATGATTAATGTCGGCAAAAGACACTGCAAATTGCTTGCTGATGAATGGACGGTGGTTACCAAAGATAAAAGTTTGTCAGCTCAATGGGAACACACAATGGTCGTGACAGGCACTGGCGTTGAGGTCTTAACTGTCACTGATAACTATACGTTTGATTACTAGCTGAACAATGTCTAGATTAGCACCTCCATTACACGCTGAAAATTATATGGATGTGCTTGAGTTACAAAAAGCACCCGATCAATTTATTCCTTTCTATAAAAACATTCTAAAAAAAGCCGATAGCAAGCAAGCTGAAGATTTTTTAGCCAATCAAGAAGTCGCTAATCTCGTTCGTACACGTGGATGGTATGTCGAACAGGTATTGATTCAATTATGGCACAGATTTATTACCAATGATAAACTGTCTTTAATTGCCGTTGGTGGCTTTGGCCGAGGAGATTTGCACCCCTATTCTGATGTTGACATCTTAGTCTTAAAAACCAGGCAATCAAAAAAAGATGACGAACAAATCAGCCAATTTATCCAAAGCCTATGGGATATAGGATTAGATATTGGTTCGAGTGTTCGCACAGCAAAAGAGTGTTACGAACAAGCAAAAGACGATGTCACTATTGCCACCAACTTAATGGAAGCCCGTTTTATTTTGGGGCATTCTGCAAATTTTACCAAAATGCAAAGATTAGTTAGTGCCAAAAAGATATGGAAAGGAGAGGATTTTTTTATTGCCAAATGGAATGAACAAAAATACCGTCACAAGAAATATTCTGACACCACTTACAATGTTGAACCCAATATCAAGGAAGGCCCTGGAGGACTGCGAGATATTCAAATGGTATCATGGGTTGTGCAGCGGTTTTTTCAAACCAACTCTTTGCATGAGTTGGTCGACAATGACTTTTTAACTGAATACGAGTATATCCGTCTAAAGAATGGCCAAGATTTTTTATGGAAGGTTCGCTTCGCTCTGCACATTATTGCTGGTCATAAAGAAGAACGCGTACTATTTGTCTATCAATTAAAGTTGGCAAAAATATTTGGCTTTCATGACGAAGGCATAAAGAACCCTGCGGTTGAACAATTTATGCAAATTTTTTACCGTAATGCCATGCGGCTAGAGCGATTGAATTCACGTTTACTGCAATTATTTGATGAAAAGATTTTAAAGGAAAAGCACAAAGATGCGATTATTGAATTAAACCCACGCTTTCAAATTGTAAATGACTTTTTGGAGATAAAAGACGAAAATTTATTCTCACATGAGCCAACTGTTTGGTTTGAACTGTTTTTACTCATTCAAAAACACCCAGAAATTCAAGGCGTAAGAGCTAATACGGTCAGAGCCATGCGTCATAATATTGATCAAATAACAGATGATTTTAGAAATAACGAACACGTGAAAATACAATTCTTAAGTATTTTACAACAAGACAACAAGGTTGCATCTGTGTTAAATCAGATGAATCGTCTTGGTATCTTAGCGCGTTATTTACCTGTTTTTGGTCGAATTGTTGGTCGTATGCAATTTGATTTGTTCCATATTTATACGGTGGATCAACACAGTTTATTTACCTTGCGCAATTTATGCTTATTGCGCCATGGAAAAACCAAAGTCAAACGAGCTGAACAAGTTTTTGCTAATATTCCAAAACCCTATTTGGTCTATTTATCTGCATTATTCCATGACATTGCTAAAGGCCGTGAAGGGCACCATGCGGAATTAGGCGCGGTTGATGCACAAGAGTTTTGTACTCATTTCAACATTACTGGAGATGATGCTGAATTAATTGTTTGGCTCGTTAGAGAGCATCTCGTCATGAGTGAGACGGCTCAGAAGAAAGATTTGAGTGACCCTGAAGTCATCGCTGAGTTTGCAAATCATGTTGGTTCATTATTGAAACTTAGAGCCTTGTATTTGTTAACAATTGCTGATATCTCTGCCACTGATCCAAAACTCTGGAATGATTTTAAGGGCAGTTTGTTGTATGAGCTCTTTGTCAAAACTAAAGCACACTTAACACAAAACATTCAAAAACAATCGGCGACACAAACCAAGGCAACTTTATTAGAACATTTTATTGAATCGGAATTTGACAAAGACCAAATAAAACAACAGATTAATAATTTTCCAAGCAACTTGTATCGTCGCTTTAATTTAAGCAAACTCATTCACATTCATCAATTAATAGCCAGCGAAGTAAAACCTGTTGTGGCACAATTAAACCAAAAAGGGGAAAGCGTAGAATTTTTAATTTATGCCCATGATTTTAATGGTTTATTTTATATTATGGTTTCTTTGTTTGAAAAACACAATTTCTCTGTCGTTGATGCCAATATCAACATTACAAAAGATGGTTTTGCACTTAATATAGTGCATTGCATTGTTGATAAATATAGCTCTAATTCACAAGTCGTAGGCCAAATGCGTGAAGCACTAGCGCAAGAGAAAATAATTGATATAGAGTTAAACAAATACACTCCAAGTCGTGAAAAACTCTTTAAGATTAAATCAAAAGTGAATACACTGGAGTCAAACAATAGCAAAGAAAGCACCATTGAAGTTATTTGCCGTGACCGTCATGGCCTGCTTTCTTTGATTGCCAAAGCATTAATTGAGCTTAACATTTCCATTAATGCAGCCAAAATTTTTACCATTGGTGCACGTGCAGAAAACACCTTTTGGATTAATAGAAACAATAAAGCACTGGATACACTAGAACTCGACCAACTCAAAAAAACATTACTGGATTTATTATGAACGAACTACAACAAACAATTGAACAAGCGTGGGAAGAAAGAACAACTTTAAACAAAATTGAACTCGACAACAAATACGAAAGCGCAATCAACCATGCACTTATGGGATTAGAAGAAGGTAAATTTCGAGTTGCTCAGCCATTAGATAATAGTCAGTGGCAAGTAAATGAATGGCTAAAAAAGGCTGTTTTATTGTATTTTACTATTAGTGATAATTATGTCACACAAGGGACTTCACATAACTATTTTGACAAAGTTCCGTGCCGATTCAACAATGCCACTCAAGAAGATTTTGAAAAGATTGGTGCACGAATTGTTCCTCCTGCAACGATTCGAATGGGAGCCTTTCTTGGTAAGAACGTTGTCGTTATGCCAAGCTATGTCAACATAGGCGCTTATGTTGATGAAGGAACCATGGTAGATACTTGGGTTACAGTTGGAAGTTGTGCCCAGATTGGTAAAAATGTGCATTTATCAGGGGGCGTTGGTATAGGCGGAGTGCTTGAGCCCTTGCAATCCTCTCCAACTATCATCGAAGACGACTGTTTTATTGGTGCGCGCTCTGAAGTGGTTGAGGGTGTGCGAATAGGTAAAGGCAGCGTGCTTTCCATGGGTGTGTTTATTTCACAAAGTACCAAAATTTATAATCGCGCCACCAAAGAAATTACTTATGGTTATGTTCCACCTGGTTCTGTGGTCGTTCCTGGTAATTTACCCAGCAAAGATGGCTCTCACTCACTGAGTTGTGCCGTCATTGTAAAAACTGTTGATGCACAAACTCGTGCAAAGACTTCAATTAATGAGTTGTTGCGGGATTAGCTGTCAAGCTCTCTGTGTTGAACAAGGATGTTCTTTCTGGATTGACTCAAATCATTAAATAATTTTTCTGTCAAATAAACTGAACGATGTTTACCTCCCGTACAACCAATTGCAATGGTGAGGTAACTGCGGTCATGCTCTTCAAATGATGGTATCCACTTCTTTACTAAACCAGCAATATCATCATAAAACTCTACAGCCATCTCTTTGGAATCAAGATAATCTTTAATTGGCTGATCTTTCCCACAATACTCTCGCAAACTTTTTTCCCAAAATGGATTAGGTAAACAACGCGCATCAAAAACAAAATCAGCATCATAGGGAACACCTCGTTTAAAGGCAAATGATTGCAATAACAAGGAGACTTTACCATTACTGGAGCCAGAGACTTGACGCCAAATTTTGTCCCTTAACTGAGGTGCTGTTGTTCGGCTCGTATCAACCAATAAATCAGCTAGATTGGCAATAGGCTCGAGTAGAACTCTTTCTTGCGCTATGGCTTGTGATAAAGAATAGTTATGCTTACTGTTTGATAATGGATGTGAACGGCGTGTTTCTGAATATCTTTTTAATAAGGTTTCGTCATTTGAGTTTAAAAATATAACTTTACTTTTAATCAGGCTTGAATCAATATTTGCAACGATATCAGGCAGTTCTTTTAAGGCTTCTTCAGAATTTCTAATATCAATACCAACACAAACACGGTGATAATCATCTGGGTTTTGGCAGATATGTTTAACAAATTGTTTGAGCATATCTATTGGCAAATTATCAACACAATAAAAATCTAAATCTTCTAAAGTCCTTAAGGCAATTGTCTTACCTGAGCCTGACATTCCTGAAATAACGATTAGTTCTTGCATAAGTTAATCCTTTTTAGTTTTTCCTTCATCCATTATTATTGATTTAATTTCTTCAGCAGATTTAGCTTGAATAATGTCGCGATAAATACGGTGCTTTTTAAAGAATTTTCCCATCAGTTTAAGCATTTGATAATGGCTTTCAGTGAGTAGTTTTGGAAATAAGACACAGACTATAACTTGCACAAAATTTTCATCTACACTTTCATAATTTACTGGTTTATTTAAGACAAATACTGATATTTTAACTTCTTTATTTTTTAAACAGTTGGCATGAGGTAATGCTACACCATTACCTAACGAGGTTGCTCCTAGTTTTTCTCTTTTGACTAAGGCATTGTAAATAATTCGTGGACTTTCATCACCTGACATTAATTTTGCAAGCTGTTCAAATAACCTTTTTTTACTTCTAAAAGGAATATTTAATAAGATGTTTTGTGTTTCTATGTAATCAATAAACTTCATTTAATTAATTTTTTGTAGCATTGTAAGTAAAAGAACCTTTGCTAAGTATACCTTTTTGAGGAATATATGGGTATTTAATCTTAAAGAGAGGCTTACAAAACTTCTATTAACTACTGAAGTTTCTATTTTTGTGAATAAATTTAGAATGAGACCAAGTAAAAACTTGACCTCATTAACTATTTTTAGGAAATATTATATTTTAACCCTTCACCTCTGTGTTTATTCGTTACTTTGTCCTTATGTCTTCTGACTTGTTTATCCAGTTTATCAATTAATAAATCAATTGCTGCATACAAGTCTTCTTGTACACTTTCTGCAAAAATAGTTTTGCCATTAATATGCATAGTTGCCTCTGCTTTATGCTCTAATTTTTCCACACTTAAAATTGCATGTACCTTTATAACCTGATCAAAGTGGCGCTTAATGCGCTCAAATTTTGTTGTGAAATAATCTCTCATTGATTTAGTAACTTCGACTTGATGACCAGTAATGTCTATTTGCATAGTGATTTCCTCATTTTGTTAGTGAAAAACGAACATGAATAACTTTTGTGTTTACCGAAAAGTTTATAGCCCGCGAAAAGTGATGACAAGAAATGTGAAACAATTCCTGTCTCTAAAAGAAAATTTTGGTATGAATTATGAGAATTCAAGGTATTTTTATCCAAACCCTTATTTTTATAATTGATATAACGATACACAAAAATAATGATAAAAGCAAGCTTTACATTCGAAAGTTTTTTCCAAGATATACACTCTTAACCTTCTCATCACTTATAATTTGCTCAGGTGTTCCTTCTTTTATCATGACTCCATCATTCAATATGTAAGCACGATCTGAAATTCCTAAGGTTTCACTGACATTATGGTCCGTAATTAATACACCTAGGCCTCTGTTTTTAAGGTGTGACACGATTTTTTGAATATCAATAACAGAAATTGGATCGACACCAGCAAAGGGCTCATCCAATAAAATATATTTTAAATCCAATGCCAAAGCACGGGCAATCTCAACTCGGCGGCGCTCACCACCAGAGAGACTAATGCCAAGTTGATCGTGTACATGTGATATATGTAATTCTTCCATTAATGACTCAACTTGAGCGATACGCTGCTGCTTATTGAGATCCTTTCTCAATTCAAGCACTGCCATTATATTATCACGTACACTTAATTTTCGAAAAATAGACGCTTCTTGAGGTAAATAACCCATACCCAAACCCGCTCGGTGATGTATACCTAATTTAGTTGCATCTATATCATCTATTATAATCTCACCAGAATCAGCTGCTACCAATCCGACTATCATATAAAAACAGGTGGTTTTACCAGCACCATTTGGACCGAGCAAGCCGACAACTTCACCCCTATCTACAGTCATTGAAACATCTTTGATGATTTGTCTTTTTTTATAAGATTTTTCTAAGTGGTTGACAACTATCATAAGTGTTATTTTTTACCTGGTATAACTAAACGAACACGATTATCAGAGCCTTCTGTCTTAGTTCCTTTAATTTCTTTAGTCTTTAAATTCATACTAATTTTTTCTCCATGCATTTTTCCCTGTATTTTACTTGAGATAATAACATTCCCACTCATGAATAACATCTCATCTTTCATCATAAAATCTATTTGTTTAGCTATAATATTTATTTTTCCATAGTTTGAGTCGATAAATTGTTCCATCTGTACAGGACTGCCTTTTAATAGAACTTTTTCCATTCCATCAGAGCCACTATAAACAACGGCTTCATCTGCTTTAATTTTTAATGTCCCTTGCTGTATAGAAACATTACTCCAAAACTTTACTCTTGTCACACCATTTGTTACTTGCGGCAAATTCAAAAAATTATCAGCATCAAGCTCAAAATCAGCAGCTTTATCAGTTTCAAGTGCGCACACATTGGATGCCATAATAACAAGCAAAATAAATGGTGTTTTATTTAATGGATTTATAAATGGCTTTAACATTATTATTTACCTCAATAATTTTATTTTTTAAATCAATGTGAGCAACCTGCCCTTGCATACTAGATTGCGCTTGTTGCATGGAAATACCATCAGATGTTTGTGCTTTTTTACTTGTTAAGTCTAACATTAAATTTTTTGTGACGAAAACTATCGGCTCCTTCTCATCAAGTGAGCGTGCATTGACATTATCAAGAAGCTCGACCTGATTTGTCTGCGTATTAAGCTCCGCCTTATTTGCTTTAATAAGCCAATGCTCCCTGTTATTTTCGTAAGTCCAAACAACAGGGGCATCAATATATAAAACTGGTGAGTCAGTGTAACGAATCAAACTTGGTGATTTAAACTTTGTCGACAATTCACCGTCTTCGTTTGTCATTCGCATTTCTATTTGTTCAACTGAATAACCTTTAGTAAAAGGCTTGTCCTTCTTAATTTCTTCGCGATTAAAGTAATAACTCCATACAGCATATATCACTAATGCAATAACAGCAAATAGGGCGATTTGTTTATTTTGTGCAGTCATTTTTTATTGATGTAGCTTATCAATATCAATTAATTTATTTTGAGCTTCCATCAATAAATCACACACTTCTCTGCCTGCTCCATAGCCGCCTTTATTGCTTGTTACCCATTTAGCAACAGCTTTAGCGGACTTATGCGCATCTGCAACCGCAACTGGCAAAATAACTTCTTTCATAATTGGCACATCAATTGTATCATCCCCTACATAGGCAACTTGCGAAGGCTTTAGTTTCAATGCAGAGAGTAAATTATGGTAAGTTTCTAATTTATTCATTCGCCCTTGATATACATGGTTGATTTTCAATGCTTTCATGCGCTCAGCTACAATTGGCGAGTTTCTACCAGTAATTATAGCCACAGTTATGTCTGTTTTTGCCAACCATGAAAGACCCAAGCCATCTTTGGAGTTAAATTTTTTAAACTCACGCCCATCATCAGTAAAATACAAACCACCATCGGTTAAGACACCATCGACATCAAATATAATAAGTTTTATATTTTTAGCTACTTCGAACAACTCTTCAGATGAATACATCATTAAACAACCCCCGCTTTTAATAAATCATGAATATTTAACGCTCCAACTAAATGATTGTCATCATCCACAACTAATAAACTGTGAATATTATGACTTTCCATTAATTGTGCCGCTGAAACAGCCAAGCTGTTTGACTTAATTGTAATTGGATTAATTGTCGCCGCTTGTTCAATTAAGGTGGTTTTCAAGTCCAGCTCATCATCAAAAGCACGACGCAAATCACCATCGGTAAATATGCCTTTAACACAATTATTGGAATCGACTATAGCTGTCATCCCTAAACCTTTTTGAGTTATTTCAAATAACGCTTCTTGTATGTTTGTTCCTAATTTGACTTGAGGAATACCCTCACCTTTACGCATTAAATCATCAATGTGTAATAATAATTTTTTCCCAAGAGAGCCTGCTGGATGAGAACGGGCAAAATCTTCTTCAGTAAAACCACGTAGTTTCAATAATGTAACAGCCAAAGCATCACCTAGCACCAAAGTTGTTGTAGTGCTAGTCGTTGGAGCCAAACCCAATGGACAGGCTTCATCACCAACAGCAATGGATAAATGTACATCAGCCAATTTTGCCATGGTAGATTTCTCATTACCTGTAATGGCAATAGTTGCAATACCCATGCGTTTAATGATTGGAATAATATTAAGGACTTCTTGGGTTTCACCCGAATTGGAAACACAAATGGTAATGTCATTTTTGGTTATCATTCCTAAATCACCATGACTTGCCTCGCCTGGATGAACAGAAAATGCAGGTGTTCCGGTGGATGCTAAAGTGGCTGAAATTTTATTACCAATATGACCAGATTTCCCCATACCTATGACAATAACATGTCCAGAACAAGAAAGGATAAGATTAATGGCTTTAATAAAATCATCGCCTATTTGAGCATGCAGTTTTTCCAGAGCATTACTCTCAGTGCTGATGACATTTTTTGCAAAGGACAATATTTCTTGATTTGTATGTTTCATTCGATGTTACGCTCGCAGGTATAGCCACATGTTATAAGTACAATAACAGGCTAAAAACAAATAACCTACAAGGCGCGGAATTGGCTTATTTTTAGCTACAAAGATTAAGGAAAAGATAAGCAGTGCTAGAGTTAAATCAACCATCACCAAATAATCCGTTGATAAGAAGTCTTCAGGTAATTTGAATGATTTAATTGTCGCACTAATACCCAAAACACCAAGCAAGTTAAACATATTAGACCCGACAATATTACCCAATGCCAAATCATGTTCTCCTTTACGCATACAGGCAATTGTCGCAGAAAGCTCTGGCAAAGATGTTCCTAATGCAACGATAGTTAAGCCAATAATAACATCTGACATTCCCATCATTTTTGCAATTGTCGCAGCGCCATGCACCATCAACATTGAAGCTACTGGCAACATAATTATTCCAAACAACAGCCATAACCATGCTGCTTTTTTGCTCACATCCACAGGCATTTCGGCTTCAAATTCAGTTTCGAGCACATCTTTGCTTTTTGACTGACGCAATCCTAGCCACGCCATCCATAAAGTCATGGTAAACATGGACGCAATAAGTAAAATACCATCCATACGGCTCAATACTCCATCCCACATCAGTAAGAGAACAAATAGTGTCACAGCTAATAAAATAGGCATCTCACGTTTGACCGTATTGGAGCAAATAAGTAAAGGAGAAACAACAATGCCAGCACCCAAAACCAAGGCAATATTAGTTATATTAGAACCCACAGCATTACCCAATGCCAAACCAGGGCTGCCTTTCATGGCTGCAATGGCAGAAACAACCATTTCAGGAGCAGAGGTTCCAAAGCCAATAACAATCAAACCCACAACCATACTGGAAACACCCAAATAAGTCGCTGTGGCAGCTGCACCCAAGACAAATTTGTCAGCCGCATATACCAACAATACTAAACCAACGATTAAGTAAGCAATTGCTTCAATCATTAAATATCACCTAACATTCTATTTTATCACTATCAACAGAGTATTATAAAATACAAAGCCATTAGAGTTAAACAACTAATTAGTGTTTGCATCAAAAAGAATTCATCGCCAAGCTAAGTTTGTCAACAGACAACAAAATCCAATCATTCCAAGCAAATAGTTGCTTATTTGGCATTAATAAGATGAATTTTTGACAAAATTCATCTTTTCCACAGTAAAATAATCTTTTTCGATTAAACACTCAATTATATGCAACCACAAGCCATAGAAAAACTAATCCAAAACCATATTAATTGCCACTCTGTCAGTGTACAAAGTGATGACTTAACCCATTTTACTGCCGTTATTGTCTCAGAAGATTTTGAAGGCAAGTCTAAAATCATGCGCCACCGTTTAGTTTATGCCGCTTTAGGCGATCACATGCAAAGTGATATTCATGCTTTTAGCTTTCAATCCTACACTCCTACCGAATACAGTGATCTAAAATAATGGAAAAAATAGTTATCAATGGCGGTCACCCGCTTAAAGGAAGTATCAGTGCATCAGGTGCAAAAAATGCCGTTCTCCCTATCATTGCTGCCAGTATAGTTGGCACAGGCACCTCCTTAATTAAAAATGTACCACATTTGGATGATGTCACAACCATGAATACTTTATTGATTCAAATGGGCGTAGATTTGGCAGTTCATGACACAACTAATGTTGAAATATGTGCTGATAATATACACACACCTCGCGCTCCTTATGAAACAGTCAAAACCATGCGAGCTTCAATTCTTGCATTAGGTCCCTTATTAACCAAATATGGAACTGCTGAGATTTCCCTACCTGGTGGTTGTGCCATTGGTGCACGTCCTGTGGATATTCACCTCAAAGGTTTGGAAGCTATGGGTGCAAAAATCAACGTTGAAAATGGTTATATTATTGCCAAGGCAGAACGATTACATGGTTGCCATTTCCACATGGAAAAGGTCACCGTAACAGGCACTGAAAACCTATTGATTGCTGCCACTCTTGCCAAAGGAGAAACAGTACTTGAAAATTGTGCAACTGAGCCAGAAGTTATTGATTTAACTAAATATTTAATCAACATGGGTGCCAAAATAAAGGGAATCGGCACACCTATTTTAACCATACAAGGTGTAGAAAAACTTATTGGTTGTGAACACACTGTCATACCTGATCGCATTGAGGTTGGCACATTTTTAGTCGCCGCAGCAGCATCAGGTGGTGAAATAACCATTAACAACGCTAACCCAAGTGATTTACAGGCGGTCTTGAGAAAGTTACGCCAAGCAGGTGCAATTATCACAACCACCAAAAATTCCATCAGTTTAAACATGCATGGAAAAAGACCAAAGCCTGTTAATATAAATACTGCTCCACATCCAGACTTTCCAACTGACATGCAAGCACAGTTTTGTGCACTTAATGCTATTGCCAGTGGCTACTCAATTGTGACAGAAAACTTATTTGAAAACCGCTTTATGCACATCAATGAATTAATTCGCATGGGAGCAGATATTACCATTGCTGGTAATCAAGCTGTTATTAATGGCGTGAAAAACCTCAATGGCGCACCAACTACAGCAACTGATCTTCGTGCGTCAGCAAGTCTAGTTATTGCAGGACTTGTGGCAGAAGGAACCACCGAAATCTTTGATATTCATTATATTGATCGCGGTTATGAAGTGATTGAAGAAAAACTCAACCAATTGGGTGCAAATATCAAACGAGTAACATTTTAGGACATAAAAAAATGCTAAAAAAATCAACCAATTACATAAACCTCATTTCTGTAATCATCTTAATTTATTTAGCATTTATCCCACTAAAGCCCAGCAGTAGCAATGAGATGACAATTGTTTCCAACAGCTTTTCAATGGCGCTGGCAACAGAACACATAAAAAACATAAGTAAAGAGCCTCATGCAACAGGTACTGCTGCCCACAAAAGAGTACAACAATACATCATTAGGCAATTACAAAATCTCGATTTAGCTGTAAAAATTCAAAAAAACCCTATTGCCAACACCAACCCTAAGAGCCATTACAAAAATGCAACATTCGCTGACGTTGAAAATATTTTTACGAAAATTGAGGGTACAGACAAAAGTCGTAAAGCATTACTACTTATGTCTCATTATGACTCTGTTGCCAATGCCTCTCATGGTGCAGCAGATGCAGGAACAGGAGTCGCTGTAATTCTTGAAGGAGTTCGTGCTTACTTAAGCGAAAACAATCCGCCAAAAAATGACATTATTATTTTATTCACAGATGCAGAAGAAGTTGGACTACTTGGAGCAAAAGCTTTTGTAGAAAAAAACAAATGGGCAAAAGACATTGGTGCAGCAATTAACTTTGAAGCTCGCGGAACCGCAGGTAGTGCCTATATGTTTATGGAGACCAATGCTGGCAACCATAATATGCTACAGCAATTTAACCAAGCAGGAGTTAGTTATGCTAACTCAAATTCAATGGCATACAGCATTTACAAAATGCTACCAAATGACACCGATATGACGGTATTTCGTCAAGATCAAAACATTTTGGGTTTTAACTTCGCCTTTATAGATGACCACTTCAACTATCATACTTCACGAGACAACTACTCTAATCTATCATTGGATTCGGTGGCACACCAAGCCCACTATTTAATGCCTATGCTGCGCACACTTGGAAAAATAGACCTTGAACAGCTTAAATCTTCTCAAGATGACGTTTATTTTCAAGTACCTTATTGGAAAACCATTGTTTATCCCTTCCCACTTGCATTTAAACTCAGTTTAATAACCTTAATAGTCTTTATCATCACAATTCTTATTGGTCTTAATAATAAATCTATCCGCCTAAAACAAACACTAACTGCCACCATTCCCTTATTAAAATCCATCACCATTACTGCAGTTGCTACATTTGGGCTTTTAAAGTTTTTATTTTTTCTGCACCCCCAGTTCTCTGAAATATATCAAGGGTTCACCTATAACGGACATGCCTACATTGCTTTTTTTAGCCTTCTGACCATTGCTATTTGCTTTTTATTTTACAGAAATCTAGTTGACACACACAATGCTTCAGAAATTATGGCTGCACCAATTTTATTATGGATAATAATATCGTTCATCTTTGCAAGACACTTAACTGGTGCACACTTCTTTATTATTATCAGCATTGTTGGTACATTATCCCTATTAGTTAATGTCATTATGAAAAAACCACAAACCAGCTTGATTTTACTATTTTTTGCTCCTGTTATTTTGATATTTGCACCATTTTTTCAACAGTTGCCTGTCGCCTTAGGCTTAATGGTATTGCCCTTTAGTGGCATATTGCTCATTTTGATTTTTACACCTTTTCTAAGCAGCATGCAAATTCCCAAAGAGTTTCAACTCAATAAATGGGTATTTATTGTGCCATTAGTTGGTATATTTGCCTATGCACAGATACATACAAGCACCTCTGCCCAAAGACCACTGCCAGATAGTTTGTACTACTTCCAAGACAATCAATCACAATCTGCTTATTGGTTCAGCATTGATAGTAAAACAGACAAATGGAATAGTCAGTTTTTAGATGTCAACATATTAGCAGCTAAGGACAAAGAAGCCTTTACTAAAACCAATTGGCGTGCAGCTACGTTTGTATCAAAAGCTGATTACCATAATTTTCCAATATCAGATGTTACTATTACCAAAAACAGAACGTATGTTGACAAACACATCTATCAAATCAAAATCACAAATAAACGGAAAGTTATACGCATGGATTTAAGAACTATGGATGACCTTGATGTTTTAAAACTTTCAATTAATAATGAACCAATTATAACCAATGAAACGGTCAGTCATTTTTCTAAAAACACAAGACTTGTCAAAATATTCACTGGCAATGCTTATGAATTCACTATTGACATAGAAATAAAACCCGAACAAAAACTCAACTTAAATCTATTTGAAATGAGCGATGATTTGTTACAATCAGAACAACTAAAAATACCACAACGACCCAGTGATATTATCGCTAAACCATTTGTTTTTTCAGATATGATTATTACTAAGCAAGCAGTATTACAATAATGTTTTTACTGACCTGATAAATATTCACATAACGGGATGTTTTCACCACTAATCCTAGTATGAGGAATACTGCCCGTTAGCGATGTGCCCAATATATTGTACTGCACTTGTAATGATGAGCAGTTTTCAAATGTAATCGTTACACTTCCATAACTATTTGCATCACTATACTGTACAGGCGTTGCATCATCAAACTTGCCACCAGTTGTTAGGTTCAAATCGATCGTAACACTCTTGGTTTCAACATCAACCTCTCCAATACCCGTAAGCCACCTATGGCTTGGGTCGCCAATAACTGCCGTTGCCGTTTCAGGCGGTGTCTGTGTATCGTAAGTAAACCAAGTAAAAAACACACGATTGGTCGCAGGCAACACATCAAGAAGTATACCTTGTCCCGAAGTTTCGGCATTATACCAACCACCGGTAAGTCCATAATTGACTGTAAAATCTGATGACGGATTTTCTACAATATTTAACTCCTGTAAAGGTTTACCTGTTAGCATTTTTTCACAGATAAAATCACTTTCAGAACTTATTCTTGATATTTCAAAAGTATTTGATTGTGTAGAATTCAAAATATCATACTCAACCGTAGCCGTTTTACAGTCATGAAATGTGATGGTTAAACTACCAATGCTATCAGGAGGAGAAATAATCACATCTTGAGGATTATCAAACAAGCCATTTTGCGTCACATTTACATCAAAAGTTATTGACTTTTCTTGCATATTTATCTCACCAAGACCTGTAAGCCATCTATGTTCTGTTGCACCAATAGAGTTTGGCAAACCTTCCACAGGATCTTGTGAATCATAGGTAAACCAAGCAAAAAAAGCTCTATTTGTATCAGGTAAAATTTCCAACATAAAACCCTGACCTGATGTGTTCGGGTTATACCAAGCACCACTTAGTCCAGAGTTTATTGGGTGAGTTATTTCACTTTGCAAGGTTGGTCTATCAAAGGGAAATGTTTCATTTGCTACACGAGGGTCTGTTAAGGCATTTGCCATAAAATCAGCAATTTTTGCCTGATTTTCTTCCGATGCAACTTGAACTGCCGTCATACTATAGGGTGGATTCATCGGTGAATTAGGGTTATTTGGCAATGGCGACTGGTTGGCAGTAAACTGTACGTGATTGCTTGTCACATCTACTGTTCCAGCATTATAGAAATCAATAGCGTCCATACTATCAGTAATCCAGCCAACATGCATCATGGCAGATTTCAAACCAACATTACGTAAACCAGGCGTTTTAAAACTGCCAAAATCAGCAGGATTATTTGTCACATTCATTCGACCCGCATCTTCTTGTGCTGGTCTTAGACCTATATTATAAAATTTATTGTCTGTAAATAAAGGAGGCACATGGCACATAGCACAATTGGGACCATTGCCACCCACCCCTGGACCTGTTTGAAACATCTGCCACCCTTGAATTTGACCTGCCGTCATTGCTGTAGCATCTCCTGCCATATACAAATCCCAAGGCGTTTGGTCAGAAACTAGGGCCCGCTCATAGGTAGCAATCGCCATACCAATTCGTGCTGCAGTTATTGTAGAATCTCCAAATGCTTCATTAAACAATTGTGGATAACTGGGGTTGGTAGATAAAGCATCTACCATATCTTGAGGAATATTATTCGCTAAAGCTAAGGGCTTGACCGATATAAGTTTAGAGATAACCTCATCCCAAGTTCTGCCATTTTTTGCCATTTCAACACTATTTAGTATTGGTCCAATAGCTTGAGACTCTAATGCTCCACCTTGAGATATAACTGTTATATCAGGATTTTGAGGGTCCGAAAATATTGATGAAGCACGTCCATCCCAAAACAACTCATCTGCATACATAGCATTAATAGAGCTTGGTGTATTTCTATCAGTAACTTGCACATCAAAGCCAAATCTCTCATCATCAACTACCTGCATATTCTCATCATAGTGAACAACACCTAGCGAGGCAATAACATCATCATCTGTCCCAAATACATTATCAAAACCAGGGTTGGTTGCAGGTCTTGGATCTGTACCTGCATTTGACGGTATATGGCACGTACCACAAGCAACCGTATCATCGCTAGATAGTTGTTCATCCCAAAACAATATTTTTCCAAGTATTGTTTTACTATCAGTTATTGGATTTTCACTAGGTACTGGCACAGCAGGCATTTCTGCAAATGAACTGGTATGAAAAAAAAGAGCGATAGTAGCAAAAACAGTTAATTGATTTTTAGAAGCACTAAGAGTTAAATTATATTTCATCTGATGACATTACTTATATTAGTTAATTCTAATATACTAAAATTATTATGATAAGCAAACAGAATAATTTGAAATAATTCAAAAAAGCACTTTTTTAACGAACATTTAACTTCTGCTTAATAAAATGATTACAAGCCCAATAAAAACCTGCTATGAAAACTCCAAAAGATTACAAATCATATTAAATCTAATTTTTTACAAACTTTATCTTGACATGGATTTTCAACTAAGAGATTATACTCGCAACTTTAGAAATACTTATTAAAAGCATAAATGAATTTAATCCAAAACATAATTGTCGTCATTATTATTCTTGTCCTTAATCGGTGAGAATGGCGCACAATTGGATATCCAAAAAGCCCTTCTCATACAAAAAGAGAAGGGTTTTTTTTTAACTAGAATTTTAAACTGACATATAGAGCAAAGAGAATATGACAATGTATTACGATAAAAACACCACAATTTATCTTAACGGCCAATGGTTAAAAGCACAGGATGCAACCACTGGACTATACCAACAATCATTTCACTATGGGAATGGCGTCTTTGAAGGCATGCGTTCATACAAGACTGACAATGGCGCAAAAGTCCTCAAGATAAGAGAACATTTTGAGAGACTGCTCTACTCTGCTGAAAAAATGTACATCGACTTAAAATATAGTGTCGATGAATTGGAATCCATCTGTTATGAGTTACTGAAAAAAAACAATATGCAAGATGCCTATATTCGTCCATTAGTTTACACCGATGAAAACATGGGATTACAACCAGAAAGCCATGCCAACCTATTTATGTGTGCTTGGGATTGGGGTAAATATTACGAAAAACCTGTCCGTGCCATGACCTCACCTTTTAGAAGGCCAGATCCAAAATCTTGTCATGTCGAAGCCAAAGTCACAGGACATTACACCAATTCACTCATAGCCATAAAAGATGCCAAACAAAAGGGCTTTGACGAAGCATTGTTGTTAGACAATCATGGTTTTGTTGCCGAGGCTACTGGTGCTAATTTTTTCTACCAAAAAGGGGATACATTATATACAGCACCACGTGGAAATATTTTACCAGGCATTACACGCTCAGTTATCATTGACTTAGCCAAACAAAAAGGCATCAAAGTTGAAGAAAAGCACTTTACTCCAGATGAGGTATATAACGCTGATGGTGCATTTTTCACAGGTACTGCGGTAGAAGTTAATCCAATTGAATCACTGGATGACAAAAAGTTCAGCAAAGACTGGCAAGAAACTTTTGGTCATGCACTTCAACAACAATTTAACCAGTATGCGCGCACCTAAAGGACAATTGATTTCATGAGCAACGATAAACTCAACAAATACTCGCAAGCCGTCACTCAAGACGATACACAACCGGCAGCTAAAGCTATGCTTCACGCTATTGGCATGACGAATGAGGATTTAAACAACCCACTAATTGGCATTGCAAGCACTGGATACGATGGTAACCCCTGCAATATGCACCTTAATGATTTGGCAAGCCACATTAAAAATTCAGTCAACAAAAAAGCATTGAATGGGTTAATTTTCAATACCATTGGCATTTCTGATGGCATCTCAATGGGTACAGAAGGTATGCGATTTTCTTTACCCTCACGTGATATTATTGCCGATTCGATAGAAATGGTCACCCAAGGCATGAGTTATGATGCCAATATCTCCATTGTCGGCTGTGACAAAAACATGCCTGGCGCATTAATGGCAATGTTGCGTTTTAATCGCCCTTCAATCCTTTTTTACGGTGGAACAATTGCCGCTGGTTGTCATGATGGCAAAAAACTCGATGTTGTTTCAGCCTTTGAAGCATGGGGTGAAAAAGTAGCTGGTACAATAGACGAAAAAACCTTTGATGAAATTGTTTCAAAAGCTTGTCCGTCAGCAGGAGCATGTGGCGGTATGTACACAGCCAATACCATGGCATCGGCAATTGAAGCTATGGGCATGAGCTTTCCTTACAATTCATCCAATCCGGCTATCTGCCAACAAAAACTGGATGAATGCAAAAGTATCGGCAGCCAAATTGAACAACTCTTACAATCTGATTTAAAACCACGAGATATTGTCACCAAGAAATCCATAGAAAATGCCTTTAGGTTAGTCACTGTCTTAGGTGGCTCGACTAATGCGGTATTACACTTTTTGGCTATAGCCGATGCAGCTGGCATTGATTTTGATATCAATGACTTTCAAAAAATAAGTGATACCACACCCTTTTTAGCCAATCTAAAACCCAGTGGCAAATACCTCATGGAAGATCTGCACGAAGTTGGTGGAGTTCCTGCAGTAATGAAGTACATGCTTGAAAATGATATGCTAGATGGTGATTGCATGACTGTAACAGGTAAAACAATAGCCGAAAATTTAGCATCAGTTAAATCATTATCACCCATCCAAGATGTCATCATGACCTTAGACAAACCCATTAAAGAAACAGGGCATATCCGCATTTTGTTTGGCAATTTAGCCTCAGAAGGTTCGGTTGCCAAGATTACAGGAAAAGAAGGTTTAAGCTTTACTGGCAAAGCAAAAGTTTTTGATTCTGAAGTAGCTGTCAACCAAGGCATAGCCGATGGCAAGGTTGAAAAAGGCGATGTTGTTGTTATTCGCTACGAAGGACCGCAAGGCGGACCTGGAATGCCCGAGATGCTCAAGCCCACAGCAGCTATAATTGGAGCGGGACTTGGCAATGATGTGGCACTGATAACCGATGGTCGCTTTTCAGGTGGAACCCACGGATTTGTGGTTGGGCACATCACACCAGAGGCACAAGTTGGTGGCACAATTGCTCTAGTTGAAGATGGCGATAAAATCACCATTGATGCCACGACTAATGAATTAACTCTTCATGTCAACGATGATGTTTTAAAGGCAAGAAAACAAAACTGGCAAGCACCAGAAATTAAATACAAACGCGGTGTTTTACGCAAATATGCACGTAACGTAACTTCTGCATCAAAGGGGTGTTTAACCGATGTTTAAAGTAGAAAGCAATTCAATTAAATCAATTGTTAATAAAAACTGGCAACAAATTCACGATGAACAGCCAACCGAAGACCCTATAAAAATGCTCGGTTCTGAAGCACTAATCAAATCTTTAATTGCTGAGGAGGTTGACATTATATTTGGCTATCCGGGTGGCGCAATTATGCCAACTTATGATATCTTACATCAATTCCAAAATGACATAAAACACGTTCTGGTTCGTCATGAACAAGGTGCTATTTTAGCCGCTCAAGGTTATGCTCGTGCTAGCGGGCGTGTTGGTGTTTGTATCGCCACATCTGGCCCTGGAGCCACTAACCTAATCACGGGTATCGCTGATGCACAAATTGATTCAACACCTTTGGTTTGTATTACCGGTCAAGTGCATAAAGATTTACTAGGAACAGATGCTTTTCAAGAAACCGATATTATTGATATATCCATGCCAATTACCAAATGGAACTACAAAATAACTGAAGCAAGAGAAATACCACAAGTTATGGCACGTGCTTTTTTTATTGCACGATCTGGACGACCAGGGCCGGTGCTGATTGACATCACTAAAAATGCTCAAATGGATTATTTAGATTATACCTACAAGAAATGCCTGCATTTTAATAGTTACCTACCCGAACCAACACCAAGGCCACAATCTATTGAAGATGCTGCTGAACTCATTAACTTGGCTAAAAAACCTTTAATCGTATTTGGACAAGGCGTTATCCTTGGTGAAGCAGAAAATGAATTCAAAACCTTTTTAGAAAAAAGTGGTATTCCTGCCGCTGCAACCATTATGGGTTTATCCGCCATTGACACAGACCATGAAAACTATGTCGGCATGGTCGGAATGCATGGTAATTACGCTCCAAATTTATTGACCAACCACTGTGATTTACTTATCGCTGTTGGCATGCGTTTTGATGACCGTGTGACTGGCACATTAAGTACTTATGCTCGACAAGCCAAAATCATTCATCTAGAAATAGACAACAGCGAAATCAACAAAAATGTTCGTGTTAATGTTCCTGTTTTAGGCAATGTCAAATATACCTTACCACAAATCACAGACAGAATTACCGAAAAGAAATACCCTCAATGGCGTGAAGAATTTTATAAACTAGATAAAGAAGAGTTTGAGGCGGTGGTTAAAGATGATTTAACACCAACAAAAAAGGAACTCACCATGTCAGAAGTGGTTAATATGATTAATGACCTGACACAAAATGATGCGATTATTGTTACCGATGTTGGGCAACACCAAATGGCGACTTGCCGTTATGCTAAATACTCGCAAACTCGCTCACTGATTACTTCTGGTGGACTCGGCACCATGGGATTTTGCATTCCAGCTGCAATGGGTGCCAAACTGGCAAAACCAGAGCGCACAGTTATTGGCATAGTCGGTGATGGTGGAGTGCAAATGAATATCCAAGAACTCGGCACAATCATGCAAACGCAAATTGATGTCAAAATCATTATATTAAACAATGAATTTCTTGGCATGGTGCGTCAATGGCAAGAGCTTTACTTTGACAAACGCTATGCATCAACAGAAATAACTAGCCCAAATTACCAAATACTGGCATCTGCTTATGATATTGCATCAGCAAAAATTACCAAACGCGAAGAATTAAAAACAGCACTGCAAACCATGCTAGATACTGATGGGGCTTATTTATTAGAAGTCATGGTCGGGCAAGAAGATAATGTCTTTCCAATGATTTCTCCAGGCGATTCTGTATCAGATATGAGGTTAAAATAACATGCAACATAACATCAACACCACATTTGACGAAAGTAAAAAAGATTACACTATGGCATTATTTTCACGTAATCGTGCAGGCATTCTCAATCGAATTACGGCTGTTTTTTCACGCATAAAACTCAATATCGACAGCTTAAATGTATCCGAAACAGAAACCAATGGCGTATACCGCTACTCGGTACGAGTACACACCACAGAAAAGTTGGTGCGACGTATTACCAAACAGATTGAAAAGCAAGTGGATGTTTTAAAAGCCGTTTACGCAACCGATGATTTGATAGTTCAGCAAGAAGTTGCCTTGTATAAAATCCCATCTGATGTCATGATTGATGACATCCAAACCGAGGATATTATTCGTAAACACAATGCAAAAATCTTGCGTATCCATCGCGATTATACCGTAATAGAAAAAACAGGTCACAAACACGAAACACAAGCCCTATTCGATGAACTAGAACCCTATGGTATATTAGAATTTGTCCGATCAGGACCAATCAGTATAGGCAAAATAAATTATTAACATTTTATTGAGACATGGACTTTAGCCCATGAAACCAAAAGAAAACGACCAACTTGGGGCATGGACTTTAGTCCATGAAATGTCGGCTAAAGCCAACAACCCTGATGAAATACAATTAACTTAAACTTAAATAGAGAGTAACAAAAATGGCAAAACTTAATTTCGGCGGCACAATGGAAGAAGTGGTAACTCGTGAAGAATACCCACTAGAAAAAGCCCAAAACAACCTAAAAGATAAAACAATCGCAGTACTTGGTTACGGCGTACAAGGTCCAGGACAGGCATTAAACCTGCGTGACAATGGTTTTAATGTGATAGTTGGTCAACGTCAAGAATCCCCTTCATGGGCAAAAGCAGTCGATGATGGTTTTGAGCCAGGAAAATCACTCTTCACAATTGCTGAAGCCACACAAAAAGCAGACATCGTCATGTATTTGCTATCTGATGCGGGTCAAATTGCCGCATGGGATACAGTTAAAGCCAACTTAAACGCTGGAGATACATTGTATTTCTCACACGGATTTGGTGTGACTTTTAACGAACAAACATCAATCATCCCGCCAAAAGATGTAGATGTAATATTGGTTGCCCCCAAAGGATCTGGGCGTTCACTTCGTACATTATTCCTTGATGGCAAAGGCTTAAACTCAAGCTATGCAGTTTTCCAAGATGCCACAGGTAACGCCAAAGAAACCGCATTATCACTGGGTATTGGTGTCGGTTCTGGTTATTTATTTGAAACCGATTTTAAACGCGAAGTGTATTCTGATTTAACCGGCGAGCGTGGCATTTTAATGGGCGCAATCGCAGGCATGTTTGAAGCACAATACAATGTATTACGCAAACATGGTCACTCACCATCTGAAGCATTCAATGAAACAGTTGAAGAACTTACACAATCATTAATGCCCTTAGTTGCTGAAAATGGCATGGACTGGATGTATGCCAACACCTCAACAACAGCCCAACGTGGTGCACTGGATTGGCGTCATAAATTCCGTGATTTAAATGAACCATTATTTGAAGAACTTTATGACAGCGTAAAAACGGGTAACGAAGCACGCATCACTATTGAAGCCAACTCAAAAGAAGATTACCGCGAAAAGCTAAATGAAGAGTTAAAAGAAATTCATGACTCCGAAATTTGGCAAACAGGCAAAACCGTACGTGGTTTAAGACCGCAGAATAGTTAATTAGCATAAAAAAACCGTCATCCCTGCGAAGGCAGGGATCTCTTAATAACTTTGAGATATTCTAACGAGATTCCTGCCTTCGCAGGAATGACGACTTTGATAGATGATAAAAATGAAACACACCCAAAGCCCAACAATCGAAAACATCAAAGCCGCACAACAACGCATATCAGCGGTGGTGCAACGTACGCCTTTGCAGGAAAACTTGCAGTATTCGGCTATTTATGGAGCCAATATTTACCTCAAACGCGAAGATTTGCAGCAAGTGCGTTCGTACAAAATTCGTGGGGCTTATAATAAAATTTCACAACACGATGCCGAACATGTGGTCTGTGCAAGTGCGGGTAACCACGCCCAAGGTGTGGCTTACACATGTCACAAACTTGGCATCAAAGGCACGATATTTATGCCAGTTACCACACCTAACCAAAAAATTGAACAAGTCAAAATGTTTGGTCATAATCAAATTGAAGTCAAACTGGTTGGTGATACCTTTGATGAAACGGGATTAGCTGCCAAAAAATATTGTTCACAAAATAATTACCTTTATATTCCCCCTTTTGATGACATGGAAATCATCGAAGGGCAAGCGACCATTGCTTTGGAGATACTAGAAAAACATCAACGACCTATCGATTATATTTTTGTGCCCATTGGTGGAGGAGGATTGGCCTCTGGCATCAGTACTGTGTTTAAACAACTTTCACCGAACACCAAAATCATCGGTGTAGAACCCAAAGGTGCGGCTTCCATGCAAGCCGCTTTTGATGCAGGGCATAACATCAAGCTGGATAAAATTAGTGGCTTTGTCGATGGCGCAGCCGTACAACAAGTGGGCGAACTTACTTATCTGCAATGCAAAGATAAAATAGATGATTTAATCACTGTGGATGATGGACTAATCTGCCAAACCATACTCAACCTCTACAACAAAGATGCCATCGTGGTCGAACCAGCAGGCGCACTGGCACTCTCTGGTTTAGAACAATACGTCGATGCAATCAAAGGCAAAACCGTTGTTTGCATCTTAAGCGGCAGCAACAACGACATCACACGCATCGAAGAAATACGTGAAAAAGCCCTACTCTACGGCGGATTCAAACACTACTTCATGGTGCGATTCCCCCAACGTGCCGGTGCTCTAAAAGAATTTGTTGCCGATGTCCTGGGCAAAAATGACGACATCACTTACTTCCAATACCACAAAAAACACAACCGCGCCCATGGTCCAGCCATTGTTGGTATAGAACTCAAAAATGCCAAAGACTTTGAACCGTTAATTCAACGAATGAAAGATCTAGATTTTTACAGTGATTACCTCAATGATAAACCTGAATTGTTTAGTATGATGATGTGAGTTTTAATAATTAGAGGCACGAGTTAGTCAACCTTTTAGAACTAATTGATTACTCCACACTTAAGTTCGATTATTTCGTAATGTCGAGTTTTTCATCATCCTTAGCAATGTATTGACTAAACAACAACTACCCGATGAAGTTGAAACAGACAACAAACCAACCATTAAAACCTCCGTGCAACTTTGCGTTCCTTGAAACGGCGAAGCTGTGGGCGTTAGCCAAATCAAAGCATCTTTTTCAAAAAATGAGTGGTATGAGTTTTGTATTTTTTGCAGATATGCTCAGGTGTACCTTGGGCGACTATTTTGCCACCTAAGTCTCCGCCTTCAGGACCCAAATCTATCACCCAATCAGCTGTTTTTACCACATCTAAATTGTGTTCGATAACCACTATCGTATTGCCTTTGTCGCGCAAGCGATGCAATACAGCCAGTAATTGTTTGATATCGGCGAAGTGTAATCCAGTGGTGGGCTCATCCAAGATATAGATGGTTTTGCCTGTGTCGCGTTTGGATAATTCTTTGGCTAGTTTTATGCGTTGTGCCTCTCCTCCTGATAGTGTTGTAGCATTTTGCCCGAGGGTTATGTAACTTAGCCCCACATCCATCAAGGTATCTAGGCGCATTTTGATTGTTGGTATGGCTTCAAAGAATACTTGTGCTTCTTCGATGGTCATGTTTAACACATCGTAAATATTTTTGCCTTTGTAACGTATATCCAAAGTTTCGCGGTTGTAGCGTTTGCCTTTGCATACATCACAAGTGACATACACATCGGGTAAAAAGTGCATTTCCACTTTGATTAAGCCATCACCAGAGCAGGCTTCGCAACGACCGCCTTTGACATTAAAACTAAAGCGCCCTGGCTTGTAACCACGTGCTCGTGATTCTGGTGTGCCAGCAAACATTTCACGCAATGGTGTAAAAAGTTGTGTGTAAGTCGCTGGATTTGAACGTGGCGTTCTACCGATGGCTTTTTGGTTGATTTCGACCACTTTATCGAATAAATCAATGTTTTCAAAGGATTTATACGGCGATGGTCGGTTGGAGTTGCGATTTAGTTCTTGTGCCAACACCTTATAAAATGTGGCATTAATCAAGGTGGATTTACCTGAACCGGATACACCTGTAACGCAGGTAAATAAGCCTGCAGGGATTTTTAAATCGACATTCTTTAAATTGTTACCTGTTGCGCCTTTTAAAGTAAAAACTTTGTCTTTGGCAATTTTTGTGCGATTTTTTGGCACTTCAATTTTCTTTTTACCTGATAAATACTGCCCAGTAATTGACTCAGGGTTAGCGGTAATTTCCTCAGGAGTGCCTTCGGCAACAATATAACCTCCATGAATACCCGAACCAGGGCCTATATCCACCACATGATCAGCTTTGGCTATAGCATCTTCGTCGTGTTCAACAACTATAACGGTATTCCCCAAATCACGTAATTTGGTTAAGGTGTGTAAGAGTTTTTCATTATCACGTTGGTGTAATCCGATGGACGGCTCATCCAATACATACATCACGCCAACGAGTCCTGCACCAATTTGGCTGGCTAATCGGATACGTTGTGCCTCGCCGCCAGATAAGGAATTAGCGTTACGTTCGAGTGATAAATAGTTCAAACCAACATTGACTAAAAACTCTAAGCGTTCTTGAATTTCTTTGAGGATTTTCTCTGCAATTTCACCTTTACTGCCTTCTAGTTTTAGATTTTGAAAATACTCAAAACATTCAGCAATGCTTAAAGCATTAACAAATGGCAAAGATTTATCGGCAACAAAGACATTTCGAGCGGCTTCGTTTAAGCGTTCGCCATCACAAACATCGCATTTTTTGACACTAATATATTTATTCAGTTCTTCACGCACCATATTCGATTCGGTTTCTTTGTAACGGCGCTTCATATTGTTGGCAATACCTTCAAAAGCACTAGAACGATTAAACTCTATCTTTTCCGATGAATATTTAAACTGGATTAATTGCTCTTTTGAACCAAACATAATGACATCTTGAATCTTTTTCGGTAAATCTTTAAATGGCGTTTCTAAATCAAACTTATAATGCTCCGATATTGCCAATAACATTTGGTAATAGTAGCCATTACGCCTGTCCCAGCCTCGTACCGCACCGGTTGCCATAGATAAATCACGAGAAATAATTATCCTATCAGGGTCAAAATATTGGCTAATGCCTAAGCCATCACACTCTGGGCAGGCGCCATTCGGGTTGTTAAACGAAAATAAACGTGGTTCAAGCTCTTCCAAAGAATAGTCACAAACCGAACAGGAAAACAGCTCACTGAATAACACATCAATTGGCTCAACTCCTTCGTCATCATCAAAGGAAACCACTTGCACTAACCCTTCGGATAAAACCAGTGCAGACTCAATGGATTCTGCCAGTCTTTGTGCCATGTCTTCCTTGATTTTAAATCTATCAACGACTGCTTCGATATTATGTTTGAGCTTTTTATTAATCGGTGGTAAATCATCTAAATCGTAAATCCTATCATCTATACGAACACGCACATAGCCACTACTCATGAGTTGTTCCATCATCAAGGAATGTTCGCCTTTGCGGTTACGTACAATCGGTGCAAGCACCATGTATTTTCGACTTGGGTCCAGTTGTAAAATTCGATCGACCATTTCGGTGACGGTTTGTGCTTCTAGCTTAATGCCATGTTTAGGGCAACAAGGCGTTCCCACACGTGCGTACAACAAACGCAAGTAATCGTTTATTTCGGTAATCGTACCAACCGTAGAACGCGGATTATGTGAGGTGGATTTTTGTTCAATAGAAATTGCTGGCGACAAACCTTCGATATGATCAATATCAGGCTTGGGCATTAATGATAAAAACTGGCGTGCATAAGCCGATAATGACTCAACATAGCGTCTTTGTCCTTCAGCATAAATGGTATCAAATGCGAGTGAAGACTTGCCAGAACCCGATAATCCCGTAATCACAATTAGCTTATTGCGCGGTAAATCTATATCAATGTTTTTTAAATTATGGGTGCGTGCACCGCGTAAAGAAATGGATTTCATGTGTGGTTTTACAATTAACAGAAAACCACGTAGTTTAACTTATATTTTTACTTTATGTACAGTTATTTTCACCTGTAACAACAACACAAAACCCTTACTGACATAACGCTGTCAGTAAGAGATTTTTGGAAAGCCTGTTTTTACTAAAATTATGGGTAACTTTTCTAAGTTTGCCATTCTTTAGACTTTGCATGTTTTACAAACTCTTAGGCTTATTCAAAGCCATTAGCAAACACCAGTTCAACTTCTGAAAAATATATACCTGTAGAATTCATATTTGCTCCATCATAGCCGCCCCAAATGATCATCTCTCTACCACTCCAAATCGCTGTATGCTGTTGTCTAGCCGTTGGAGAATTAACACCACTTGTTGGTGACCAGTTATCTGAAATAGGGTTATATCGACCGCCAGTATTTAAGTAGCTTCCATCAAATCCTCCCCATATAATCATATCAATACCCGTCCAAACTGCGCTGTGGTAATACCTAGCACTTGGCATACCTGCGGCATTTATCATAGACCAACTATCGGAAACAGGGTCGTAACGATCCCCAGTATTTATAATGCCGCCATCATAACCACCCCATATAAGCATTTCACTTCCTGTCCATACAACCGTATGTTCACGTCGCGCACTTGATGCATTAGTTGTGTTTGTTGCCGACCAACTATCTAAACCAGGATTATAACGTCCGCCAGTATTAGCATTATCTCCATCATAACCACCCCAAATAATCATCTCATCACCAGTCCAAATAGCGGTGTGCTGTTGTCTAGCGGTTGGTGCATCAATACTAGTTATTGGTGACCAGCTGTTCGTACTGGTGTTATAACGATTACCAGTATTTAAAAGTACGCCCCCATCATAACCACCCCATACAAGCATCTCATTATCACTCCATACTGCGGTGTGGCTCTGTCTTGCATTAACTAAAGTACTGGTATCAGACCAAGTATCCAGAAGTGGATTATAACGACTTCCTGTATTTAAAATTCCACCGAGCCCTTGTCCTCCCCAAACTATCATTGAATCCCCGCTCCAAATTGCAGTATGTGAAGTACGACCATCAGGTGCAGAGTTTGTATTTGTCAAAGACCAACTATCTAAGGCAGGATTATAGCGACTCCCTGTATCTAAATAAGTGCTAGCAAAACCACCCCATACAATCATCTCATAGCCTGTCCATACAGCAGTATGTCGTTGTCTCACACTTGGGACATTATTACTGCTGGTCAATGACCAATTATCTGAAACTGGATTATAGCGACCACCTATATTTGAGTAAAGATACCCACCCCAAATTATCATTTCACTACCGGTCCATACTGCAGAGCTATTTAGTCTATTTGGGGGTGCGCCAATGGTATTTGTTAATAACCAACTATCAGTAACAGGATCATAACTTCCCCCTGCCTCAGTAGAGTTTGTTGTACCACCACCTCCCCAAACTATCATTTTACTGCCTGTCCAAACCGCTGTGTGAAAAAATCTGCCTATTGGTCCATTAATACTACTAGTAGCCAGCCAGCTATCTGAAAGAGGGTCATAACGTGACCCTGAACTTAGTTGATTTCCATTTCCACCACCCCATACTATCATTTCATCACCTGTCCATACAGCAGTGTGAAAAGAACGTGGCGACGGAGCATTGCTAACACTTGTCAATACCCAACTATCCAAAGAAGGGTCATAAACTGCTCCGGTATTTAAATGAAAATTATTTACGCCCACCCTATATTCACCACCCCATACTATCATTGCCTCTCCTGTCCATATAGCTGTGTGTCTAGCCCTAGCTTCAATACTAGTACCGCTCATAGGTAACCATGTATCAGTATCAGGACTATACCTGGCGCCAGTATTTAAATAATTAACAGGCATGATTATCGCATCCAAACCACCCCATATAAGCATTTCAGTTCCTGTCCACACTGTTGAATGAGAAGCCCTAGCAACTGGTGCATCAGCTACATTTGTTGGCAGCCAACTGTCGTGGACAGAGTCGTAACGTGCACCAGTATTTAAAGCAATACTCCCATTAACGCCACCCCATACAATCATCTCACTGCCTACCCAAACTGCGGTATGAAGATAGCGCCCCTCAGGAGCTCCTACTATGCTAATCGGTGACCAGTGATCTGAACTGGGATCATAACGACCACCAGTATTTAAAACGCCAGATCCATTGACACCACCCCATACTATCATCTCACTACCGGTCCAAACTGTGGTATGACCTTGCACATCTCCTGGGTTAAAAGCTTGAGGTTTCCAAGTATCGAAATTTGCAGATACTGATTTTGCATTAAACTGCTCACCTGAATCTGAAATATTTGGCAATTTAAAACTCAGTGGTAAATTTGATAAAGAGGGTATTTTATGATCTTGGTTAAGAAACCATTGCATCATATTCTGTTTGTCCCATACTAGGTTTCTAATCGTTATGCTTTGGGTAGTTTGTTGTAGTATTTGAGTATAGACAAATGCATATTGTTTTTCTTGAAGATTCAACTCGTTAAACTGTTTTAATTTCTGTTTGAATTCTTCACTTTCCAACTCAATGACAATTTCATCTGTTGATTTTGTCAAAAAATCTTGCTCCGGTTCTTTTATGTCATTATCTTTGATTTTATAAATAACTGTATTTACCTGTGCAGTTGTAGAGCTGGCATTATTGTTTGCCAAATATTCATCTAGCTCAAGCTGAGCTTGAGATTTTATGCCCTGATGTATTTCGTTTTGCCAATAATAACTACTTTGCACTTTTTTATTAACTAAATAAGGACGTGAAACACATTGTGCTATCGTGGTTACATCATTATCAAACAAGGCAAATATGGTTTTTAAAGCCTTGGCATCTTTGGTATCACGTGTCATGCGCACTATATCCTGCTGCAACATAGGGTGGTTAACTTCTATATTAAACTTTGTAGATAAAATATTTTGCAGGTATAAAGTGTTCTGGACTTTTTGATATATTTTGTCAACATCGAGTATTTCACTAAATGCAGGTTTTGTTTTATCATTGGTTTTGTGCCAAGTGTTTTTTGACCATTTGTATTCTTGTAACTGAGTCTCACAAGCCACTAAATTATCTATGTATTCTTCTTGTGTTATATTTGACCAGTTATATTTTTTTGCTAATGTATTATTGCTGACAACTAACAACATGAGTAACAATAAAAAAGCTAAACTTTTAAAATTGATCTTTAAGTACTTCATAGTATTCTCCTCTTACAGTTCAAGAAATGTGACTAATTAAAATTCGACAATAAGGTACTTAAAAGAACTTAGTATCTATTTGTAGATCTCTATAAGACATAATATAAAGTAGTTGGTTAGTTTTGAGTTATAACAAATGTTGCAAATGTTAGCACTATTGTTGTTTAACAATGAAATAATAGGAAGATATAAATCTTGGCATATAGGTTACTAACCTTAAGGTTACAGATGGTTTCTGTAACGAGAACAATACCACCGCTGTAAAAAAAACATGAAGTAAGTGATTTTAGTTGGTGAGGCGAGATGTAGTTAGGAGGTAAGGTAAGGTAAGACTAATGCTAATGGAATCACTTTGAAATTTATTCATCGCTATGCCAAAAGAACTGCATTTGCTAGTGTAGTTACCATTAGCATGGCTAGTATAACTGGATTTTTTTCATTGTGCACTCTTACTGAATAACATAAGTGTAGAATAGATATTATCTTACTCATAAAACCACTCAATATTAGGGGTTTATTAAAAATTCACTCCCAAAACCACTGCATGACTTTGGCAGTGTAAAGGACTTTATCTGAGACAACGTGATAAAACATTAAGGCTAAAACTGCATGAGATAATGCCAATGGCAATAATCTTTTGAAGACTAAGAAGGCATAAGCCCACAGACCACCTGCCACAAAGGTGGCGAACATTAAGGAAGCAGAGGGTGCATGCAATAACGAAAATACGGTTGCTGCTAACAAGGCTGAGAGTAAACGATTTTCTGTTGTGCTGTAAAAAATTCTTTGTGCTAAAACATAACCCAATAAAAATTGTTGAATTAATGCCCAAAGAAAATACAGCGGCAATTTTTTAAATGCGTGTAGTTCTGGGAAGTTAATAAACGTCATCACAATTAACAAACCAAGTGTAGGAACGAGGACAACGGCATAATTGATAAGTAAATGATAAGGTTTTATCGCTGTTTTAGCACCCTTGAACAGCATTTGTTTGGCGGTCCACTTGTACCAAGGTTCTTGATGCGCACTCCTTTTATCAGTGGCGTATTTTCTTCTTAGCCAAAAAACAACCAAAAAACTACTCAGCAATACAGCATATAAAATAGCATTTAATATGGTATTAGAAGTATAAGGTTTATTGACTGTATGTAAGCTTGATTGTTGCCAAGATTTCACTCCCTTAATTGATAATAGTGACTCAGGAAATTGTTGGGCGAGCTTGTGCTTTAACCACATATAATTTGAGGGGAACAAACACCCATGGTTTAATTCAAACTGTATAAGTTTGTTTGCTGATAATGTCTCAATTTGCCCCTCACAATCGACACTAACTTGGGTTGTGCTTAATTTTTGTTGTGAATAAGGTAACTCAATCTTACCAATCTCAATGGCTGCTGTAGGATTGCTAAAAATCAAAACAAGACTGCTTATTTTTTTTAAATCATTACCCCAAACAACAGCATCAGCGCTTTCTGCCGATGCCGTATAACCTTTCCATGTTTGATTTAAATTAATTTCATTCACTTTGCCAGATAAATCAAGCAATGGAGAATAATAAAAGATTTTATCATCCAAACGGCTTTTTATTTGTATTTTTAGTTTTCCCAGCAATGCTTTTTTTGAGTAAATAATCAGCTTATCGTGCAATAATGGATTAAGTGTTTGCCCTGAAAAATTCAATGACAACTGCGGATTGCTTGACTGTTTAGCATGAATAGAGTGAGCTAAGTCTAAATGCCAGTAGGATTGAAACGATTCAACGACATCTTGATTGAAGTGAACAAAATCCCACACATAAGGAGATTGTAAAGCTTGTATAGAGTGCTTTTTGTTTTCCGCCTCAATAACAATGCGTTGCTTGGTTAACTCTAAAGATACAAACCATACAATAGCTAAGATTATCAATATAACTAAAAGGGATTTAAAATAATTTCTGATTTTTATCAATTTAATACGATTTATGGTTGAATTTGACTTGTGATTATAATTACAGAGCCTATTATGCCATAATACAATTTAATTGGAGAATAAAATGAGTCAAACAGTTACAGCAACTTGGTTACAAGATTATACATTTGTTGGAAAGACTGACAGTTACAAGTCCGTCATCATGGATGCGCCCACCACCAAAGATGGTGAAAAAATTGCACCTTCCCCAATGGAGATGGTGTTATTTGGATTGATGGGATGTGCTGGGATTGATGTTAAATTAATATTAACTAAATCAAAAAAAGACGTCAGCAAGTTAGAAGTTGTAGCAACAGCTGAACGCCGAGATGAATTTCCCCGTATTTTTACGGATATTCATCTGCACTTTATTGTTTCTGGAAGTAATATAGATGATAAGTCTGTTGCTCGTGCCGTTAAATTATCTGCGGAAAAATATTGTTCCGTATCAGCAATGCTTGATAAAACTGTCAATATTACCCATGATTTTGAGGTTGTAGAATAACTCTAATATAATATCATGCATAATCATAAGGCCCTCCATTTTCGAGGGCTTTTTTGTAGGCGCTACGCGCATGTATTTTATCAACATACTTTTGTATCCCAGGGTAATCATTGGATTTCAATCGCATCATTGAGGCCTCAAGTGGAAAGCTCATTTGAATATCAGCACCCGAAATTTTATTGCCTGCAAACCATTTGTTTTCTTGTAAGTGTTTTTCAATAAATGCCATATTATTTTTAATATTGGGTGCAACATAACCATCCATCACTTTATTTGCGATGCCTTTGGCTATAGGTTTAATAAAAAAAGGCATAGGAGCTGTTTTGATTTTATCAAAAATAAGCTTTAATAACATCTGTGGCATTAATGAGCCTTCAGCAAAGTGCAACCAATAATTATATTGACGGTATTCAGGAGTTGCTTGTTTAGGTATCAACTGTTTACCATGATTTCGGGCTAAATACTCAATAATAGCGCCCGATTCTGCCACCGTAATATCACCATCAGTAATCACAGGTGATTTACCCAATGGATGAACATCAAACAACTCTTTTGGGGCGAGTTGAGTTTTGCTATTGCGTTGGTAGTGTTTGATTTGATAATCCACTCCAATTTCTTCACACATCCAGAGTATGCGTTGTGAACGAGAATTATTTAAGTGATGAATGATTATCATTATGATTGACCTTTTAGAGTTTGAATTATGTTATTATGTCTGAAATAATACAGTTGAGCGATTTTTATGAGTAATTTTCACGATTTTAAAGCCAAAACAATAACAGGCGAAGATGTTTCTATGTCTGATTTCAAAGACAACGTCGTATTAGTTGTTAATACAGCCAGCAAATGTGGCTTAACACCACAGTTTGAAGGTTTACAAAAATTACACGAAGAATACCAAGATTCAGGATTAAAGATTTTAGGATTTCCCTGCAACCAGTTTGCCAAACAAGACCCAGGAAGCAATGAAGAAATCGCTAGTTTTTGTTTAAAAAATTACGGCGTTGATTTTGACATGTTCGACAAAGTCGATGTCAATGGCAAAAACGAACACCCTATTTTCACCTACCTCAAAGACGAACTAGGTGGAACATTAGGCAAAAAAATTAAATGGAATTTCACTAAATTTCTTATCGGTAAAGACGGCAAACCCATCAAACGCTTTGCACCAACTAAAAAACCTAAGGATATTGAGAAGTATATTAAGGAAGCTTTGAGGATTTAATTAAAGCCGATTCATATATTACAGAATTTAGCTTAACTATAATTCATTTAATCCTATCTTGTAATTGCTAATATGATAAAATTCTTACTATGAAAATACCAGTACTCACTTATCATGCCAACAATATAACTGGCAACGATTACCACACCAATGATTTGGTTGCTTTGAAATATGATTTACAACTTTTTGACAAACTAAATTTAACAGTTATCTCAACCCATACATTAATCAAATGGCTTAACAAAGAGGTCAACCTTGATACATCTAATAACTATTTGGTATTAACTTTTGATGATGGAACTGAGCTTGATTTGTGGGATTGGCAACATCCATACCAAGGATTTCAAAAGTCAGCCTTTACATTGATGCAAGAATTCAAGCAAACTACAGGGCGATACATTCATGCCACTTCTTTTGTGATTGCATCACCTGAAACAAGAGCAATACTTGAAAAAACCTGTCTTGCAGGTCATAAAATTTGGGGAGATTCATGGTGGCAAGAGGCAGAAGAATCTTCAATTTTATCAATCGAGAATCATTCATGGGATCATTTACACCATACCATTGAAAATGTTTATCAAAAAGATAATATAAAAGGAGATTTTAGTGTTATTGATACACAAGATGATGCAATGAAACAGATAATAGATGCATCGAGTTATATTAATTCACAAATCAAAAATAAACATACTAAAGAGGCCAACCAAACAAGTTAGAAAACATGATGAACATAATAGGTAACCCTAGTAGAATTTTAGACTGAGCATAAACAAGGTAGAAAATACCGAGTGCCTGATAAGCAAAATACTACTACGAATCTCATCAAGGCCAAAGATTAAGATTATTCGACAATCTCAAAAATAGGCCGAATATATGTCCGAAACCATTATCTAATTCATGAATAAAGACTTGACCTGACGGGGGCGTTCATATCTGTCTATGTTATTTTCATGTTAGCCGTATTTGCATAAAGTCACCTCTTAGGCACAAGAAAGTCAGTATATATTTCGGTAATTCCATGTTTATTCATATATTTTTTTGCTTCTGACACTTGATTAATCGTATGAACGTATGATGGAATGTTTTTGTTTTTTAGTTCTTTAGGCAAAGTTGATTTAGCTCTTTTCTTTGGCATTGTTACGGCAAAAGAAGCAGAAAATTTTTGAACCCACGCTAAAACTTGCTCATTGCTTCCGTCATATCGATAAAGTGTCCATATTATTTGATCAAAACCCAAGCTTTTAATTGTATCGAAATTATTTGGATTGTAAATTTGGGGAATAACATTAGTTGTAGCATTAGGTAATGTTGCAATAACTAGCTTTAGAGCTTTAATATTATCTTCTTTTACGTCGGTTATAATAGTGGCTGAAGGATTTAATTTCATCCACTCAGAAAGACTATATATTGTACATTTATTAAATTCAGAGTTACTTTTTACCAGATGTTCAAATTCCTTCAATGTTAACTTTTCGTCAGTTGTAAATCCAAATGACCGTTTAAAGCTATTCTTCCAATCATGGAGACAAACTAATTCTCCATCTTTTGTAAATGAAAAATCAATTTCAAAATATTTATAACCATTTGTCATATTATGACTTAAAGCTTCAAAAGAATTGGTGTACTTTTTACCGTTAATTCCTCCTCCTGCATGAGCTATCCGGTCAACAATAAAATTATTTAATTCCTTATGAATTGTATTTTGATAAAACCAAAAACAAATTATGAATATAGTTCCAATGGAACTAATTGTTATGTGTATTTTTCTCAATTTCATACTTGCTCACAAATTATTGGGGTCAGTACCCTTTTATGGCTTTTTGCAAGTGTTTTCATAATTAAATTCCTATTTTAAAATTGAAGTTTTAATTCAATCAAAAAAAATATAAAAATCGAATCTAGATACGCTTGAATGATGTCGATAGAATATCATTCAATAAAAGGACTTTTTCTTAAAAAGGTGAAGTCAGGTAATAAAGTTTGCGAGTAAATTTTTATAGTGGTTGATTGAACTGGAACTGGAACTGGAACTGGAACTGGAACTGGAACTGGAACTGGAACTGGAACTGGAACTGGAACTGGATTTAATTTTATCTTTTTTACTTGTATTTGTCAAAAACTTTTACTGTCTTAGTAGCTTGTTTAGACGATTTCCATGCCCGATAAAACCTGAGTCATGAAACAACAAAAGGAAATGAGTTGGATTGGTGTCTTTTAATACTGTTTGATAAAACTGCTTTTGTTCAGGAAATGTTGTTTGATTATTAATAAAGAAGAGTTCCATGGTATTTTCTGTCATATCCAATAATCCTGCGACAAATGGTAATAGTACAAGGTATTTAATGTTGGAATATTAATTTTCTTTTTTTTACTAGGCGAGCTAAAATACTGGAAAATAGTAAAGAATAAGCGAATGCATAAATATAATCCGTAAAAATCCATTTATTGAAGTTACTTACGCCTAACTGACCCCAGCTCTCGACTATTTTTATTCCCTCAGCCTTTTCGAAACTTAATTGCAGTTTGACAACCCCTAAAGCCATCTCCACCATCCATCATTGGGCTGACAATAAAAACAATAATAAACATTATGATTGTTAGAATGATAGAAAAAATTAGCGTACTTTTTTTGGATAAAAATTCAATCAAGACAAACTTCGCCATAAATAAAAATTAAGATACGATTGCCAGCCTGCAAAGGGTGTGAAAATTTTATCAATAGTTTCTTTATCGGGTTTCTTTTCGGTATCAAAGTGTGTGTGTAGAGATGAACTTAAGCCTGTATCTCCGTATGCGATACAGGTCATATCCCGTAGCGACTTCATCGATACATAATTGGCAGTCCATGGGCCAATACCTTTGATAGCAGTCAGTTTTTCCATCTGTTGATTTTTGTTTAAAGATAACAATTCATCTTTATCTAATTCTCTTTGACAAAAAGCTTGGGAGATATTGATAACGTAATTAATTTTTTGTTTAGAAAACTGCATATCAACCAGCTCTTGCCTTTGGATGTCTTGTAGTGTTTCCGGTGTTGGGAAACAATAATAATCAATTCCGTCCTTTGTGGTTTTGTCACCGTACTTATGCACGAGACGTGTTTTGATTTTATGTGCGAAGGTGAGGTTAATTTGTTGCCCGATAACACACCAGCATAAGGCTTCGTACAAATCAACAATACCCATCAAACGCAATCCAAAATAATCTTGAGTAAATTTTTGAGTTTGCTTGTGTTTGTTGAGTAGCTGGTAAAATGGCTTTAAATCACGGCTTAAATCAAACCAGTCAATGGTATAGGCTTGCACCTCTTCTTTATCAATTTGGCTTATTTTTTCTTTTTCAATTTCAACAACAAGCATTCTTTCTTTGGATGATACTGTTATAAGAGCCAATCCTGATTGCAATCGAATTAATCTTTTTACATTATTGGTATTTACGCGATATAAGCACTCATCAAAACCACGATCTAAAAACTGTAAACAAGCATCAAAACTAAAGTTTTCTGGCTGTATAATGCTAATGGTGTTTATTGGCATTAGTTAATAACATTGACATCACTGCCAGGCCTAAGTCGTTCATTACCTCGAATAATAATCGTTTGACCTGCTTCCAAGCCTCCTTTAACTTCTATCATATCACCTGATGCCATACCTGTTTGCACATCAACTTTGACAGCCTTTGCATCAACCACGGTATACACATAAATGCCATTGCGTCTAATCACTAGCGCATCACGAGGCACTGCCAATACTTCGCGTGGAGTTTGTGTTGGCACAATAACATCAACGGGTTCACCTGACCAAAGATTAACACTGGTCAAGTCTAAGTGCACTTCAACGGTATGCGACTGACCAACCGCTGCGGGTGTAAACTTACTAATCACTGCATCGTATTGTTGCCCTTCATAAGTCTGGATTTTCCATTGGGCTTGGTTTTTAATTTGAGCTTTGTACTTCAACGGAACAAATACAGTGACATCTAAATTATCGGCCTGCATAAATTCAACTATCGAATCACCCAAATTTAACAATGCGCCAACTTGCGTTAGTTGTTGTAATACATAACCATCATAAGGTGCAGTAACAGTTAATTTGGTGACCTGATCTTTATATTGGTTCAAACGAGATTGACTTTGTGCCAGTTCACTTTGAGCCGAGAGAAAATCAGACTGATTTTGTTCTAGTTCAGTCTTAGAAATAAGATTTTTAGCAACCAAATCCATCAAACGAGATTTTTCAGCTTTTAAAAATTCGTAACGTGCCTTGCTGCTTTTAACCGCATCTTGCAGTTCTTGTGAACGCAGTTTTGATTGTGTGTCGGTTAACTCTGCTAATACCGCCCCTTTTTTGACAAAACTACCAACATCAAGAAGAGTATTAACCACTCCTTTGGACTCTGCTTTGATGGTTGCAACCACTTTGGCTTGTACTGTAGCGGGTATTTTACGAACGGGTGACATCTTAATTAGTTCTACCGTTGCCACTTTGACAGGCGATGGACCGCCTTGTTGTGCTATTGAAAACGGTGAAACCATCAGCAGCAAAATAAAGCTTACCGACTTAAAACATCCAATAAAAGCAATGCTTTTATTGATGTGTTGACTAAAGCCAACTACCCGATTATGAGTTTCTAATCTATGCATCAATTTTTTCCATTAAGTTTTGTTCTTTTGAAAAGAGTTTCAAAAGACTCGGTAATAAAATAAGTGTGAAAATAGTGGATAAAAACATGCCTCCAACAATCACGCCTGCCAATCCTCGGTACAATTCCGTACCAGAACCGGGAATAAGTAATAAGGGTAACATACCAAAAATACTGGTCAATGTACTCATTAAGATAGGACGAATTCGTAATAACACGGCATTTTTTACTGCATCGGCCACTGCCATACCATCCTTCATTGCCATGCGCGCTCTATCAACTAGTAAAATAGCATTATTCACAACCAAACCAAGTAAGATGATAAAGCCAATCATAGTCAGTAAATCCATTTGTTGTCCAACAGCCAAATCCATAATTCGTATAGCTGCTACGCCACCTACAGTTGCCATGGGAATAGTTGTAATAACCAATAAAGAATCTTTAAAGGATTGAAACATAGCTGAAATTAACAAATACAAGATAACAATTGCTAATAAAAAGGATTGAGTTAAGCTTTTGAGTGCAATGGTTAAAGATTCGGCTGTCCCACGGTAATTTATCATGCTGTTTTCAGGCATCATTTCTTTGAGCATTGGTGTGAGTTCTTTCTGCAAAATATTCATGCCCTGCTCTAAAGCCACATCATCAGGCAACGTCACTTGTAAGGTCAATGTACGCAGTCGCTCCAAGCGTTGAATTTGGCTTGGTCCAGCTGTCCGTTTGATTGTTGCTAAATCACCCAAGGCAAGTATCTCTCCACTGGCGGTATAAAGTGGAACATTGGCAAATTCTTCAGGTGTTAACCACTTATCATTACGCAGGATAACATTGTATCGGCGCGAACCATTAAAATATTCACCAACAAAATTACCATTACCTAATGATCGAACAATGCCCGATAATTGTGAACGTGTCCACCCTGCTTCAGCCAATGCTCTGTCATTAGGCTTTAACTGCAGTTCTGGCTGTCCGTATTCCAGTGAAGGTGATGGTCTAATTTGTGCCTTCGGGATAAGTTGGCTTATTTTTCCAAATGCCGCTTTACCGACATTGAGCAATTTTTCATAATCGCCCCCTTGCAAATCGACATTAATCTGTCGCGCACCACCAACACCTCTAAAAATTGATGCTCTTCGAGCAAAACCAAAGGTATCAGGTAAATTCTGTAAGATTTGACTATTAACAATCTTTAATAATTGATCAACCTCATCCGTATTTTCCGCACGCACTCCTAAGAAAGCTCCTTGTCCAAACAATCCTAAAAAGTAGTTTTTAACTTTAGGCTGTTTTGTACCATCAACATAAGGTTGCATACGTTCTTTAATAACATTGACTAAATCTTCACGTGCAGAAGCTACCGACAAACCCGGCTGCGGCAACAAAAAGCCAAAGCTCTGGTTACGCTTTCCTGATGGCAAATAATCAGCTGGAGGAATAATACTATAAGCAATAATCATTGGAATTAAGGTCAATACTAAAATCCATGTGATTTGTTTAGAACGCGAGTTGGTTATTTTTGAGATAAAATCAGCAACGCCTTCCCACCAATGGTAATGGGCATCATCAAACTTATCATCCTTTATCCATTTTGAAGCTGCCGCAGGTAATACGGTCACAGCAACAATCAAGGAAACGATTATTGAGACTGAAATCGTTACGGCTAAATCGGCAAATAATTGACCTGATTCATCTTTTAAAAAGATTATCGGCAAAAAGATTGCCACTGTTGTGGCAGTAGAGGCAAGCAATGCCGCCCATACTTGAGTTGTACCAATTAAGGAAGCGGCTGTGGCTTTTAAGCCTTTTTCTCGTTGACGAATGATATTCTCTAGTACAACTATTGCCGCATCAAGCACCATACCCGTGGCAAAGGCAAGACCAGCTAGTGAAATAATATTGAGTGAACGTCCTAAAATCTCCATGGCAATAAAAGATGCCAATAAACAAATTGGAATAGCCAAAGCAACAATCAAAGCTGGAATTACACGCTTGAGAAAAAACCACAAAACAGCAATCGCCAAAAACATGCCCAAAAGTAGATTGTTTTGCACCATACTTATTGAGGATTTGGTATAAGTTGTTTCATCGTATAATTGTTCTATCTGTAAACCATTGTCTTTGAGAATGCCCTCTTTGAGTTCGGCAACTGTGACTTTGAGTTTTTCCATTACTTCAAGCACATTAACACCCGATTCTGGGATAACATTCATCACCAAAGCAGCTGATCCATTTTGTGTAATTGAACCCATAACATCCATCATTTGCATCTTGATTTCTGCCACATCACGCAAATAAATAGGCTTGCCATCACGCCATTGCAATATCATATTGGCTAAATTGCCTGGTTTATATTTACCCTCATATCGAATAGTGTATTTACGTTTACCCACATCTTTAGTTCCCGCAGAAACATTTCGAAAAGCACCGTCAAGGTTTGAAAAACTGGTTAAATCCACCCCTAAAGTCGCCGCTTTAAATGGATCAAAGGTAATTCGCAATTCATAGGGACGGCCGCCAAAGGCATTAACCGCAGTAACTCCATTTATTTGTTCAACTTTTGGAACTACATTATCCGCGATAAAATCTTGATAGGTGGCAATGTCTTTTTTGTTGTCTTTTAATGGTGTGAAAGAAAACCACGCAATTGGATTACCTCCAAAACGCTTGGCTCCTAAGTTGACTGTTGGTTCTGTTGCATCAACTGGATAAGCAGGAACTTGGTTCAAGCGATTAATAACTTCAACTAGTGCCCGTTGCATATCCATATCAGCAACAAATTCCAAGGTAATACTGCCAGACCCTGCATCAGCACTAGATGCCATTTGTGTTAAGCCAGGCAAACCTTGAAAGACTTTTTCTTGTGGTTCTAAGATTTCTGATTCAACTTCTTGTGGTGCCGCCCCACGCCAAGCTGTTGTAACACCAATAGCAGGACGTTCAACATTGGGAGCTAGTTGAATAGGTAGCTTTGTTAAACTGATATAACCAAAAATGGCAATCAGCAAAACCGCTACTGCTACCGCTACACGGTTTTTTAAGGATGCTTGAGTTAAATGCACAATTATTAATAGTTCCTAAGTAAGTCTGTTTTCAAATGAAGTTAAAGCATATTTTATAGGTTATTTATAAAAAAGTTACATTTTATTTGTTAAATAATTGTTAATATAGGTATAATCTTGTCAAACTTAATTAACAACTTAAAAAATGGGAAATAAAATGAATAAAAAAATAGCACTTCTAGCAAGTATATTATTAACGAGCACCTTATCTTTTTCTGCCAGCTTCAGCATAAATTCTGATTCACTTGGTTTAAGCTCTGTAAATACTGGGTTTTCACCACTAGCTAGTAGTTACACTCAAAATATAGACCCTGCCACAATAACCCCAGCCAACTCAGTCCAATGCGGTGCTGGTGGACTTCATGCTGACAACTCATACATGAGACGTTTTGACTTAGATGGAGATCATGGTGTAACAGGTTCAATCAACATAGACAGCGTTGATATAGGCATTGAATCAGCTACAGGAAATGGTGGAACTCAACCTGTAACCGTTAATCTGTACTCAATTGCTAATGCAGATGCTTTCTTGTTTGCGAACTTAACTAATATTGGTACGTTAAACACAAATGTTGCTGATGTTGCTGCTGTAGTTCAAAACTTCATTGTTACTGGCACAATAAACGGCGCTACAGATGACTTGGTTGTAGAATTGTTTACTCCAGATGGTCAAGTTGCTGGACATTCTTTTTTTTATGGGTCTAATGCCACTGGTCAAATTGCGCCTACATTCATTGCTGCTGCTGCTTGTGCAATTACTGAACCTACAGATACAGCAGTTATTGGATTCCCCGATGCTCAGATTGTAATGGTAGTTAATGCTTCTAACGCAGCTTTAGCTCCACCTACACCAGTACCAAGTTTAACATGGTTGGGTCTTGCCTTAATGGTATTGACTTTAGGTTTCTTTGGTAGACGTTTTGTAAAATAAGTTTAAGTATATTTCTACTTATAATAAAAAAGGTGAGCTTTAAAACTCACCTTTTTTTATGGACTTTATTTATCTAGCTCATCCCATCTTTCAAACTTTAGCTCTAACTCTTGATTGAGTTTTTGTTGCCTTTGCGTCACTTGCTTTATTGTGTGAGCATCTTTTTGATAGAAGTCTTCTTGAGCCATTTGTGTATTAAGCTCTTCTAGTTGTTTTTCTAGCTTATCAATTTCTTTTGGTAAATTATCTAACTCATACTGTTCTTTAAAGGTGAGCTTTTTGACCTCAGATTTTTTACCGCTTACTGTATTTGTTTCAACCACCTTAGTTTTTGCTTTTGTTTCTTTTATTTCCTCAGGCCTTTGAATCAGATAATCTTGATAACCTCCAACGTACTCTTGTATATGCGCATTATCCTCAAATACATAAGTTTGGGTTGCAACTTTATCAATAAAATCTCTATCATGGCTAATAAGCAGTACTGTTCCTGGAAACTCATATAATTGCTCCTGCAATAAATCCAATGTTTCCATATCCAAATCATTTGTTGGTTCATCAAGCACCAAAACATTAGCAGGGCGAGCAAACAATCGGGCAAGCAACAAACGCGAGCGTTCGCCGCCTGACAACACTTTTGCAGGTGCTCGTATTTTATCAGGTCTAAATAAAAACTTTTGCAGGTAACTAATCACATGAGTTGGGTTGCCATTAATGACAATTTCATCTGTTCCTTGATTGAGATTATTAGCAACGGTATCTTCTAAGTTTAAATTGCCTTTCAATTGGTCGAAATAGGCTATTTCGAGACCAACACCATGCTTAATAGTCCCTGTTAATGGCTGCAATTCTCCAAGCAATATATTGACTAAGGTTGTTTTACCCACTCCATTTTTACCAATTATACCAATTTTATCGCCACGCCTAATCTTGGCTGAAAACTTTTCAAATAATACTTTTTTATCATTACCCTCACCCCAACCAAAACTTATATTTTCAGCTGTGATGACTTTTTTGCCTGATTTTTCTGCAATATTAATTTGTACTTGTGCCGATTCACTTTGAACTCGCCTTTGAGAACGAACAATGCGTAATTTTTTTAGCTCTCTAACGCGCCCTTCATTGCGCGTTCGCCTTGCTTTAATACCTTGCCTTATCCACACCTCTTCTTTGGCAAGATTTTTATCAAAGAGCTTATTCTCTCTATCTTCGGCATCTAACCTGGCTTCTTTCCTAACGAGATAAGTATCATAATCACAGTCATAATAATGTATTTTACCTCTATCAAGCTCTAGTATGCCTGTTGCAATATTTTTAAGAAACGCTCTATCATGGGTAATAAATAAAACGGCAATATTTAAACTTTTTACAAATTTTTCCAACCAGATGATTGTTTCAATATCCAGATGATTGGTTGGCTCATCTAGAAGTAACAAATCTGGTTCTTGTACCAATGCTCTAGCCAAGACTACACGTCTTTTTACTCCACCAGAAAGGTCATTAAATGTTTGGTCTTTATCTAAATTTAATTGAGAAATTACCGTTTCTATTGTATTTAATTGCATCCAAGAATCTCTTTCAGTGATTCTTTCACCAATACTATCAATTGTATCGAGGTCATTGTTGAGTGCATGGTGGTAAGCAATGATGTCATCTCCAGCACTACCTAATGCCTTGGCAACTAATGTGTATATATCATCATTATTTTTATTAATTGGTACATTTTGTTCCATCATTCCAACTTTTGCCGAACCATGACGACGGATTTCACCGTGTTCTAAAGGAATATCCCCTGTTAGAAGTTTCATCAGAGATGATTTTCCTTCACCATTTCTTCCAATCAAACAAATTTTTTGTCCTTTATTAATAGAGAAATTAATTTCATCCAAAAGAGGTTCTGCACCAAAATCCAATGATACGTTTATTAATGAGAGTATTGCCATAGATGTTTCTTGTTGTTATTTGATGCAGAAGTGTACAGTTGTCACATTTAACATGCAACAAGGCTTTATAAATGAATAAAAATAGGCAAGCTTTTACTCACCTACTTTTTATCCAAGTCACAGCTTAGATTTTAACAATTCATTAGTGCCTTTGCAGTATCTAGCATTCTGTTGGAAAAAGCCCATTCATTGTCGTACCACGATACCACTTTAACTAATGTTCCACTAGTAACATTGGTTAGCCCTGCATCAAAGGTTGAAGATTTTGCATTGTGATTAAAATCAATTGAAACCAGTGGCTCATCATTATAGCCAAGCACATCTTTCATACCTAATGATGCCTCTTTCATTATGGCATTGACCTCTTCGATGGTGGTTGGTCGTGAGGCTTGAAAGACCAAGTCCACAACAGATACATTTATCGTTGGTACCCGCATAGCATAGCCATCAAGCTTGCCATTTAACTCTGGCAAAACCAAGCCAACAGCTTTTGCAGCGCCTGTACTTGTTGGAATTTGACTCATTGTTGCTGAACGTGCTCGACGCAAATCTTTGTGAGGTGTATCAGATAAAACCTGATCATTAGTATAGGCATGGATTGTTGTCATTAAACCATGTTCAATGCCTATAGAATCATTAAGTGGCTTAACTAATGGTGCTAAACAGTTTGTTGTACATGATGCATTTGAAATAATCTGACAATCAGGTGTTAATACATCATCATTTACTCCATAAACAACTGTTGCATCCATTTCCCCGCTACCAGGTGCTGAAATAATGACTTTCTTTGCTCCAGCCTTGATGTGTTTACCTGCTGTTTCTTTGCTACGAAATATTCCAGTACACTCCATAACCACATCGATATTTAATTCTTCCCACGGTAACTCTTCTGGATTGCGTATCGAAAAGTGTTTAATTGAGTCACCATTGATAGTCAACCCACCTTCAACCATTTCTACATCTGCATTAAAGCGTCCATGAACGGTATCGAATTTAGTTAGATGTACTGATGTTTTTAAATCAGCCAAATCATTGATTGCAACGATTTTAAATTCATTTTGAGTATTTGCTTCATATAAGGCTCGAACAATATTTCTACCGATTCGACCATAACCATTTATTGCTATATTTATTGTCATTTTTTTCTCCATATTAATTATGGAGACCTCTGTACAATTTATGAAATATGTTGGAAATCGCAAAGGTCTCTTGTGTTAGTAAAAACGCTATTATGCTTATGGAAACTCTGACAAATAGAGATAACTAAGATTACCTTTAAGCACGTAACTACGAGATAAAACCAAAACTCAATAGTATATTCATATTATTTTCTATTTTTCAGAGCTTCATCATTAATAACATTATAACAAATTACAACTTGTATCTCAACGAGACTTTCCTCAATTTGTTTGTTCTACCAATTCACTTTATCTCGATGAATTGGCATGGTCATACATCGACAACCGCCGCCGCCTCGACTTAACTCCGCTCCTTGCATGGATACCGCAATTAGTTTTCCTGGCTGAATAATTTCCTTATCAGTAATAATATCACTGGCTTTGATAATTTCAAACCCTGAATTATTTAAGGCTTCAAGTGTGGCTTTATTATGTTCATAACCAATAATTTGACCTGGGGCAAAAGTAAAGAAATTGGCTCCACTTGTCCATTGTTCACGCTCTTGTGCAAAAGGATGGTTGCCACCACAGTTAATAAATTCCGCCTCTATTCCTAAAGAACGCATTGCTTTTGGTAAACCTGAAAATTCGGTGATTTTTTGAATCGAACCGTTACTGCAATGCATGTGAAAACTTTTACATTTATCAGTACCCGTAATCAAAGGCGGAAAAACCATAAATTTATCCACATCTAACATAGTAAAAATCATATCCAAGTGAATTGTTGCACGTATTTTAGGCAAATTCACCACAAGAATATCCAGCTTTTCTTTATCTCGCGACATTTCTTGTGCTAATCTATCAATTGCTCTAGCAGATGTTCTCTCACTAAACCCAATAATCAATAAATCTTCTTTAATGACAAGAATATCACCGCCTTCGACAGTAACTTCATCGTGCTGTTTACGTGTTCCATCGTGATAAAAGTTATTTACACCCAGTGATGGGTGATAGCTAAAAATATATTTCAATAATAAAGCTTCAGTTAACCTAACTTTATGAGCCATAGAACCAATAATTATATTTTCATAAACGCACATCACCGCATCACGCGTGAAAAATGCATTGGGCAACGGTGGAATTGCGTGTCTTGATGAACTGATAAACCGTTCTAGCGTGTTTTTTTCAAGCAAGGTACCTGTAAAAAACTGATCAGATAACTCCCGTGCCTGCAATTCAAATAAATCATCAATCAACTCAGGATGACCATATAAGTTACAAACACCTTTAAGTAATTGCAACTTAACCTTATCATCTTTTAGCACATCACAAAGAAGGTCAGAGAACTCAAGTACTTTTGCGACCTTTCTTAGTACTCCAGTTAATTGACGGTGTTCATTTAATGCTAAATCGAGTGTTAAAATATCATCATAAAGAACTTCTTGAGCAGTAGCAGGAGTCATATTTTCCATTTCACTACCAGGCTGATGAATGATAACTGTATTTAATTTACCTATCTCTGAATGTACGCAAATATTACTCATTTAAAAGCCCCATAATTACTTTAACTGTTATTTTTACTGACAATTGCCATCGCCATCTCGAGCGACTGTTCATAATTTAATCGTGGATCAACCTGTGTTTTATAAGCTCGCTCTAAATCCTTCTCACATAATTCTCGAGCACCACCTAAACATTCGGTTACATTTTCACCTGTCAATTCAAGGTGAACGCCGCCTAATATAGAGTTTTCAGACTTATGGACATCCATTGCTAACTCAACTTCAGAACGAATATTTTGAAATTTTCGTGTCTTGTAGCCATTTGATGTTGACTCAGTATTCCCATGCATAGGATCACAACACCAAACAACTCCAATTTCCTCGTCTTGAAGTGTTTTAATCATTTTAGGCAAACTCGATTCAATATTTTTTGCGCCAAAGCGGTGAATTAAAGTAATTTTACCTGCTTCATTTGTTGGGTTTAATGTTTTACATAAACCAATCAAATGCTCTTTTGATGTTTCTGCACCAATTTTTATCCCAATCGGATTATTAATACCTCTCAATAATTCAACATGAGCACTGTCTAACTGATTAGTCCTTAAACCAATCCAAGGAAAGTGAGTACCGAGATTAAAATAGCCTTCTTGTCTCGGAACTTCTCTTGTTAGTGCTTGTTCATAATGTAAATGTAAAGCTTCATGAGATGAATAAAAATCAACTCTGGATAAATTCCCTAGTCTTCGCCCAGCTAATATCTCAGCAAATCCAATTGACTCACTGATTTGCTTCATCATTTCCTGATATTCTGTAGACTGTCCCGAATGTTCTATCCAAGCGAGATTCCAGTATTCAGGATGTCTAATATCAGCAAACCCTCCATCAATAAGTGCCCTGACAAAATTAAGAGTCATGGCTGAGGAAGCATGACCTACAAGCATTCTTGCCGGATCTGGTTCTCTATCTTTTGCGGTGAAACCAATTTTATTGACTATGTCTCCACGATAGGAAGGCAGCGTAACACCATCCTTAGTTTCTTCATTGGACGAGCGTGGCTTGGCATATTGCCCTGCAAATCGACCAATCCTCACAATTGGCTTATTTAAGCCGTGAATAAGCACAAGGCTCATTTGCAATAGAACCTTTATTCTGTTAGAAATTACTGGCGAGTTACAATCATCAAAAGATTCTGCACAATCCCCACCTTGTATCAGAAATCTTTTACCTAGCTGAACCTCAGCCAATTTCTGTTTTAACTTATATATCTCCCAAGAGGTCACCAATGGTGGCATATTTGAAAGTTTATTCAATGCTTTATTTAAAGCGTTTTCATCCTTATAGATGGCTTGCTGTCTAATTTCTTTTGTAGTCCAGCTTTGTGGAGACCAATTATTCATGTTTTTGTTATTTTTTTGTCAATGTTGACCATATTATGGTGTAAATTACAAAACCAGCAAAACAAACTAATGTCCACATTGGCATTGTAAGACCTAAAAATCTCCAACTAACTTCTGCACATTCTCCAGATCCATGTAATACTTCTTGTAACACTGAACCAAATGGTAAAGTATCAAGCATATAAAACAATCCAGGGCCACACGCAGGAACTTCATCTGGTGGAAGATTTTGTATCCATATATGGCGGGCTGATACAGCCGCTCCCATAAGAGATACAACGGCGATTATAACAGCTACAACTTTCCTGAAAACAAATTGCGGTGGTTTTACTAAAGTTAGTAAAAATAAAATACCAATTATAGCAAAAACAAGTCTTTGAACCATACATAATGGACACGGGTCTAAGTACTCAACATACTCTTCATAATAGGCGTATGCCAACAATAATACCGTTGTTATAAAAGGAATAAAACTGTAGAGTCTTAATGATTTTACTTGCATAATTTTTTCTCCAAAAAAAACCCGGTTAAACCGGGCTTTTTAGTATTTTTTTTAACTTAATCTTCTTGAGTGTCGCTTGGGCGAGGACGATCTACCAATTCTACGTAAGCCATTGGTGCGTTATCACCCGCACGGTAACCACACTTAAGAATTCTAAGATAACCACCTGGACGATCTTGGTATCTTGTTCCTAATGTTTCAAAAAGTTTCTTAACAACGACTCTACTGTGATTAGGCAGTCTAGATGCTGCCAACCTTCTATTAGCAACACTGTCGTTTTTAGCAATAGTAATTAAAGGTTCTGCAACCATGCGTAATTCTTTTGCTTTGGGTAAAGTTGTTTTTATTAATTCGTGTTCAAATAATGAAGCAGCCATGTTTTTAAACATCGCTTTACGATGTGAACTGTTTCTATTAAGTTGACGACCTGATTTTCTATGACGCATTTTATATCACCTATTATCCGAGTAAACGCTCAACTGTACGAATGGATGCTGGAGGCCAATTATCAATACGGACACCAAAATTCAAACCCATTTCTGCGAGCACTGCTTTTATTTCATTCAATGATTTTTTGCCTAAGTTTGGAGTTTTCAATAAATCAACTTCCGTTCTTTGGATTAAATCACCAATATATTGTATATTTTCTGCTTTTAAACAATTTGCTGAACGAACTGTGAGTTCAAGTTCATCAATCGGTTTAAGCAAGATAGGATTAAGTTTCTCTTCTTCTGAAACTTCTTCCACTGGTGCAGACATTTCAAAATCAACAAATACTGCCATTTGTTCAATAAGAATCCTTGCAGCCAATTGAATTGCTTTTTCAGCTGTAATCGAACCATCAGTATCGATACTTAAAATCAATTTATCTAAATTAGTTCTTTGTTCAACACGAGCATTCTCAACTTCATAAGACACACGTCTAATTGGACTATAACTAGCATCTAGCACTAAAGATCCGATAGAACGTGATTCATCATCATTTTTAGTTTTTATTGCAGGCTCATATCCGATACCTTCTTTTACAACTAAATTCATGTTAATAGATCCTTTACCTGCAATATTACAGATAACATGATCAGGATTAGCAACACTCATACCATCAGTTAATTGCAAGTCACCAGCTGTAACTGGACCTGCTGAACTTTTAGATAAAGAAACATTAAATTCAGTTTCATCTTCTCGTCCAGAGACCGAAAATGCAACTCCCTTTAGATTCAACATGATTTCAACAACATCTTCTTTGACATTGTTAATAGCTGAAAATTCGTGAGCCACACCATCAATTTGCACATCTGTAATAGCATATCCAGGAATTGAAGACAGTAATATTCTTCTAAATGTATTTCCAAGCGTATGTCCAAATCCCCTTTCCAAAGGCTCTATGACTACGACAGCTTTATTTTTTGTTTCTTCTTTTACTGCGACAACTTTAGGTCTCAGTAACTTTGCCAATATCTCAGACATAAGCAATACCCTCGCTAGTTATTTAGAATATAATTCCACAATTAGGTTTTCATTGATTTCTGCTGGCAAATCATCTCTTGTAGGAGAATTTTTGAATGTACCAGTCATTTTTTTAGAATCTACAGAAACCCAGTCAGCTGTTAAATTCATTTCTTGCCATAAATTGAGTGCTTCTTTGATTCTCAATTGTTTTTGAGCTTTTTCACGAATAGAAACAACATCACCTTCTTTAATTTGGTAAGAAGGAATATTACACGTGCTTCCATTAACTTCAATTGCTTTGTGAGAAACTAATTGGCGTGCTTCACTTCTTGTGACAGCATAACCCATTCTATAAACAACATTATCTAATCTTGACTCAAGTAACAAAAGTAAATTTTCACCTGTTGCGCCTTTTTGTTTAGCTGCTTTTTTATAGTAATTTCTAAATTGTTTTTCTAAAACACCGTAGATACGTCTAACTTTTTGTTTTTCACGCAACTGCGATGCATAATCAGTAGGTTTTCCACGACGCATAGTTGCACCATGCTGACCTGGAACTTGATCTAATTTGCATTTAGTCTCAACAGCGCGTGCTGGAGATTTCAACATTAAATCAGTACCTTCTCTTCTTGCTAATTTGCAAGTTGGTCCAATATATCTAGCCATATTATTCTCCTTACACTCTTCTTTTCTTAGAAGGACGACAACCGTTATGAGGTATCGGCGTCACATCTATAATATTAGTAATTCTATACCCTAAACCATGTAAAGCTCGTACAGACGACTCTCTACCAGGTCCTGGCCCTTTAATTTGCACTTCAAGATTTTTTAATCCAAAATCTTGAGCAATTTTACCAGCATTAGTTGCAGCAACCTGTGCAGCAAATGGAGTACTTTTACGTGAACCTCTAAATCCTGCGCCACCAGCGGTTGCCCAAGCAAGAGTATTACCTTGTCTATCAGTAAGAGTTACAATAGTATTATTAAATGAAGCATGAACATGTGCGATTCCATCGACAACTGTTCTTTTATTCTTCTTTTTAGTTTTTTGTGGTCTAGCCATAACTTTTCTCTTTAAATTCTATATGTTAAATTAACGCTTGATAGGTCTTTTAGGACCTTTTCTTGTACGTGCATTGTTTTTGGTCTTCTGACCACGCAATGGTAAACCACGTCTGTGTCGGATACCACGGTAACAACCCAGATCCATCAATCGTTTAATATCCATTGCAACATCACGCCTAAGGTCACCCTCAACATTAAATTTTGCAACTTCATTACGAATTTTTTCTAAAGAAGCTTCGTCTAGTTCTCTTACTTTTGTTGTTGGATTAACACCTGCATTATCGCAAATCTGATATGCTCTAGTTCTTCCTATACCAAATATACTGGTTAGGCCGATCCACGCATGTTTGTATACTGGTATATTGACACCTGCTATACGCGCCATTTAACTCTCCTAATAAACTTGTTTTAAATATATTATCTCTTTATTTATGAACCTATATTACCAAGTATTCATAAAAAAGCGATGCATTATAGTGCAAAAAAAGACACACAGCAAGCATGCTGCAGTCTTTTATTGCAAATTTTTCATAAATCCAGACAATCTATTAATTGTATAGTTATCAGAAGATTTTATGTACTCTAAATCTGTATATAACGCATTACGCACGTTGTTTAGAGTTGTTTACTGCAATTAGCAGGTATATGAATACTTGCTTAATTTTTATTCAAAATAATAAATTTAATTATTTCTTTTGAACTCCAGATTTACCGTAATTCTTTAAGTTTGACTTTTTCATTAAGCCTTCATATTGACCTGACATTAAGTGTGTTTGTAACTGCGCCATGAAGTCCATAGCAACGACAACGACAATTAACAATGAGGTCCCGCCCAGTGCAAATGGCACTGACCATATATTCATTACAAATTGAGGCAACAAGCTTACACCTAATAGGTATAAAGCTCCCCAAAATGTTATTTTAGTTGTTACACTATCAATGTAATCTGCTGTATGTCGACCCGGTCTAATTCCTGGTATAACAGCACTTGATCTTTTTAAGTTATCAGCCATTTCATTTGGATCAAATGTTAAAGCCGTGTAGAAAAATGCAAACCAAACAATCAAAGCTCCAAAAAATATCATGTACAAAACATTACCAGGTGATAACCATTGAGATAAATCCAACAACCAACCCCAACCATCTTTCTGTCCAAGGAAGTTAGCTAAAACACCAGGGAACAACACCAGACTTGAAGCAAAAATCACTGGTATTACACCAGCCATATTGACTTTTAATGGCAAGTATGAACTCTGAGCATTCGTTGCCATTCTTCCACGTCTTTGTGCATATTGCATTGTAATGCGTCGTTGAGCTCTTTCAACAAAGACCACAAAATAGGTTACTCCTAATGCTAAGACTAAGAAGAACAATGCTTCTAATGCATTAAGGCTTCCAGTTGACACCATGGTAAATGTTGACCCAATTGCGGAAGGTAAACCAACAACAATACCAGCAAAAATAATTAATGAAATACCGTTACCAATCCCACGTTCTGTAATTTGCTCGCCTAACCACATTAAAAACAATGTGCCACCAGTAAGTGATATAGTTGCAGGGAATAAAAACCCAAAACCAGGATTAGGCACAACTTCTAAGCCATTACTACCACCCATTTGTTGTAATGAATAGGAAATCCCGTAAGCTTGGAAAGCTGCAAGAACCACCGTAAAGTAACGCGTGTATTGATTGATTTTTTTACGTCCTGACTCACCTTCTTTCTTTAGTTCTTTAAGCTTCGGAATAGAATGACCCAAAATCTGCGTAATAATTGATGCAGTAATATATGGCATCACACCAAGTGCAAACAATGAAAAACGTCCCAATGCTCCTCCAGAGAACATGTTAAACATTTCAATCATTCCACCACCTTGAGTTTCAAGCAAATCAGCCAAAACTCTTGGGTTTACTCCAGGTACAGGAATATAAGAGCCCAATCTAAATATAACTAAAGATATGACTACAAACCATATTCTTGATTTTAATTCAGAAAGGTTATTCTTGTTACCTAACATTTTTTGTACTTGTGCTTGTGATGCTGACATAATTTTCTATTACTCTACTGATCCACCGGCTTTTTCAATCGCTTCTTTAGCGCCCTTAGTGACTTTTAGTCCAACAACTTTAACTGCTTTAGAAATAGTTCCTGTATTAATGACTTTCACCTTGGTGACAAAACGTCTTACTAGACCCTTTTCAACCAACACTGCTAAATCTACAGTATCTGCTTTTAAAGACTCTAGATGATAAAGACAAATTTCATCACTGTATTTTGCCATTCTTGAAGCAAAACCAAACTTAGGTAAACGCTTTTGAAGTGGCATTTGACCACCTTCAAAACCAACTTTATGCCAACCACCTGAACGTGACTTTTGACCTTTATGTCCACGACCACAGGTCTTTCCTGAACCTGAACCAATTCCTCGTCCAACACGTTTTGCTGCTTTTTTACTACCAGCAGCGGGCTTTATTGTATTTAATTGCATTGTAATATCCGCCTTTATTTAGTTTCATCAACTGTTAATAAGTGACTAGCTTTGTTTATCATACCTCGATTCTGCGGAGTATCAATGACTTCAACAGTTTGGTGCATTCTGCGAAGGCCAAGACCTTTTACACATGCTTTATGATTTTTTAAAGCGCCAATTGGACTTTTTGTTAAGGTAACTTTAACTGTATTAATTTTAGCCATGATTCTTCATCACCTCTTCAATTGTTTTACCACGCCTTGCCGCAACTGAATCTGGAGAAGTAATATTCTTAAGACCATTAATTGTTGCTCTAACAAGATTTTGCGGATTGTTTGATCCTTGAGACTTTGCTAATACATTATGCACACCAACAACATCAAACACTGCACGCATCGCACCACCAGCAATTACGCCAGTACCATCTGATGCAGGTTGCATGTAAACTTTTGATCCTGAATGTTTTGCTTTAATTGGATGCCAAAGAGTTCCCTCTTTAAGATCAACACGAATGATATTGTTACGTGCCTTATCCATTGCTTTTTGGATAGCTATTGGCACTTCTTTTGCTTTACCGTAACCAAATCCTATTTTACCGTTACCATCACCAACTACCGTTAATGCTGTGAAACTAAATACACGACCACCTTTTACAACTTTTGATACACGGTTTACCGCTACCAAACGCTCTAATAGACCATCGCCTTCATCTTTTCTTCTATCTACGCTCGCCATTGTTATTTACCTTAATCTTTAATTTATATATTATGTTTTGACTCAAATCGCGCCAGACTAAATTTCTAGTCCTGCTTTTCTTGCTGCATCAGCTAAAGCTTTTACTTTACCGTGGTAAAGAAAACCTGATCTATCAAATGCAACTTTATCAATTCCTGCTTTTTTTGCACGTTTAGCAATTGCTTCACCAATTATTTTAGCAGCTTCAATATTCTTACCTGAAGCACCAGATTTAATTAGTTTCTTCTCTAATGAAGATGCACTTGCCAATGTTTGTGTTTTATCACCAGAAAGTATTTGAGCATAAAGATTTTTATCAGTTCTGTGAATTGATAACGAAGGGACACCAAGTGTACTAATTTTTGCACGCGTAGTTTTTGCTCTTCTTAATCTTGCTTTATTTTTAACATTACTCATTTTTTTTACTCAAATTTAATTGTTATTAAGCTTTCTTAGCTTCTTTTCTAAATACTCTTTCATCTGCATATTTAACCCCTTTTCCTTTATAAGGCTCAGGTGGTCTATACGCTCTTATCTCTGCACAAACTTGACCAACTTGCTGTTTGTCAATACCTGATACATCTATTTCTGTTTGATTTTTAGCTACATCAAAGGTGATACCTTCTGGTGCTTTATAAACAACATCATGTGAGAAGCCCAAAGCAAGCTTTAAATCCTTACCTTTAAGAGTTGCTCTGTAACCAACGCCTACTAATAACATTTTCTTTGTATAACCTTGGGTTACACCAATAACAATATTATTAACTAAAGAACGCATAGTGCCAGTAATTGGCATTGATGCGTCATTTGTTGGACTAAACAACAATGAACCATCTTCTTCTTTAATCGCCACATTATCATTTAAAATAATAGAACCTGTTCCTTTTGGTCCTTTAATCGTAACTGTTTGACCTTTAATATCAACACTTACACCAGAGACAATAGTGACTGGATTTTTTGCAATTCTAGACATATTATTCTCCTATTTAACTATACAGATGACTTCGCCACCGATACCAGCCTCTCTTGCTTCAAAATCTGTCAACAAACCTTTTGAAGTTGAAATAATTGCTGTACCGAAACCCGCATCAATCTTTGGCAATTCACTTTTACCTTTATACAATCTTAAACCAGGCTTCGATGCACGATTTATGTATTCAATTACAGGTTTACCTTGATAGTATTTCAGGTTAACTTGTATTTGTGGATGCCCAGTTGAACTGTCTTTACCATCAACTAAAGCAAAAGATTGGATATACCCTTCTTTTTGCAATACTGAACATAGGCTCTTCTTAATTTTAGAAGCCGGAATCATCACTGATTTCTTAGCTACCATTTGTGCATTTCTTATGCGTGTTAGCATATCTGCAATTGGATCTGTCATACTCATAATCTTTTTCCTAATCTATTAGCAGCTTACCAGCTCGCTTTTTTCAAGCCAGGGATATCGCCACGCATTGCAGCTTCTCTGAATTGTGTTTTACTTAAACCAAACTTACGGTAATAACCACGAGGTCTACCTGAAAGCTTACATCTATTTCTTTGTCTCGAAGGAGAAGAATTTCTTGGCAATTTTTGTAGCTTTACATAAGCATCCATCATGTCTTCAAATGAAGTTTCTGGGTTAGTAATAATTGCTTTTATTTCTGCTCTTTTTTTAGCGTATTTTGCTACAATTTTTGTTCTTTTCAAATCTCTTTGAATCATTGATTCTTTAGCCATAACTCTTCTCTATTTATTCTTAAAAGGAAAACTAAAAGCAGCCAATAATGCTTTTGCTTCTTTATCACTTTTTGCTGTAGTAACAAAAGTAATATCCATACCACGAATTGTATCGATTTTATCGTATTCAATTTCAGGAAAAATAATCTGCTCTTTAATACCCATTGAATAATTGCCGCGTCCATCAAATGACTTTACATTCAATCCACGGAAATCGCGTATTCTTGGGATTGAAATGTTGACCAATCTATCAAAAAATTCATACATTTTATTACGTCTTAAAGTAACCTTACAACCTATTGGCCATCCATCACGAATTTTAAATCCTGCTACTGATTTTTTTGCAAAGGTTACCAATGCTTTTTGCCCAGCAATTTTTTCCATATCGCCAGTGGCATTAACCATGATTTTTTTATTGCCAACAGCTTCACCAACTCCCATGTTTAAGCCAATCTTAATAAGTTTTGGTACTTCCATAACATTCTTGTAACCGAATTCTTTCATCATTAATGGAATTACAGTTTCTTTATAATATGTTTCTAATCTAGTCATAATATCACTCTACTTATGCGTCTACCGCTTCGCCACTTGAACGAAACACTCTAATTTTTTTGCCTTCATCAAGAGTTTTAAAACTAACTTTGTCGCCTTTTCCAGTAGCGCTATTAAATAGCATTACATTTGAAATTTGAATTGGCGCTTCTTTAGAAATAATTCCACTTGGCTTTTCTGGATTGTTGGGATCAACTTTTACATGCTTTTTAATCATATTAACGTTATCAACTAGCAATCTACCATCTTTTAACACAGATAATACTGAGCCACGAGTCCCTTTTGAACGTCCCGCAATCACTATTACTTCATCACCTTTTTTTATTCGTTTCATGTTCTTACTCTTATAATACTTCAGGAGCTAATGAAATAATTTTCATAAACTTTTCTGAACGAAGTTCTCGGGTTACAGGGCCAAAAATACGTGTACCAATTGGCTCTAATTTACTGTTTAACATAACAACTGCATTGCCATCAAAACGAATCAAAGATCCATCAGGACGTCTAACACCTTTACGTGTTCTTACAACAACCGCATTATAAACTTCACCCTTCTTTACTTTTCCGCGTGGAATGGCGTGTTTAACAGTTACTTTAATAATGTCACCAATACCAGCATATCTTCTTTTAGATCCACCTAGTACTTTGATACACATTACTTCTTTAGCACCGCTGTTGTCAGCTGCGCTTAATCTAGTTTGCATTTGAATCATGGTTTATACCTCTTAAATTTAATGCCTAAGCACTTATTGTGCCGCGTTGACTAAGCCAACAACTTTCCATGATTTAGTTTTTGAGTACGGGCGAGTTTCAGTAATTTTTACTTTATCACCCATTTTAAAACCATTCTCTTCATCATGTGCATGAATTTTACTTGAACGTTTGATGTACTTCCCGTAAATAGGATGCTTTTCTTTGCGTTCAATTAAGACAGTAACAGTCTTATCCATTTTGTCACTAACGACAACACCTTGCTTTGTTCGCAATATTTTGTTTTCAGTAGTCATTATTTGTTACCTGCGTTTTTCAATTCAAGCTCATTCTGCTTGATTATTGTCTGAGCTCTAGCAATATTTCGCCTAACTTCTCTTAAAACATTTGTTTTAGTAAGTTGACCATTTCCTCTTGCCATTCTTAAATCAAACTGAGTCTTTAACAATTCTGTTAATGTCTCTTTTAATTCTGCTGGCTTTTTACTTTTCATTTCTTTTGCATTCATCTACATCACCGTTCTTTTAACAAATGTTGTACTAAACGGGAACTTAGCAGACGCTTTTGCAAATGCCGCCTGAGCCACATCTTCTGCAACACCCTGAATTTCGTATATCACTCGACCCGGCTTAATAACCGCAGCCCAATATTCAACATTACCTTTACCTTTACCCATACGAACCTCAACAGGCTTTGCTGTTATTGGCTTGTCTGGAAATACTCTTATCCATAATTTACCGCCACGACGAACGTGACGAGTAATTGCTCTACGACCAGCTTCAATTTGTCTAGCCGTCATAAAACCTCTACCAGTAGCTTTTAGACCAAATTCGCCAAAGCTTACTTTATTACCTGCATGCGCAAGACCGCGATTACGACCTTTTTGCTGCTTTCTAAATTTTGTTCTTTTTGGTTGCAGCATTGTTATCTCCGTTTCTTACCTTGTTGTTTCTTTTGTTCTTGTGAAGCATGTAAGTCAAAAACATCACCTTTATAAACCCATACTTTGATACCTAAAACACCATAAGTTGTATAAGCTTTACCCATTGCATAGTCAATATTCGCTCTGAAAGTATGTAAAGGCACGCGTCCTTCTCTATACCATTCAGTTCGTGCAATTTCTGCACCGTTCAATCTACCTGCGACTGCAACTCGAATTCCAAGAGCTCCAAGCCTCATTGCACTACTTACTGCACGCTTCATGGCGCGACGGAACATAATACGCCTTTCTAGCTGAGATGCAATACCTTGAGCTATTAAATCTGCATCTAATTCAGGTTTTCTGATTTCTGCAACATTTACGTTAGTTGGAACACCCATCATTTTTGATACGGTTTTCTTTAAACGTTCAATATCTTCGCCTTTTTTGCCAATAACAATACCAGGTCTTGCCGTATGAATTGTAACGCGCGCATTATTTGCAGGACGATCAATTTCAATCTGACTGACTGAAGCATTTGCTAACTCTTTTCTTAAGTATTTTCTTACTTTAATATCCTTAATTAATTGATCTGCAAAAACATGCTTTTCTGCATACCAAGTTGCATTCCAAGGCTTCGATATACCTAGTCTAATTCCAATTGGATGTACTTTTTGACCCATAATATTACCTTTATGATGCTTCAGCCACTTTCACAGTGATATGGCTGGTTCTTTTTAATATTCTTGTTCCCCTTCCTTTTGCACGTGCTCTTCCACGCTTTAAAGTCGGGCCTTCATCTACTGTAATAGTACTGATGATTAACTCATCAACATCAAGTCCTTCGTTATGCTCTGCATTTGCAATCGCAGACATCAATACTTTTTTAATTAAATGTGCTGCTTTTTTAGGGCTGAAAGACAATAATTGTTCAGCTTTTTCTACCTGCATGCCGCGCACTTGGTTTGCTACTAATCGCACTTTTTGTGGCGATATTGCAGCTCTATTATGTTTTGCTGTAATTTCCATACTCATCACCTATATTATGATTTTTTATCAGCCTGATGGCCTTTAAAAGTTCGTGTTGGTGAAAACTCACCTAATTTATGACCGACCATTTCTTCAGAAATTAGTACTGGAACATGCTGTCTACCATTGTGTACAGCGATTGTTAACCCAACCATTTCCGGCAATATCATTGACCTACGTGACCAAGTTTGAATTGGTCTTTTGTTATTTTCCTCAACAGCCTTGAGTACTTTTTTCATTAAATGATGGTCTACGTGAGGACCTTTTTTCAGAGAACGTGGCATATCTATTTACCTATTTTTTGTTTCTACGACGTACAATATACTGATCTGTACGCTTGTTTTTACGAGTCTTATAACCCTTGGTCTTCATACCCCAAGGAGTCACAGGATGACGACCACCTGATGTGCGGCCTTCACCACCACCATGTGGATGATCTACTGGATTCATGGCAACACCACGAACAGTAGGCCTAACACCTCTCCAGCGACTAGCGCCAGCTTTACCTAATTTTTCAAGGTTGTGTTCTCCATTTGATACCTCACCCAAAGTCGCTTTACATGCAGCAGGAACTTTACGCATTTCACCAGACCTTAATCTCAGTGTTGCGTACATTCCAGCACGTGCAACCAACTGAACATTTGCGCCAGCTGAACGAGCAATTTGAGCGCCTTTTCCTGGCTTCATTTCAATACAATGCACAACAGAACCCAATGGAATATTACTTAAAGGCAATGCATTACCTGGTTTAATTGGCGCATTATTCCCTGATTGTACCGACATACCTGCCTCCAATCCTTTTGGAGCAATAATATAACGTCTCTCGCCATCAGCATAACATATCAATGCAATGTAAGCCGTACGATTTGGATCATATTCAATGCGTTCAACATTAGCTACAATTCCATCTTTATTACGCTTAAAGTCAACGATTCTATAACGCTGCTTATGACCACCACCTATGTGACGTGTCGTAATTCTACCGTTATTATTTCTACCGCCAGTTTTTGATTTCTTTTCAACTAACGCCTCATGAGGACCACCTTTATAAAGGCCATCTCTCTTAACTCTTACCGTGCCTCTTCGGCCTGGGGAAGTTGGTTTTAATACGATTAATGCCATGATTATCTCCTAATTATTCCGCAGTACCGAAGTCAATTAATTGACCTGATTGAACCTTAACATAAGCTTTTTTCCAATCTGGACGCTTGCCTGGCTTACCTTTAAATGATTTTGTTTTACCTTTTACATTTAAAATCTGTACATTTTCAACATTTACTGAGAAAAGCTTCTCTATAGCTGCTTTTACCTGTTGCTTACTTGATGTAACCGCAACTTGGAAAACATATTGATTTGATTGTTCACCAACTCTATTACTCTTTTCAGAAATAATTGGTGCCAATACTGTTGTGTATAAGTTATTTAAACTCATGATAACCACTCCTGTACTTTTTCTGCAGCTGCTGCTGTCATAATAACTTTTTCAGAAGATACTAAAGATACCGGATCAAGTGACCTAACATCAGTAACGTATATATTTGGAATGTTACGTGTTGCCAACACTAATTCAGAAGTAATCTCATCAACTACGATTGTTCCTTTAGTCATTTTATGTTTAGCTAAGAACTTAACGGCTTCCTTAGTTTTACCTTCTTTTATAGAGACACTATTAACAAAAACCATACGCTCTGAACGTGTTAATTCAGAAATAATAGATTTCATACCAGCTCTATACATTTTTTTGTTAACTTTTTGAGAGTGATCCCTTGGCGCTGCTGCGAAAGTCTTACCACCACCAACCCAAATTGGGCTTCTGATTGTACCTGCACGTGCACGACCTGTTCCTTTTTGTTTAAATGGTTTTTTACCACCACCTCTAACTGCTGAACGGTTCTTTTGTGCTTTTGTACCTGCACGACCACCTGCTAAAAATGCTGTCACAACTTGGTGTACTAATGCTTCTGAATAATCTCTGTTGAAAACTTCATCAGAAACTTCAACATTGGCTTTTTTGCCTGCTACTTTAATTTCCATCATCATCTCCTTAAGCTTTAACAGCTGGTTTAATGATTACTCTTGAATTCTTAGCACCTGGTACTGCGCCTTTAATAAGCAATAAACCTTTTTCTGCGTCTACCCTTACTACTTCAAGATTTTGAGTCGTAACATTTCTGTCACCCATGTGCCCCGCCATTTTTTTACCTTTAAATACTCGTCCTGGAGTTTGGCATTGCCCGATGGAACCTGGTGCTCTATGTGAAACAGAGTTACCGTGTGTTGCATCTTGCATTTGGAAGTTGTAACGTTTAATTACACCTTGAAAGCCCTTACCTTTTGAGCGACCAGTAACATCTACTTTCTGCCCCGCTTCAAACATACTGATATCTAACTTAGAACCAATTTCTTGAGCTTCGTCTGTTCTGAATTCCATTACGTCTTTACCTGCTTCAACACCTGCTTTTGCAAAGTGACCAGCCAAAGGCTTGCTTACTTTTGATGCTTTTACTGCACCAGTAGAAACTTGAATAGCACTATAGCCATCAGTTTCAATTGTTTTGACTTGAGATACAATGTTATCTGCAATACTTACTACAGTAACGGGAGTAGAATTTCCTTCATCAGAAAACACTCTTGTCATACCTACTTTTTGTCCGATAAGTCCGATAGTCATTTCCTATACTCCTTAAGATAGTTGGATTTGAACGTCAACACCAGCTGCTAAATCTAATTTCATTAGGGCATCTACTGTTTTGTCATTTGGATCCACGATATCAACAAGACGCTTATGCGTTCTTATTTCATACTGATCACGTGCATCTTTATTTACATGTGGAGAAGTCAATACTGTGTAACGCTCAATACGTGTCGGTAAAGGAATTGGTCCTTTTACCTGAGCACCTGTACGCTTTGCAGTCTCTACGATTCTTCCAGCTGATTGATCAATCAATTTATGATCAAACGCTTTTAATCTAATTCTTATTTTCTGTTCGGCCATTACCGTCGCCTCTGTAGTTTTGTGCACAGCTTCTCGCCATGCACACTATTTTAATTAATAATTATTTTTTGTTTATATAAAATCTTATTTAAAGATTTTAGCAACAACACCTGCACCAACTGTACGTCCACCTTCACGAATCGCAAAGCGCAAGCCTTCTTCCATCGCAATTGGATTTATCAAAGTAACGACCATCTTAACGTTGTCACCAGGCATTACCATCTCAACACCTTCTGGCAACTCACAAGCGCCAGTGATGTCTGTTGTACGGAAGTAAAACTGTGGTCTATATCCTTTGAAGAATGGAGTGTGACGTCCGCCTTCATCTTTTGATAAGATATACACTTCAGCTTCAAATGTTGTGTGCGGATTAATTGAACCAGGATGTGCCAATACTTGACCACGTTCAACGTCATCACGCTTAGTTCCACGTAATAAAACACCCACGTTTTCACCTGCACGACCTTCGTCTAGCAATTTGCGGAACATTTCAACACCAGTACATACTGTCTTTTGCGTATCTCTGACTCCGATGATTTCTAATTCTTCACCAACTTTAACGATTCCACGCTCAACACGTCCCGTTACAACTGTACCACGACCTGAAATTGAGAATACATCTTCAATTGGTAGCAAGAATGCTTGATCAATATCACGCTCAGGCTGAGGAATATAATCATCAAGTACATCTAATAATTTTTTAACTGATGGAACACCAATATCACTTTCATCACCTTCTAGTGCTTTAAGTGCAGATCCCATAACCATAGGTGTATCATCACCTGGAAAATCATAATCGCTAAGTAATTCACGAATTTCCATTTCAACCAATTCTAACAACTCATCGTCATCAACTTGGTCACATTTGTTCATGTATACTACTATGTAAGGTACGCCAACCTGACGACCTAATAAAATGTGCTCACGTGTTTGTGGCATTGGACCATCAGCAGCTGATACTACTAAGATAGCGCCATCCATTTGTGCCGCACCAGTAATCATGTTCTTAACATAGTCAGCATGGCCTGGACAATCTACGTGTGCGTAGTGACGACCTTCTGTTTCATATTCTACGTGTGCTGTAGCAATTGTAATACCACGCTCGCGTTCTTCAGGTGCATTATCAATTTGATCATAATCCTTGAATTCACCACCTTGTAATTCAGCCGCTACTTTTGTAAGTGCTGCTGTCAATGTAGTTTTACCGTGATCAACGTGACCAATTGTTCCCACATTTACATGCGGTTTGTTGCGTTCAAATTTTTCTTTAGACATTCTATTTCTCTTCTGCTAAATATGTTTATTACAATTACTTAATTATTAAATACATTATCAGATGCTATCTCATAATGATCAAATTCCATCGAGTAGTTAGCTCGACCTTGCGTGGCTGACCGCAAATCCATTGCGTAACCAAACATTTTTGATAGCGGAATAAAAGCTTTGATGATTTTTCCAGATACCGTCTCTTCAATACCTTCTAAATTACCGTTCTTTTTATTCACATCTCCTACCACATTACCCATGTATTCCTCAGGGGTAATAATCTCTACTTTCATTATTGGCTCAAGCACTACTGGCTTAGCCTCTAATGCACCATTTCTAAAAGCAATGGATGCTGCAATTTTATATGCCATTTCAGTTGAATCCACTTCATGAAAAGAACCATCTAACAATGTTACTTTCACATCAACAACAGGATAACCTGCCAAAACTCCATTTTGCATTTGCTCTTGCATACCTTTATCGATAGCTGGAATAAACTCACCAGGAATCGCTCCACCTTTAATTTCATTAGCAAATTGGTAACCTGCACCTTGCTCTAAAGGTTCTAATCTAATTTTTACATGGCCATACTGACCTTTTCCACCCGACTGTTTAATGAACTTACCTTCCTGCTCAACAGCTTTCGATATGGTTTCACGATAAGCCACTTGTGGATTACCAACATTTGCATCAACTTTAAACTCGCGCTTCATTCGATCCACGATGATATCTAAATGTAACTCGCCCATACCGGCGATTATTGTTTGCCCCGACTCTTCATCAGTAGTGACCCTAAAAGAAGGATCTTCTTGAGCTAGCTTTTCCAAAGCTTGGCCCATCTTATCTTGGTCTGCAGCAGTTCTTGGCTCTACTGCAACTGCAATAACCGGCTCTGGAAATTCCATTTTTTCCAGCGTTATCACTGCCTTTGCCGTGCAAAGCGTCTCACCAGTTGTTACATCTTTCATTCCAACAACCGCAACTATATCTCCTGCATAAACATCCTTAACCTCGTCACGAGAATTAGAATGCATTTGCAACAGTCGACCTATACGTTCTTTTTTACCTTTGATAGGGTTATAAACCATATCGCCAGTTTTCATTGTTCCAGAATACACTCTTAAAAAAGCCAAGGTCCCAACAAAGGAATCTGTAGCTATCTTAAACACTAAAGCAGCAAATGGCGCTTTATCGTCTGGATGACGTTCTTCCAAATCACCTTTTTCATTTAAGCCAGTGATAGCAGGAACATCTAATGGAGAAGGGAGAAACTCAACAACCTTATCCAACATCGCTTGCACGCCTTTGTTTTTAAACGCAGATCCGCACAAACAGCATACAATTTCATTATTAATTGTACGCAGTCGTAAGCCTTGAAGAATTTCCGAATCTGTTAATAAACCTTCTTCCAAGTATTTATCCATCAATTCATCGTTGGCCTCAGCAGCAGATTCAATCATAAATTCTCTTGCCGCTTCGCATTTGACTAACATATCAGCTGGGACCTCTTTAGCCTCATATTCCATTCCCATATCATCTTCTTTCCAGTAGATTGCTTTCATCCTTAGCAAATCAACCAATCCAACAAAATCCTCTTCGCTTCCAATTGGCAACTGTACCGGCACTGCATTAGCACCTAATTTTTCTCGCATATTTTCCACAACGCGATCAAAATCTGCGCCAGTCCTATCCATCTTATTAACAAAAGCCAGTCTTGGCACTTTGTAACGATTTGCTTGCCTCCAAACAGTTTCGGACTGTGGCTCAACACCACTAACAGCACAGAAAACTGCAACTGCACCATCCAAAACCCTTAAAGACCTTTCAACCTCAATGGTAAAGTCGACATGTCCAGGGGTATCAATGATATTGACCCTGTGCGACTCAAACTGGTTATCCATTCCCGACCAAAAACAGGTGGTGGCTGCCGATGTTATCGTAATACCACGTTCTTGCTCTTGCTCCATCCAATCCATAGTGGCATTGCCATCATGAACCTCTCCTATTTTATGTGACACTCCCGTGTAATATAAAATTCTTTCTGTTGTTGTGGTCTTACCCGCATCTATGTGAGCCATAATACCAATATTTCGATACCGCTCTATTGGTGTCTGTCTTGCCACAACTCTTTCCTTTATCTTTTCTTTATTATCTTACCAACGGTAATGAGCAAACGCCTTATTAGCTTCTGCCATTTTATGTGTATCTTCACGTTTCTTCATAGCAGAACCACGATCATGCAAAGCATCTGATAATTCGCCAGCCAATCTTTGAGGCATACCATCTTCGCCACGCTTACGCGCAGCATCAATAACCCAACGCATAGCCAAAGCCACTTGTCTTTTTGGACGAACTTCTATAGGCACTTGATAAGTAGCACCACCAACACGACGAGATTTAACCTCAACCATTGGCCTAACTTTATTTAAAGCCGCTTCACACAACTCTACTGCATCACCTTTTTCCTTAGCAACTACTGCATCCAATGCACCATATATGATTTTTTCAGCAACAGATTTTTTTCCATCAACCATAACCATATTCATAAACTTACCAATCAATTCACTTCCGAATTTCGGATCTGGCAATATTTCTCTTTTAAAATTACTTTTCTTTCTTGACATTTTTATTTAACCTTATTTACTTCTCTCAAAGGAAAACCCCTTGAAATACTCTAATTATCCCTTAGGACGCTTAGTTCCATATTTAGAACGACCTTGCTTTCTGTCACTTACACCAGCTGTATCCAAAGCACCACGAACGACATGATAACGAACACCAGGCAAATCCTTTACACGACCACCACGTATCAAAACAATACTATGCTCTTGCAAATTATGGCCTTCACCACCGATATAACTTGTTACTTCAAAGCCATTGGTCAACCTTACACGAGCCACTTTACGTAAAGCCGAATTAGGCTTCTTAGGTGTTGTCGTATATACACGAGCACACACACCACGTCTTTGCGGACACGCTTCTAAAGCCGGTACATTTGTTTTATATGCCTTTGGCTTTCTTGGCTTTCTTACTAATTGATTTATTGTTGCCATATTACTTTTTCTTTACCTTATAGAAAACAAAAGACAGGCCAAATAAGTCAGCCTGTCGAAATTTAGAACGGGGATTTTAGTGATTACCCCCACTTTAGTCAAGCATTGTTTTTAATATTTAATTAAAAACATTAATAATCGACTATTCCTCCATTAACATTGCAGAATCGTCGACTAAAGACTCTTCCATCAAAGATTCTGACTCAACTTTCATTAAGTCTGATTTAAGCATATCTTCACGTGATTTTTTACGATCTTGATGGAATGCTAAACCTGTACCTGCAGGTATTAAACGCCCAACTATGACATTTTCTTTCAAGCCATTCAAGTAATCTTTACTGCCACGAACCGAAGCCTCAGTCAATACACGCGTTGTTTCTTGGAAAGAGGCTGCTGATATAAATGACTCAGTTGCCAAAGAAGCTTTTGTTATACCTAACAACTGCAACTCAAACTCAACAGGAATACCATCCTTCTTCAAAATATCTTTATTCAATGCAGTTACTTCTTTAAGAGTTACTTGTTCAGATTTCAATAAATCAGAATCACCTGGCGTGACAATCTCAACCTTACGTAACATTTGACGAATTATAGTCTCTATATGTTTATCATCAATTCTAACACCCTGTAAACGATAAACATCTTGAATTTCGTTGACCAAGTAATTAGCTAACTTTTCTACACCTTGCAACCTCAAGATATCATGTGGAGAAGGCTCTCCTTCTACAATGACTTCTCCTTTTTCTACATGCTCACCCTCAAAGACAATAATTTGTCTCCACTTAGGTATCAACTTCTCAGTACTTTCACCTTCAGAATTTGTAATAACCAGCCTATTTTTTGTTTTAGTTTCTTTACCAAACGAAACCACACCTGCTGCCTCTGCTTGCAATGCTGCATCTTTAGGTTTACGCGCTTCAAACAAGTCAGCAACACGAGGAAGACCACCGGTAATATCTCTATTCTTGGAAGATTCTTGTGGTATTTTTGCTAAGAAGTCACCAACTTTTACTTCTTGTCCGTTTTGAATATTGATGGTTGCACCTGGTGGCAAGAAGTATTGTGCAGGAATATCAGTACCAGGAATCATAATCGCTTTACCACGTTTATTTTCCAAGCGTACCATTGGACGCATGTCTTTGCCCTTGGAACCACGTGTTTTAGGATCTGTAATCACAAAACTAGTTAATCCCGTCAACTCATCCAGCTTTTCTTCTACCGTTACATTGTCTTGGAAATCAATAAAGCTAACAACACCTGCAACTTCTGTAACAATTGGATGCGTATGCGGATCCCAAGTTACAAGAATATCTCCACCCTTAACTTTAGCCCCATCATTTACTCCAATTAGCGCACCATAAGGAATTTTATATCTTTCTTTTTCCTTGCCTGATTTTTCATGTATTGATAATTCTCCAGAACGAGAAATTGCCACTAATTTCTTATCTTTATTTTTAACAGTTTTAATATTGTGTAACTTAGCAATACCATCTGCTTTAATCTGTATTTGATTATTTGCTGCTTGCTTTGATGCAACACCACCAATATGAAAGGTACGCATGGTTAACTGCGTTCCTGGCTCACCAATAGATTGTGCCGCAACAACACCTACTGCTTCACCAATACTAACAAACTTGCCACGTGCTAAATCACGTCCATAACAACTCGCACAGATACCTGTTTTAGCCTCACATGTAATTGGGGACCTCACTTTAATAGAGTCAACACCTTGTGATTCAATAACTTCAGCCCAACTTTCATCAATTAAAGTGCCTTGCGGAATAATTGGCGTTTCACTATTCTCATTATTGAAAATATCGATAGCTACAATACGCCCTAAAACTCTATCACCAAGGGTCTGAACCACTTCACCACCAGCAACAATTGCTTGCATATTCATGCCTTCGATAGTCTCACAGTCATGTTGTACAATAACCACATCCTGTGCAACATCAACCAAGCGACGTGTTAAGTAACCAGAGTTAGCCGTTTTAAGTGCTGTATCTGCCAAACCTTTTCGCGCTCCATGAGTCGAGATAAAGTACTGCATGACATCCAAGCCTTCACGGAAGTTAGCTTTAATCGGCGATTCAATAATTGACCCATCAGGTTTAGCCATCAATCCACGCATCCCTGATAACTGTCTCATCTGAGCAGGGGAACCCCTTGCACCAGAATCAGCCATTACAAATACCGAATTCATAGAATCTTGGCGAATTTTCTTACCTTCTTTATTGATAACTTCATCCGTACCCAATGCATCCATCATTGATTTCGCCACCTCTTCATTAGCTCGTGACCAGATATCAATAACCTTATTATAACGCTCACCTGCTGTTACTAAACCATCAGTATATTGTCCTTGAATCGCCATAACTTCTTTTTCTGAATCAGCAAGAATGGTCTTCTTCTCATCAGGAATAATTAAATCATCAATACCAATTGACATGCCAGCATAAGTTGCGTATCTAAAACCTGTATACATTAATTGATCAGCAAATATTACCGTATCCTTAACACCCATTTCATGGTAACAAGTATTTAATAGTTTTGAGATATTCTTTTTAGATAAAACAACATTCAAGTTTGAAAAGTCCATACCTTTTGGAAGGATTGTAGCTAACAAAGCACGCCCAACTGTCGTATCTATAATACTGGTATTTTCTATTTCTTCGCCATCTTCATCGAAAGTTACTTGAGTAAGACGAACTTTTATTTTTGCTTGTAAGGTAACTTTGGCATTATCATAAGCACGTTGAACTTCATCAACGTTAGCGAAAATCATATCTTCACCAGGTTGGTTGATTAATTCGCGAGTCATATAATACAAACCCAATACAACATCCTGTGAAGGAACAATAATTGGCTCGCCACTAGCTGGTGACAAGATATTATTAGTTGCCAACATCAATGTACGTGCTTCTAACTGAGCTTCAATTGATAATGGGACGTGTACCGCCATTTGGTCACCATCGAAATCGGCATTAAATGCAGTACATACCAATGGATGTAATTGAATGGCTTTACCTTCAATTAGGATTGGTTCAAAAGCTTGGATACCTAATCTATGCAATGTTGGTGCACGGTTAAGCATAACTGGGTGTTCACGAATAACCTCTGAAAGTATATCCCATACTTCAGGAGTTTCATCTTCAACACTGCGTTTAGCTGCTTTAATCGTTGACACATAATCATTTTGTAATAACTTACCAAGAATGAAAGGCTTGAATAACTCTAATGCCATTTTCTTTGGCAATCCACATTGATGCAATCTCAAGGTTGGTCCAACAACAATAACCGAACGACCAGAATAATCGACACGCTTACCCAGTAAGTTTTGACGGAAACGACCTTGCTTACCTTTAATCATATCTGCTAAAGATTTCAACGGGCGTTTATTTGTACCTGTAATCGCGCGTCCTCGACGACCATTATCCAATAAGGCATCGACAGATTCTTGCAGCATACGTTTTTCATTACGTACGATAATATCTGGTGCGTGTAAATCCAGTAAGCGACCTAAACGGTTGTTACGGTTAATTACACGGCGGTATAAATCATTCAAATCTGAAGTTGCGAAACGACCGCCATCCAAAGGCACTAATGGGCGTAATTCTGGTGGCAATACTGGCAACACCGTCATTATCATATGCTCTGGACGGTTTCCTGATTTGACAAATGAATCAAAAAGCTTGATTCGTTTTGATAAACGTTTAATTTTAGTCACAGAACGAGTTGACTCGATTTCTTCATGAAATTGAATCAGTTGCTTGTTTAAGTCTATTTCTTTCAACAAATCATAAATGGCTTCAGCACCCATCTTGGCAGAGAATTCATCTCCCCATGATTCAATAGCCGCTGTGTATTGTTCATCAGTTAACAATGATCCCTTTTCAAGGTCAGTCATTCCTGGGTCAGTTACAACGAAAGATTCAAAATAAAGAATTCTTTCAATCTCACGCAATGTCATTTCTAACATTAAACCAATACGCGAAGGCAATGATTTTAAGAACCAAATGTGAGCCACTGGACTTGCCAATGCAATATGTCCCATACGCTCACGTCTTACTTTAGATAACGTTACTTCTGTTCCACATTTTTCACAAACAACGCCACGGTGTTTCATGCGCTTGTATTTACCACATAAACATTCGTAATCTTTTATCGGTCCAAAAATAGCCGAACAAAACAACCCATCACGTTCTGGCTTGAACGTTCTATAGTTTATTGTTTCTGGCTTTTTGACTTCACCAAAAGACCACGATCGAATTAACTCAGGTTGTGCTAGGCTCGCTTTAATCGCATCGAAGTCCTGGACTTCTTTTTGTGGATTAAATAGTTTTAGTAAATCTTTCATGTATTTCTCCTATTTTTCCTGTAGTTATTCGTTTTCTAATTCAATGTTTAAGCCCAAAGAACGTACTTCTTTAACAAGTACGTTAAATGACTCTGGCATTCCAGCAACAATTTCGTGTCGACCATCGACGATGTTCTTATAGGTCTGATTTCTACCTATAACGTCATCTGATTTGACAGTTAACATTTCTTGCAGTGTATAAGCAGCGCCATAAGCTTCTAATGCCCACACTTCCATCTCACCAAAACGCTGACCACCAAACTGAGCTTTACCACCCAATGGTTGCTGCGTAACAAGCGAATAAGGACCTGTAGAACGTGCATGCATTTTGTCATCTACTAAGTGGTTTAGTTTCAACATATACATATACCCAGTTGTTACCGGCCTATCAAATTGCTTACCCGTACGACCATCATACAATACTGCCTGACCGCTAGTTGGCAAATCTGCTAGTTCTAACAATGCTTTAATGTGCTTTTCTTCAGCTCCATCAAATACAGGTGTAGCCATTGGCACACCAGCTTTAAGATTGTTTGACAGCTCAAAGATTTCATCATCACTAAATGTATCTAAATCAACTCTATCTCCATCTAAGTTGTAAATTTTAGATAAGAATGCGCGCAATTCATTTGCTGATTGATTCTTTTCAATCATATCCGTAATTTTATCGCCAAGTCCTCGTGCAGCCCAACCTAAATGTACTTCAAGAACCTGCCCAATATTCATTCGAGACGGCACACCAAGTGGATTCAGTACGATATCTACTGGACGGCCATTTTTGTCAAAGGGCATATCTTCTTCAGGAACAACCATTGAAATTACACCTTTGTTTCCGTGACGGCCAGCCATTTTATCACCTGGTTGAATACGCCTCTTAACAGCCAAGTAAACTTTAACCATTTTAAGAACACCAGGAGCCAAGTTGTCACCTGAAGTGATTTTTTGCTTTTTATCTTCAAATTTCTCGTCAAAAATACTTCTCTGACGGTCAATTTGTTCAGCCATTGAATCAATTTGCTCGGCAATTTTACTATCTGCAACTTTGACATCAAACCATTGCGAAGCATCAAGACCTTTGAGGTACTCTTCAGTAATGACAGCGCCTTTTCTTAAATCAGGAGCTTTCACAACTTTTTGACCAACCAGGATTGAATGTAGACGTTGTTGAATTACGCCACGCATAATTCTAAACTGATCATTCATGTCATTTCTAACTTGCTCTAGTTGTTCTTGTTCGATTTTCTCAGCGCGATTACCCTTTTCAATTCCATCACGAGTAAACACCTGTACATCAATAACAGTCCCAAATGTACTGCCTGATACTTTTAAAGATGTATCTTTAACATCCAGTGCTTTTTCACCAAAAATAGCTCTAAGCAATTTCTCTTCAGGTGTTAATTGCGTTTCACCTTTTGGTGTAACTTTACCAACTAAAATATCACCTGGACCAACTTCAGCACCTACATAAACAATACCAGAGTCATCTAACTTTGTTAATGCACTTTCACTGATATTTGGAATATCTGCTGTAATTTCCTCTGTTCCAAGCTTAGTATCACGTGCCACACAAGTGAGTTCAACAATATGAATAGTCGTAAATCTATCTTCTTTAACAACCTTTTCAGAGATTAGAATTGAATCCTCAAAGTTATAACCATTCCAAGGCATGAATGCTATTAGCATGTTTTGCCCTAAAGATAATTCACCCAAGTCAGTTGAAGGACCATCTGCAAGCACATCACCGACATCAACTCTGTCTCCAATATTAACCAGTGTTTTTTGATTAATACATGTGTTTTGATTTGAACGTGTATATTTAGTTAGGTTATAAATATCCACACCTGGATCATTCTCACCAATATATTCTTCATCCACACGTATAACAATTCTTGAGGCATCAGCCATTTCGATAACACCAGGTCGTCTAGCCATAGCTGTCACACCTGAATCACGCGAAACGATTTTTTCCATACCTGTGCCAACTAAAGGTTTATCAACAATTAATGTTGGAACCGCTTGTCGTTGCATGTTTGAACCCATCAAGGCTCTATTTGCATCATCGTGCTCTAAAAACGGAATTAAAGAAGCTGCTACAGAAACAATTTGTTTCGGAGATACATCCATATACTTTACTTCCAAAGGAGGAATTAAAGTTACATCACCAAAATGTCTACTAACGACAAATTCGTCCAATAATTTACCCTTACCATCTATGTTTGCATTGGCCTGAGCAATTGGAAATTCACCCTCAACAATTGCCGATAAATATTCCACTTCATCGGTAACTACACCATCAACAACCTTGCGGTATGGTGTTTCTAAAAAGCCATAGGAGTTTGTTTGTGCATAAACAGCTAGTGAGTTAATCAGACCAATATTTGGTCCCTCTGGAGTTTCAATCGGACATAGTCGACCATAATGCGTTGTATGAACATCACGCACTTCAAAGCCAGCACGCTCTCGTGTCAAGCCACCAGGGCCTAAAGCTGAAATACGACGCTTGTGTGTGATTTCTGATAATGGATTGTTTTGATCCATAAATTGTGACAACTGATTAGAACCAAAAAATTCTTTAACAGCAGCGGCAATAGGTTTTGCATTGATTAAATCCTGAGGAGACAATCCTTCAGAATCAGCAACTGTCAATCGCTCTCTAACAGCACGTTGTACACGAACCAATCCAACTCTGAATACATTTTCTGCCATTTCACCAACAGAACGTACACGTCGATTTCCCAAGTGATCAATGTCATCAACAACACCTAAGCCATTTCTGATATTTACCAATTCTTTCATTACATCAACAATATCTTCATTACTCAAGATGCTAGAACCAATAACTTCTTCACGGCCTAAACGTTTGTTGAATTTCATCCGGCCAACTTCAGATAAGTTATATCTATCAGCATTGAAGAACATCCCTTCAAACAAAGCCTTAGATGAATCCTCTGTTGGCGGCTCACCAGGACGCATCATGCGATAAATTTCTATTAATGCTTCCATTTGTGAACGTGTTGGATCCACATTAATGGTAGTAGACATGTATGGACCATTATCCAAATCATTAACAAGCAATATATTAAATGATTTTATGCCGTTTTCGCGTAATAATTCTAGCAGCTCTTCAGTAATTACTGCATTAGGTTCAACAATAACTTCACCAGTTTCTTTGTGTACAATTTGATGTGCGATAGTTTTTTCAAACAAGTAGGAATCATCCAAACCAATAACGGAAATTTTAGATTTCCCCAACATTTTAACGTGTCGTGCAGTTATACGCTTACCTTTTGGTACAATGATTTTGTTACCATCTTTAATGTCAAAGTCGAAAATCTCACCTTTTACATACTCAGGAACAAGCTTCATAGAAGCGCCTTCTTTCTTCAAAGTAATGCTAACTTTTTCAAAAAACAAATCTAGAATCTCTTCAGTTTCATAACCTAATGCACGCAAAAGAATAGTTGCAGGTAACTTTCTGCGTCTATCAATTCGAACAAAGACATTGTCCTTTGGATCAAACTCAATATCTAACCATGAACCACGATAAGGAATAATACGAGCCGAATAAAGCAACTTTCCTGAAGAGTGTGTTTTACCTTTATCATGATCAAAGAAAACACCTGGCGAACGATGCAATTGATTAACAATGACACGCTCAGTACCATTGATAACAAAAGTTCCATTTGGTGTCATTAATGGTAGGTCACCTAAATAAACCTCTTGTTCTTTAACATATTTTAATTTCTTTTTACGTGCCGAACTTTCTTTATCATAAATAATCAATTGTACTTTAGCTTTAATTGCCGCACCATAAGTTAGTCCTCTTAACTTACACTCCACAACATTAAAAACAGGCTTATCTACTTTAACACTTACATAATCTAGCTTTGCGTAACCAGAATAGCTTTCAATTGGGAATACAGAATTAAGTGCTTCATCTAGTCCACACTTTGCCTCTTCAACCAACCCTAAAAATTTATTATATGATTCTACTTGAGTTTTAAGCAAAAATGGAACATCCACAACCACTTCACTTTTACTAAAATCTTTACGTATTCTTTTCTTTTCAGTGAATGAATAACTCATAACAACTGCCACCTACCAATATAAATTTATATAAACTGATTATTAAATCAGCTGTACCGAATCCAATTCTTGATATTATTTAAACATCAACTTCTTCCCTGATTTTAACCGAACAGATCATGCATTATCTTGCGATTAAAATATCTTATTTCTTAAGCGACTAAAGGCCAGTGATAAAAACCACTAGCCTTTAGTGCTAATAAGTAACTACTTACTTATTTAACGTCTACTTGAGCACCAGCTTCTTCTAACTGAGTCTTAACAGATTCAGCTTCAGCTTTGTCAACGCCTTCTTTAATTGTAACCGGAGCACTTTCTACCATGTCTTTAGCTTCTTTTAAGCCAAGACCAGTAATGCCACGTACAGCCTTAATTACAGCAACTTTTTTGTCGCCAAAACTAGACATTACAACGTCAAATTCAGTTTGCTCTTCAGCAGCACCAGCGTCACCGCCTGCAGCAGGAGCTGCAACTGCTACAGCAGCTGCTGCAGTTACACCAAATTTATCTTCCATTGCTTCGATTAATTCTACAACTTCCATAACACTCATGTTAGAAATTGCTTCCAAGATATCGTCTTTAGAAACGGCCATCTTTATTCTCCAAAATTATTTTATTAAATATTAAATTATTATACTTAGCTTAAAAAAATTTAAGTTAAGCAGATTCTTTTTGATCGCGAATTGCTGCAACTGTGCGAACCATTTTAACTGTAGGTTCTGCAAGTGTACGAACAAACTTCTCGACAGGTGCTTTCATAACACTCATCAATTGGCTAATTGCCTGATCTTTAGTTGGTAATGATGCCAATCTTCCTAATTCGGAAGCGTCAAACATTTTACCGCCTATTGATACAAGCTTAGTAATTAGCTTATCGTTCTTTTTAGCGTAATCTTTAACTAAGCGAGCAGCACAACCCGGGTCTTCAATTGAGAAAGCATATATCATTGGACCAACCAACGAATCTGCCACACATTCAAATTCCGTACCTTGTACGCCTCGTTTAACTAAAGTATTTTTTGCAACTTTTAAATACACACCGGTTTTTCTTGCTTCACTGCGCATCTCGGTAAAATCTTCTACCGTAATACCCGCATATTCTGCAACAACTAACGAATGTGCATTAACTGCAACGCCAGCAATCTCAGCAACCACAGCTTTCTTCTGTTCTAGACTTAGAGCCATGTTTACCTCCTTTGATAAACGTATCAAACAAACCCTTCTGTATTTCTACATCCAGGACTTTGGCGGCCTTGAAAGACATTAATATTAACTATTAACAAGCTGTCAAGACTTCACCATCTACGCAGGAAATTAAGAAACTTTAGTAAACAACTCTTAAGCCATTTATATCAAATTTCACCTGCGGTCTTTGACGGCTATCATAATGACAGCCCTCAAAATTTCTTACAAATTTTTCACTAGATTCCCACTTACGCAGGAATGACATTGTGTTTTTATTTTAAATCAAGACTTGATTGGTCAACTTCAATGCCAGGTCCCATAGTAGTTGAAATAACAACTTTTTGGATATATTTACCCTTAGCACCAGAAGGCTTCTTCTTAATCAAATCTTTTAATAATGCATCTAAATTTTCTTTTAATGAATCAACAGTAAAACTAACCTTACCAATCATAGTATGGATAATTCCATTTTTGTCGATTCTATACATAGCTTGACCAGCTTTGTTGTTTTTGATTGCTGTAACAACATCTGGTGTTACTGTACCAACTTTAGGATTAGGCATCAAACCACGAGGACCCAAAACAGTACCAAGTTTACCAACAACACGCATAGCATCTGGAGATGCGATAACAACATCAAAATCCATCATGCCGCCTTTAATTTCATCAGCCAAATCATCCATACCAACAAAATCAGCACCTGCTTCTTTAGCAGCATCGGCCTTAGGGCCTTGTGTAAATACTGCAATACGGATATTTTTACCTGTTCCAGCTGGCATAATGGTTGCACCACGTACAACTTGATCTGATTTAGTTGCATCAACACCAAGTTTAATGGCAACATCAACAGACTCATCAAATTTAACTTTTGAATTATCACTTAAGATTTTGATGACTTCATCAATCACATAAGTCTCTTCAGGATTAATCTTTTCGCGAATAGCTTTTAAACGCTTACCTAATTTAGCCATTATTCAACTCCTTCAGAATTAACACCCATACTGCGAGCAGTACCAGCGATTGTTCGTACAGCTGCATCCATAGACCCTGCTGTTAAATCCGGTTCTTTAGTTTTTGCAATCTCTTCCATTTGTGCACGAGTAATTGTTCCAACTTTTTCAGTATTTGGACGACCACTACCACTTTTAAGACCCAATGCTTTTTTAATTAAAATAGCTGCAGGTGGTGTTTTGATAATGAATGAAAAACTTCTATCATTATAAACAGTGATGACAACAGGAGTCGGAAGACCTTGTTCTGTAGACTGAGTTTTGGCATTAAATGCTTTACAAAACTCCATGATATTCACACCATGCTGACCCAATGCAGGACCAACTGGAGGACTTGGGTTGGCCTGACCAGCAGGCACTTGTAGCTTAATATAAGCTTCGACTTTTTTAGCCATTATATTTTCTCCGGGTTCAAACGCTTATTTTCAATAAGCTCCCCATCATTTTTAATAAACTATCTTATTTTTTCAACTTGAGCAAAACCCAACTCCACAGGAGTTGAACGACCAAAAATTGAAACTGCGACTCTAATTTTACTTTTTTCGTAATTAATATCCTCAACTTCACCGTTAAAATCGTTAAACGGACCATCAACCACTCGAACAACTTCACCAATATCAAATAAGATTTTTGGCTTAGGCGCATTTTCTCCATCATGCACACGTTGCAATATTGCATCTGCTTCCTTTTTAGTAATAGCAGCAGGTTTTTCTTTTGTTCCTCCAATGAAACCAAGAACTTTATTTGTTTCTTTAACTAAATGCCATGAGGCATCATTCATATCCATTTCGACCAAAACATAACCAGGAAAGAACTTTCTTTCACTTTGCCTTTTTTGACCTTTACGCATCTCAATAACAGTTTCTGTTGGCACAAGAATCTCACCGAAATGCTCTTCCATACCAAGCCTTTCAATCCTTTCTTGCAAAGACCTAACAACTTTATGTTCAAAGTTTGAGTAAGCATGAACTACATACCATTGTTTAGACATGGTTTACTCCGTTATCCAAAGAGAGAGCTGACAGACCAGCTAAAAAAGAAATCGACCAATGATAAAAACAAGCCGATAATAATAACGACAACAATGACAACCAAAGTTGTTTGCAAAGTTTCATTACGTGTTGGCCAAACAATCTTTTGTCTTTCTATATTTGAACTCTTAACAAAGGCAAAAAAGTCGCGACCTTTTTGTGTAGTAGCGGCAATAATTGCGCCAAGGGCTATACCCCCAAACAAGATAAGAACACGTAAAATGGTAGCTAACTCGTCTTCAAAATACAAATTACCAACAACACCAGCAACAATTGCGGCAATTGCTAACCACCAACGTAATTTTTCACCAATTGAACTTGTTACTTCTGCTTGACTCATTCTTATTACACCTTATTTAAACTATTAATCTAGAATTTTAATGGCAGGCCAGGAGGGAATCGAACCCACAACCTACGGTTTTGGAGACCGCCACTCTGCCAATTGAGCTACTGGCCTACTTCATTAAAATAGGATTAAAATCCTAGAGCGACCAAAGCCAACAATTAAAATTGCTGGCCCGACCTTAACTTTCTTTCGCTAATACTTACTTAAAAATCTTAGCAACAACACCTGCACCAACTGTACGTCCGCCTTCACGAATCGCAAAGCGCAAGCCTTCTTCCATCGCAATTGGATTTATCAAAGTAACAACCATCTTAACGTTGTCACCAGGCATTACCATCTCAACACCTTCTGGCAACTCACAAGCGCCAGTGATGTCTGTTGTACGGAAGTAAAATTGTGGTCTATATCCTTTGAAGAATGGAGTGTGACGTCCGCCTTCATCTTTTGATAAGATATACACTTCAGCTTCAAATGTTGTGTGCGGATTAATTGAACCAGGATGTGCCAATACTTGACCACGTTCAACGTCATCACGCTTAGTTCCACGTAATAAAACACCCACGTTTTCACCTGCACGACCTTCGTCTAGCAATTTGCGGAACATTTCAACACCAGTACATACTGTCTTTTGCGTATCTCTGACTCCGATGATTTCTAATTCTTCACCAACTTTAACGATTCCACGCTCAACACGTCCCGTTACAACTGTACCACGACCTGAAATTGAGAATACATCTTCAATTGGTAGCAAGAATGCTTGATCAATATCACGCTCAGGCTGAGGAATATAATCATCAAGTACATCTAATAATTTTTTAACTGATGGAACACCAATATCACTTTCATCACCTTCTAGTGCTTTAAGTGCAGATCCCATAACCATAGGTGTATCATCACCTGGAAAATCATAATCGCTAAGTAATTCACGAATTTCCATTTCAACCAATTCTAACAACTCATCGTCATCAACTTGGTCACATTTGTTCATGTATACTACTATGTAAGGTACGCCAACCTGACGACCTAATAAAATGTGCTCACGTGTTTGTGGCATTGGACCATCAGCAGCTGATACTACTAAGATAGCGCCATCCATTTGTGCCGCACCAGTAATCATGTTCTTAACATAGTCAGCATGGCCTGGACAATCTACGTGTGCGTAGTGACGACCTTCTGTTTCATATTCTACGTGTGCTGTAGCAATTGTAATACCACGCTCGCGTTCTTCAGGTGCATTATCAATTTGATCATAATCCTTGAATTCACCACCTTGTAATTCAGCCGCTACTTTTGTAAGTGCTGCTGTCAATGTAGTTTTACCGTGATCAACGTGACCAATTGTTCCCACATTTACATGCGGTTTGTTGCGTTCAAATTTTTCTTTAGACATTGCTGTACTCCACTATGTTTAAATGTTTCGTTTTAATGCATCTACCTTAAAACTTTAAATAATTAACTTTTTGATTGAGACAAAGCCACACCTATTATCATGGTGCCCATAACTGGAGTCGAACCAGTGACCTCTTCCCTACCAAGAAAGTGCTCTACCGACTGAGCTATATGGGCGCACCTAAATAGCTTTGGAGCGGGTGAAGGGAATCGAACCCTCGTAGTCAGATTGGAAATCTGAAGTTCTACCATTAAACTACACCCGCACAGGCACTTTTTACACAAAACAAAAAACAGGCTATCTTAATGACAACCTGTTCTTTCGAATATGGTGGAGGGAGGAGGATTCGAACCTCCGAAGTTAGAAACAGCAGATTTACAGTCTGCCCTCGTTGGCCGCTTGAGTATCCCTCCGGCTCAAATAAAGCAAGGCATTTTCACGGAAAGTCCAACCCATGTCAACCTATATTTTTATTTTTTTGCATTTAATCTATTAAAGCCCAAACCAAGTCAATTTAAACTAACATGATTAATCTATATCTTAAGTAGTGCCCATTAATGGCTGCCAAAATTCACGCTTACATGCTTGAAACTCTTTTCGTTTGCTCTCATACAAATAATCGCAAAATTCAAACAAACGCGCAAACCTTAAAGCCACGCCAATCAATCCTTCAATCTTTCCATTATCTTGACTGGATAAATACACCAACATCTTCTTTTTCATAACAGAATCAATGCTTTCCCATTCAGAAAATAGAAGTTGTGAAACACTATCAACAACCTTCCTTTCGAACGGGGCGAGCATTATAGCTTTATTTATAGAAGGATTGAAATCATTTTGTTCAATTTTTTTAATTTGTGCCAAACCCGAATAATAATAAGGCCAAGAAGGTCTTATTTTTAACAAGTTGAGATATGCATCCGCCATACTTTCACTATACCTAAATGACTTTTCTTTTGATACAGTTAAGAACACCCTAGTTAACAACTCCACTTGATTAGGGCTTATACTTACGTATGAAGAAAACTCCAAGTCTGCACTATTTGGCAATAACTCTTTAGGATTTTGTGTATCTAGTCTATATTCGACCCTACTTGCCTCATAGTTCAAACTTGACTTAAACATAAGAACCATCAATACCAAAAAAGACAGCAAAATAACATAAACAAATAACCAGCCCAATCGATTTATCATTTTGAATTTACCATTTAAGCTTGTTTTGAGCTTCCCTTCTGTTCCTCATGGTAGCCATAGTGGCCATAATAGCTTCCCTCATACTTATAATATCGCCCATATTTAGCCTTACTCACTCTCAACCTATTCATCGCAACACCGATTATTTTGGCTGAAGAGCGCCTAAGTCGAGTGATTGCACTTTCAACCAATTGTGATGGTGTGGAATCATTTTTCAAGACAAACAACACGCCATCTACTTTTTGAGATAAAACCAACGCATCACTAACCGCCATTACCGGCGCACAATCGATAACAACAAACTTATATTTGCTCTTCAACTTACTTAAAAGAAGATCAAACTTATCTGATGATAATAATTCTAATGGATTAGGAGGAATCATTCCTGATGCTAAGATATGCAACTTACCAGAACTCTTTTCCACCGTCACACATTCAGCAAAACTCTCCTCTCCAGACAACAAGGTTGTCAATCCCGCCTTTTTCGTCATACCCATATTCTTTTTCACCATTGGTCGCCTTAAATCAGCCTCAACCAATATGGTTTCACCTAAATGAGATAATGAATGCGCTAGATTCATTGCAACTGTAGTCTTTCCCTCACTCGGTACCGTAGAGGTCACCAATATTGATTTATTTTCAACATCTGGAAGCGACAATAACACTCCGGTTCTTAGGGTTCGAATGGACTCAGAGAAAGCAGATTTTGTATTCTCAACAAATTGCATAGCCGGAGAAGAGCCGCTATCTTTTTCATCAATATCTGGCAACATGCCAATAACAGGCAAATTAATTTTACTTTCCACCTCTCTGGAAGACTTAAAAGTATTATCAAAATGCTCCATTAAAAACGACACCGCAATACCCAATAGCAACCCAATAAAGACACCAATAACAATCATGATTTTTTTATTGGGCTTGTAAGGACTACTTGGAACAGTGGCCTTATTAATCACACGTGCATTGATTGTTTGCACTGATGAGGTTTTAATCGCATCAGTTTCTTTAGATTGTTTCAAAAAAGCGTCGTATATTTGCTTATTATAATTATAGTCTCGCTTTAAGGAATTGTATTCAAATGCCTGCTCATTATTTGAAGAAATTTCTCCTTTAATAGACTTAATACCGCTTTCTTCACGGACAATTTCTTGTGAAATTGATTCATAGTCCGCAACCACTAAGTCAGCTGCAACACGCAAAACCGCATCATATTCCAATTGAGTTAAGCGTCGCAATTCAACCACTTTTTTCATCTTAGGGTGCTTTGGTCCATAAACCAATGCCAAACCAGACACCTCTGATTGCACATCAGTCAACTCATTTTTCAACCGAACTACTTCGGGCTTATCCAGCAACGCAGGAATTCTCGCCAATTGCTTGGAATTATTACCCATACTCTTTATTCGTCTATAGACCGATTCCAAGTTTAATTTTTTTCGTTTCAGTTCACCAATTCGCGAACTCAGCTCTGTCAACTCTTGTACAGCCAAATCATCACCGCCCTCAGGCATAAACATCTGATGCTTTCTTTGGTATTGCTTTAGCTTTTGTTCTGATTCTTGAACTTTCTTTTTAAGCTCTGGCAATTGCTTGGATATGTTTTCGCCAGTGCGTTGCTTTGCATTAATATCAACCTCAATCACTTCTTCTATGTAAGACTCTGCCAAAGCATTAGCTTTTAATGTTGCTAGATATGGGTCATAATCGTCAAAAACAATATAAAAAACACCACTTCCCTTTGACTGAGAAACTGCCATAGTAGATTGAACATTTTTAATAGCTAGGTTGAACAATTCATCTGCAGATTTGCCGGCATAATTGTCTTCAACCGAACCAGGCAATAGCTTTTCATACCATTTAAGTTTAATCTGTTTTGGGATAAATTTTTCAACACCAATACGCTGGACAACTTTTTTGGCAACTGGTGTTGATTTAAGAACATGAATCTGATTAGGATAAAATTCCCAATTCATTCCCATCATTCCAAACAGTTGATCCAAAGATCCCATTCGACTAGGTCGCTCAATCATTAAACTTGTTGAAGCTTGATAAACAGGTTTTGCTTTAATTGCCAGATAGAATGAGAACAAAGAAGTGGTTAAAACAAATGTCAATATGATTAACCAATGATTTTTTGCTAACTCAATGAAATCCTTAATATCAAATGCATTGGATTCTTTGACTATATTTTCTGATTGAGGATTCATTTAAAAGAAACTTTCTTTAATTAAAATAACATCACCAGAGAGAATACTCGCATCCATATCAACTTTTATCTCTTTTGAAGCGCCAGAATTAGCATGTGTGAGGTATATCTTTTTCTTACTTGCGCGCTCAGTCAAACCACCCGCCTTAGCAATTGCTCTTCTCACCGTCATTCCCACTTCAAAAGGATAAGAACCGGGAGATCGAACCTCTCCCTGAATATAATAAGGCTTGTATTGTTTAATAACCACTGTCACTTGTGGATTAACAAAATAGCCATCTTTAAGCATTAAAACAATTTCTTGCTTAATTGACTCCACCGTTTCCTCTTTAACCTGTAGTTTTCCAATAAATGGATACTCAACAAACCCCCTTGAATCAACCGTCAAATCTAGAGCAAGTTCAGGCTCACCATAAACTTCCACATGCAATACATCTCCCTCCCCAATTGTATAAGATAGAGCAGGCAAGCTAAGAATCAATAAAAATATAAGTTGAATGTTTCGCATAAATTACACTATTTTGATAGTTCAAAAGTCAATAGTAACGAGTTGTTTTTATACTCAAATTCATTTACACTTGAGCTACGGTTATCGTATCGATAACCCAAACCAGAAACCAACCAATCACTAAATTGGTATTTCGCGGAAACTCCATAAAAATTCAAACTATCACTTCTTAAACTGCCTTTATAAGTCTCATCCGATAGTCCAATATTTGCTGTTGTGCTAAAACGATCTTTCCAAAAGTGAGTCCATCCCAAATCGACCGTATTACGAAGAACATAAGAACCATTACCATTAGTTTCATCTGTTTCTCGGGTTAATGACAAATCAAAAATGGAATAACTTCTTGGAGACCAAGTCAACCCTGTCTCAATCGCCAAGCCACTAAAGTCATCATGTTGCGCTTCATCAAAATCTTTAGTTAAATAACCTACCAAAGCACGCGCACTGGTCTTACCCGTGGCTTGCCACTGCACTCCAAACATAAAACGCGTTTCTTTATTATCTAAACTGGCAACATCATAGTCTATATTGGTTCTTTTAATCTGGGCAAGAAGACCAGTCTTAGGTGAAACTTTATGGGAGTAAGTCACTCCAAAATACCGCGCCTGTCTGTTTCGAGTCGCTGTAAATTGAGCATTATTATCGTATTGTCTATCAATATAACCAAGACCGAAATCAAGTGCACCTTTTGCACCAACTCCGCCATAATGCCACTTTCCACCAAAACCAACTGAACGCCACTTATCTGGATCCAAATTAAGATCAATCAAACCACCTTGTTGATTTCCCGTACCTATACGATCCGACCCATTTATGTATTCAACAGAACCCTCTAACCGGGAACGGTTTGACGCAAAATAACCCAACTTCACTAGTAACTGCTGCCTATCAAAATTATATCTTGAATCTGAATTAAATGCCGTTCTGCTGTAATCATACTGACCAAAAAAACTAACTTTTTCACCCTCAGCTTCAACTCTTAGCCCTGGAGAGAAAACAAAGAAATTAGAACTAATTGCCCTGCTCTCATCAAATAAATAAGAAACATTGTCATCATAACCATAGCTCAATCCAAGTGTTGGAAACACATTAAAGTTTCCCAAGGACAAGCCGTCTTGTTGTGCCACTGCATAACCTCCCATAAACGATAGTGCAACAATTACTGACTTTCCAAATACAGACAATGAAAACACAGCAATAACACAGACTCTTAACACACTTAAGAAAACTTCGAAACGACTCATCATCAGTTTTAAAACTATTTTCATATACTTTTATTCGTTACATCACACATTGGCATAACATTTTCTCACAATTAAAAAATAACTCAAGATAGCCAACAAACAATTCAGTAGATACAATCAAAATCCAAGCTAAATGTACTATTTTATCTCTCTTCCATGATTCAAAGTCACAGTTTTGCCATAAACCAACGAAATTGCTACAATTATTGTCACCACATTGGCAGGAATCCTTGCATTAAAATCAAAGATTCCGTGCAACAACATATAAACAATAGATGATATTATTGAAATAGTTATAAACCTATAAAACCCACTTTTAGTTCTCAGAGAAAAAACAAACAAGCGATAAAAGAAAACAGCCACTAGCGTCCCAAGGATTAATGAAAGAACACCAAACTCAACAATGAACTCAATATAATCATTATGCGCATGATCAAAATATGCAGTCTGCTCTAGTATTCGATGATTGACAAAGAACACCTGGTAAGCGCCAGGACCAACCCCTGAAAACCAATACTTTGGCATGTGGGTAAAAGCCTGATCAACCGCTAACCAACGACCCTCAGCCGAATCCATCAAATAAGCACCTCTATCCTCAGAATTTTGCCCCAAGGATTGCATATAATAATTGACATCATCAGAAACCAAAACCAAAACCACAAGAAAGAACAAGGAAATAGTAAATAGTTTTTTAACACCTGTTTTTTTATTTTTTAGAAAATACAGCCATAAAGAATAGAAAAAAACTAAAGCTAACGCAAACGATGCCAAGCCAGCTCGTGAATGTGTATTCCAAATACCAACCACGATTAAAAACATGACAAAATCTAAAAAACGTATTGGGTGACCAATGAAGCGAATAAACCGCTCGTTTAAACCCATCCCTGAATACCCCACTACCTTTCTTGATAAAATGAATCGAAGAGCTATGCCCAATATAAAGCTCAAGGACAAAAAAGCAACTAAATGATTTTTATTAATAAAAGTACCCGAGGCGTGTATAACAGAAACCGAATTGACCTGCACCAAAGTTCCTGTTTGCCCAATAGAGACTAAATACATACCATAAACCGCTTCAAAAACACCTAAAAACATCATCAAAAATAAAACAATTGTAATCCTCTTTCTAGAGTTAATTAAAACAACTCCAAGAATAAAAACCAGAGTATAATAACCACTCAATAACAACATTTTATAGCTAGCGTATACATCTAAAGACATATAGCCATAAGACAAACCAAGGTCAGCATAAGCTTGAGCAACATTTGGAGTAATCACAGTTAAAATAAACAGAGGTAAAGGAATGATATAAAGTGCTATTACCAACAGCCACAACCCTATTAGCTTCAATTCCAAATGCATTTTTTTGAGCCGGTGCCAACTAAAATGACAAGAACTTAAAAATCGTGAACAAACTATCATAGCCAACAATATAACAACAGCATAAGCCGCCTCAAGTGACCAAGCCCAGATACGGTTAGAGCCTAAAGGAAAAGGATTGAAAAGAATAAGAATATTGAATAACCCAAAAAAAATTCTTTGTTGAATAGAGTTAACCCTATGTTTATTCATGATTATTCAGTCTTTTCCCATATTTTTTTCACACTAAAATAGTACACAACCGAAAGTAATAAAAAAAGATAGAACTGAACAAACTCTTGCCATTGATTAATAACAAAAACACCAAAGACTATCAACAATGCTTGCATTATGACAATGGCAAACAAAGTCTTGTTTTGGGAAATACCATTAACTAAGAACAAATGATGAAGGTGTGTTTTATCTGGTCTAAAAGGGGAAACTCCTTTCATGATACGCCGTAACATAACAAATATTGTATCGTAAATCGGCAAAGCCACTAAAAACAAAGCAGTAACTGGCTTAATCAAAGAAATAGGAGGCTGACTAAAATACACCAACAACCACGCCAACAAAAAGCCTAAAAACATACTACCGTTATCACCTAAGAACAGTTTGAACTTATTCGATTTATTAAAAATGACAAAGACAATGAGAGCTATCAAAAGCAACAACAGCCAATGACTCAAATCTGTGCCATTAGCCAAAAGAGCCAATGTTAAAGTTGGCAACAAAAATGTCATCGCAGCCAATCCATCAATACCATCCGACATATTAAGGGCATTTATCACGCCAACAACGCCAAAAACAGTGACGGGGATAGAAAGCAAACCTAAACTCATCTGCCATGAAGGCAACAATAAATAACCAAAAGAAAACAACTGGACTTTTGTCATAAAGACAATAAACAAGCTCGCGGCGATTTGAACGGCAAAGCGAATCAAAGCTGACAAATTATAAACATCATCCATTAGCCCAATAAGAGCAACCAAGCAAGCAGACAAATACAAATACAAAGCAAACTCACCCACGCCTCCAAGCAGAGCCAAAGCAATGCCTGATGAAATAACCAAAGCAATCCCACCAACAAGGGGAATTGGTTTTCGATGGATTTTACGAACATTAGGTTGATCGACTAAATTAAATTTTAATGCTAACTTCCTCAATATAAAAATGAGTAAAGATGTTATAAGAAAAATAATCAGTGCGCTTTTAGCCATACAAAATTAACGTTGAAAATCGTTTTGCATCATTTCGGCAACCAACTGCTCAAATGAAGTGGCAGGAGTCCATCCCAGTTTATCCTTTGCTTTTTGTGGATTGCCTAACAATGACTCAACCTCTGCTGGTCGATAAAATTCTGGGGAAACCGCAACGACTTTATCGCCAACCTTCGCTGCAATTTCTACCGAACCAATAGACTCAACAGTTGCGTACTCCGACTTGCCTGTACCGTGCCATGCTAAAGTCACCTCAATATGTTTGGCTGCGGCATTGACAAAATCACGAACACTAAATTGTTGGCCTGTAGCAATAACAAAATCCTCTGGCTTGTCCTGTTGCAACATCATCCACTGCATCATGACATAATCGCGCGCATGACCCCAATCGCGCAACGCATCTAGATTACCAAGATACAAACACTTTTGTTCTCCCAGTAAAACACGGGATAATTCAATGGTTATTTTACGAGTAACGAAAGTTTCACCCCGTCTTGGACTCTCATGATTAAACAAAATTCCGCTACAGGCATACATACCATAAGATTCACGGTAATTAATGACAATCCAGTGAGCATATAATTTAGCAACGCCATAAGGAGAGCGAGGATAAAAAGGAGTCTTTTCGGTTTGTGGCACTTCTTGCACCTCGCCAAATAACTCCGAAGTTGATGCCTGATAAAAACGTGTCTTTTTAGCTAGACCATTAATACGAATAGCCTCAAGTAAGCGAACTGTACCTAAAGCATCGGTATTTGCCGTGTATTCTGGCGCATCAAAAGACACCGCTACATGCGATTGAGCAGCCAAATTATAAACCTCATCAGGTTTGACCTGGGCAACTATTGCATTTAAGGATAAAGAGTCGGTTAAATCACCGTAATGTAAAAATATATTTTTGCCGCTGTTCTCACCTGCATCAAGCAAATGCTCGATTCTTTGTGTATTGGCAACAGAGGCTCGACGAATAACACCATGCACTTCATAACCTTTTTCCAGTAATAATTCTGCCAAATAAGAGCCATCTTGCCCTGTAATTCCTGTAATGATTGCTTTTTTCATAGTTGATGATTTTAAATTTAATTAAGTGAAGGAGTTAATAATAAAGAAATACAACAACAGTTGCAATAAATTTCAATGTGACCTAAAAACTTCTCAACAATTACTTGCCTTCCAATAGTTCTTCAATCACTAGAAGATATTGTTTAAACACAATTTCTTCATCAAATTCATTTTCAATCTTGGCTCTGCCTTTTTTACCCATCGCTTGCAATTGATGGCTATCCAAAGCCAACATCTTTTTCATTTGTATGGATAAATCAAGACTGTTTTTAACTTCGCACAAAAAACCATTAATACCATCATCTACCACATCCATACAACCAGGCACATTGGTGGTGATAATTGGCTTTGCCAAAGCCGCAGCTTCTAACAAAACACGCGACAATCCTTCGCGATAAGAGGGTAAAACAATGCAGCCTGCTTGATTCATCACCGATGCCACATCATCGACATGCCCCAAGTATTTAATTGCGGATGTTTTGACCCACTCATCTAGTTGCTCTTGATTAATAGCAGTAGGATTAATCAAATACAAATCGCCCAACAACCAAAATTCAACATGATTTTCACCGTGTGCAAGTAACTCTTTGGCAGCATCAATAAATTCAACAATACCCTTATCCTTTATCAATCGAGCCACAAACAGAAACACAAAAGGTTCTGCTTTTAAATTATTTGTGCTGGGTTTATAGTGAATTGTATTAACCCCCGAACCGGGCAATAAATCAGTTTGCACCTGTTTAACCAAGCTTTTATCCACAAAGAGTTTTCTGTCGTGCGGGTTTTGGAAAAAAACTTTATGCGCATATTTAAAAGAAAACCGATAGAGTAAACGTGCAATTTTTGACGACAAACCATCATTGAGAAACACAGTCCCCAAACCCGAAACATTATTTATCACAGGAATTCCAACCAATTTTGCGCCCAAAGTCCCGTAAATATTGGGCTTTATTGTGTAGTGTAAAATGACATCTATGTTTAACTTTTTATAAAGCCTAGAAAAGCGCCAAACAAGCAACAAATCTTGAAATGGATTCGTGCCTTTATTATTTATTTTGATCTCATGGTATTCAAACCCCAAGTCCATAAGCTTCTGTGAATAATCATCACGCGGAGCAATCAAAAGTAGCCGATAACCCTCATCACGCAAAGCATCCAGCAATCCCAAACGGAAATTGTAAATGTTCCAAGAAGTATTGATGACTATTGCGATGGTTTTTTTAGACACCCCATTGCTCCCGCCACATTTGGAACATTAGAATAAACCATAAAACATTAACCAACACATGATTGCCGTTATAAAACTCACGCTTTATAGCCATCACTTCAGAAATATCAAATATTTCATCATCTAATTGCGTTCCATCGATATGTTTATCAACTAGTCGTTTAAGGTCAGTTAACATCCAATCAACCAAAGGAATTTGAAAACCAGCCTTGGGCTTATCTATCATCGCTTGTGGAATGTGTTTATACAAAATTTTCCGGGCTAGATACTTGCCCTGTTTATTTTTATACTTAACTTCTAGGGGAACACGTGCCATAAACTCAACAATCCGGTGGTCAAGCAAAGGTTCTCTGCCCTCCAAACTGACACTCATCGTTGCCCTATCAACCTTGGTTAAGACATCGTCAACCATAAAAGTCTGATAGTCGCATAGCATCATGTTATCCATAAAAGATAGTTCATCATTAAACTCAAACCGACCTAATAAGCTTGGTTTAACTTTCAAAAATCGAGCCACATCATTGCTATCTACATAAGATGAGGCGTTGCAAAACATTTCAGATAATGACTGCGACCCCATCGCTCGCTTAAACTTTATGTATTTATCTTGAATATTGCTAGCTTGGTATTTTTTTGGCAGCCAACCATTAAATCGTTCGGCTTGTTTTTCACTGAATAAATTTAATAGGCTTTTAACACCACCTTTTTTGATTGAACTGTTAAAGGTAGATTCAAAACGTTTCAACATAAAGTACTTAGTATAGCCGCAAAACGACTCATCACCGCCATCTGCTGACAAGGCAACCGTGACACCTTTTTTAGCCAATTCAGAAACAATCATGGTTGCAATAGCCGAACTATCCGCGAAAGGCTCGTCATAATGGTAGGGAAGCAACTCAATCTTATCCAGCATGTCTTGGTTGCTGACATAGTATTCGGCATGGTTAGTATTAAAATGCTTTGCAATGGCTTTTGCATGTTCGGCTTCATTGAATTTTTTATCTTCAAAACCAATGGTAAAGGTGTGCAGTTTTCGTGATTTATCTTGAGCCAACAAAGCAGTAACTAAAGATGAATCATAACCACCACTTAAAAACACACCCACCGGCACATCAGACACCATGCGCAAATTTACCGCATCAGTCAACAACTCTTCTAAGTTTGACAGTATTTTGGCTTCACTGTCATCAAACTTATCCTTTTTATAATGCTCAGCCACATCCCAATATTTGGTTATTTTAAAGGGGTCAGTGCCCTTATTAAAAGAATTTGTTAATAAGGGTACCGACCCCTTTAAAATATCTATTTGCAAATAACACCCAGCTTCCAACTTATACACATTCTCAAAAACAGAATGTGGAGCAGGAATATAACCAAATTGAAAATAATAGGACAAAACAGACTTGTTTAACTTTTTAGTAAATGATGGTAATTGATGAAAAGATTTTAATTCAGAAGCAAAGGCAAATTCATTCTTACCACGATAATAATACAAGGGCTTGACCCCTGCTCTATCACGCACCAAGGTTAATTGTTGTTTGTGCTTATCCAAAAGCGCAAAAGCAAACATACCGATAAACTTATCTAAACACTCAATTCCCCAGTGTTTATAAGCATAAAGAATCACCTCAGTATCAGAACCCGATATAAAGCTCTGACCTAATGTTTCAAGTTCTTCACGGATGGATTTAAAATTATAAACCTCACCATTAAACACAAGATTATAATTGCCACAATCAGAGACAAAAGGCTGATGTCCTTTTTTAGAAGTATCCTGAATAGCTAAGCGATTTTGTCCAAGATGGACATAATTGTCCGCAACCTGATTAACAACAAAACCCGAATCATCAGACCCACGATAAGCCAAAACCTCAAGCATAGACTCTAAAACTGAGTCTTGTTGTTGATTACTAATAAAACCGACTAAACCGCACACTAGAAAACACCATCAAACAGGGCATTACTATAGGGAACCCAATAACGTGCATGAGTGGCATAGTTTAACCAAACATACAAAACTAATGCATAATATGCCAAAATAGCAAATGTAACTGTTTGTGGATTAAATTTATCTCGTAACAAATAAGGCAAACGAGAATAAACAACCACTTGAATAGGGGTAAAATACAAAGCCACTCGATCAACAGCAGTGGATGCAAAATTCACTAAAACCACACTCCCAAGTGAACCTAAAGCTATCATTACCCAAAAGGAATAATCCTTAAACTCCTTCTTCCATTCTTTTCTATACAATAAAAAAATCAAAGCAGGTATTAAGTTCATCGCTACACGAATGAATGCACCTTGGGATTGCATTTGAACAGTCACGTATGAATTCCACAACTGTTGTTGATGCTGTGATAAAAAAGCACTCCAAATACCAAAACCGACAAATGCAACAGCCAAAAATCGAATAGCCTTCCCTTTTCCTTGCAAAAACATTCCCAAACCAATCATCAACACAGCAGATTTGTGAAAAGTTGCTGCCAATGCAACTAATATTAAAAATTGTTTGAACTGTTGTTTTTCTAAGGCTACCAACCCCCAAAAAACAAACCCCAAAGCAACGCCTTGACGGGTATACCCCATAGCGACGACCACAATTAAATATGGTACAGATACAGTAATTGCAAGCCATGGATTGGGTTGTTGACGCGCAAAAATAATTAAACCAGTCATAAATAGAGCACCACAAATTATATTAACTAAGTAAATATCATAGCCCCAATCAGCCATGAACCAATTAATCAAATAATAACCAGGGTCTGATCTCTTTAAAATTTCATCGAGGTTAAAATAACTCATTGCTTGGAAATGACGTAGGTATGTACCCCAATCTCCACCTACTTCGTGGCGATAGCCAATAAATAACGTGAAAATTAGACCCATGAAAATCCAAGGAAATAAACTTTGACCTGACTGTGTGCTTGGTTGTTTGTTAATAGCAATCATTGAGTTTGATTTTGACCAAGCCAACACTAAGGGAATCAAAAATAAGAGGTAATAACTAAGCATATTATGAACAGCCCTTAATCAGATTAATTCTCAAACTTATGAACATGATAATCTCAAAGCAGAATCAATCAATAGTTTCCACTCGGTAACTATAGGTTTCACTTGAAAATCACCAGCCCTTTTGATGCCTTTTCTTGAGTAATTTTGCAACACTTCATTATCTGACAATAATTTTTCAAGTGTTTTTATCCATAGCTCTTCTTGTTCATCCAAATCTACATCGGCACTTACAAACTCTTTGGTAAAGATAGGCATTAACACCCCAAAACCATCATAGACGGGTTCCTCAATTTCATTTGCATTCTCTAGAACTGGATTTATAATTTCACTCGGGCCAGATTTACAAGCCGTTGATATAACAGGTGTACCACAAGCCATTGCTTCTACGATTGTATTGCCAAATCCTTCCCATAACGAAGTCATAATAAATAATTTTGACTGAGCCACATACTTAAAGGGATTACTAACAAATCCCATAAAATATACATCGTAATTATCATTAAATTCATCACTTGACCAACAAGAATAAGTTTTCAAACCCAAGTCATTAGACAACTGAATCAACTTTTCTTTAAATTCTCCATCACCTAGTATAACCAGCTTAATATCCGAGTTATTAATTTTCAAATCTTTAAAAATTCGTAACAAGAACCACTGACCTTTAGCAAGTGTCAATCGACCAGATGTCAATAAAACATCAAAATTAAATACTGAGGAAAACTTATTTAATTTTTCAGTGGCAAGTTGCTTAAATTCACCAACATCATTAGGGTTGTAAATAGTTGTAATATTACTCACATTTAAGTTAAGTTTTTCAATAAAACTTTTCCTAATACCTTCAGAAACAGTGACCATTTTAAATATATTTTTAGACGAATAAATATACCGTATAATTTTATTCACAAATTTTCCTTGTGCATCTTTCACCGCAGCAAATCTATTCTCATGAATAGCAAGAATATTATTTTTACCTCCACTAAAAACATTGGGAAGGTTTGCCAATTCACCATGACTGATAATCAGATCAAAACACTGTTGCTTTTTTAATTTTCTTAATTTAAAAACAGATTTAACAATATTGAATAACCTTTTAAAGATATTGCGACTAATCAATGAGACTTTCAAATCAATCATCTTCCCATCATACTGATAATCAATATGAAAAGTATCCATAACTATCAAAGTTACATCAAAATAATTACTCAACTCCTGTGCACCAACAATGGCAACTTTTTCAAGTCCGCCGTTAGCAAGGAAAGGAGTAATTATGGCAATCTTCTTTTTCATATATTCAAGGCTTCTTGATACTTTTTAAAAACAGCATCTTCAGTAAAGTTTTTAACACCTTCTGCTAAAATTTCTACAGGTATTGGCTCATCCAACGCTCTACCAATACCCTTTGCCATTTCAATAGGATCATGCACTGGTACAAGATAACCAAATTTTTCTTTCTGTAAAACTTCTTCAGGCCCTGTAGGACAATTAGTAGAGACAGGTGTGCATCCACACATCATCGCCTCAATGAGGACATTGGGCAATCCCTCAACATAAGAAGATAAAATAAACACATCAGATTTGCTGTAAAATTTAAGAGGGTTTTCTTGAAAGCCTATAAGCTTAATCACTTCGTTAAGGTTTTCCTTTTTAATAAGAGCCTCTATTTCCTTCCTCATCGGACCTTCTCCCAACATAAGCAGCCTAACTTCCCTAGATTTAGATAACTCTTTTATTGCCAATATCAAATCAAGCAGACCTTTTTCAGGAGCCAATCTTCCCGCCGAGATAATGACAGGGATTTCTTTATTAACAAGCCAACTCTCATCTACATTTTCAGACATTCTTGATTGTGAACTATTATCATAAACAACATTATAAATACATTGATGCCTAGAGTTTTTAAAAATAGTTTTATACTGTTTAACCATATCTTTGGAGACACAAACAAGAGCATTCGCTCTACTTTCAACAAATTGCATAAAATATTTTAAAAACCACCTTTTAGTGAAAATTTTATTTGAATAAGTATCGAATGGTGTCACTCTAGATGAGACGCTGATCTTAGCTTTTGAACCACTGACTCTAGCACAAAGTAAAACGACAGCATTTAAATGATCTTCAGCAGAAATGATTACATCGGGTTTATTCTTAACTAAATACTTAAAAATTTTACGAAACAATTTATATACTCGTGGTTTATTAAAGTTAATAACATTCATATTCTTTAAAATCGGCATGTTCATATCATCGGGCACATAACCAAAAATAAAATCAATTTCATAACCTTTTTTTTGAAATAATTTAGCTAAACGAATTTGAGCCAAGGGCACACCAGAATGTGAATACCTGGCGGTAAAGAATGTAACTTTCATTTTTCTACTCATTGATTCATTATACTTTCAAGTCGATGTTTCGCAGCCTTCAAAGAATAGTTTTTCATATAAATACTACGAAGCACTTTATCAAATTTTTCATTAACCATTTCATCCGCTTTCTCGATTGCCAAAATAAATTCACTTGGCTTATTACATACACGACCAGCTTCTTGTAAAACTCCTTCATAACCAGAAAAGGCTTCAGCAGAGCCAATGATTTTTTTACCGTACATCAAAGCTTCTGCAACCTTAGTCTTCATGCCAGAGCCATCAAAAATAGGTGCAATAATAAAATAGGCATCATGATACCATTGAGCAAGACTCTCCACTCCTCCAATAACGATGACTTTATCATTAACTTCTAGTTCTTCTCTGTATTTTTCAAAACCTCGTCCCACAACATAGGTCTTAATAGTAATATGCGGAACAACATGTTTAACAAACCAAAAAATGCCAACTTTATTGGCATAAAATGTACCGCCCACAAACAAGGCAAACTTTTCTGTAACATCAAAAGGTAAAGATTCATAATTAGACGGCAGCTTATCTTCTAATGACATAGGATATAAATCAGTTGCGTATCGTCCATAGACTTTATTGAGTAACTCGTTATCTCTTTGGTTGATACAAACAATTTTATCACTGTATTTAACCGACTTTTTTTCTGCTAAATAATTGACCATCAACACAGCCATTGAACGGGGCGTTTTATTTTGCTTGAATGAACCCAAAAAAAATCTAGATTCTACATTGTGAAAAAAAGTGGCTATCTGAATATCAGGAAATTGTTTTTTAACTCTTTTAACAAAACCACCAAAATTTGAACCATCAACAAAAATCTTATTAATTTTTTTTTCTTCAACAAGTTGAAACAATTCTGTCATTTTAGACGGAGTTAAACCATCAACATAGCCTCGAAAAGCATTAACAATATCTTTCAAACCACTTATTGGACTCTTTGGCAACTCAAAAACAAAACAGTTATCAGAAAATATACTTTTGAGTATGTCATGATTTAATTTACACAACATTTCCCGTCCCCCTGATGGAGATTTCTCAATTAAATTAGTTAGTAATAAAACTTTAGAGTCTGTGGAGTTAACCTTACTATTAACCGCACTAAAAGTCGTAACTTTATTTATCATGATTTGGTTCCTTCATAAAGTAGTATTTTATTAATCCAATAATACTATTAATATTAAAAAAGTCTTTGTAAGCATAAGATAAATATTTTTTTGCCTCTTTTTTATAGTTTCCAGATAAAGACCTAAACCATTTAACTCTCCATATTTGCATTATTTCATCGTAATTATCAAGGTTTTTCCATTTTTTTAATGCCCCTACTTTTGATTCATAGAGCTTCAAACCATTACTACTCATATTAGTATCGTGCTGTCTATAATAAGTTAAAAATTCATTTTGGAACCCAACCTTAAACTTATATGAAATCCTAAGCCACATATCCCAATCTTCTACCCATAAACTTTCATCGAAGTTCCCAACTGCTTCAAATACGCTTCTACGAATCATTGTTGTAACCGCAGGAATATGAAATCGATTAATTATCAAATCATCAAAAATCCAGCCACTTTTTGAGTTTTTTATATCTAATGCATTCTCTTTTTCCTCCTCATCAATAACAATCACCTTTCCATAACTCATACCAATATCTGGATTATCATTCATAAAATTTACTTGCTTAGAAATTCTATCTAGTCTAAATTTATCATCACTTGCACAAATACAAATATAATCTCCTGTACTCAATATTAGCCCCTCATTTAATGTAGCAGAAAGTCCTCGATTAGATCGGTGAACAAAAATAAAATTATACTTGACTGATAACTCTTTAATTAACTTAGGAGAAGAGTCACTTGATCCATCATCAATGACAATTAATTCAATATTATCATATGATTGATTCACTATACTCTCAATTGAATGAACTACATAATGAGCATGATTATAACTTGGAATAATCACAGAAACCTTTGGAATTGTCTTCTTCATTTACCTCCACCCTATAAACAATAATTTTATAGTACCTTTTATAAATCTTACATAATAAAAATACTGTATATTTTTGATAAAGTATGCAAATGCCTTCCTTTTGTGTTTTGTCGGAGCATAAATATTAAACCATTTAAGCTTCCATAAAACATATGCTTTTTTATAACATATATGACCTTTCCATTTATTTAATGTTTGTAGTTCTGCATTGAATATTTTAGATGTTTGGTAGCTAATATTCGTCTTATGACGTCTAGAGTAGACCAAAAACCTATTTAAATATATTGCTTTATATTTATTTGTAACCCTCAAATACATATCCCAATCCTCCACAAATAAGTCTTCATCAAATCCACCTATATGATCAAAAACTTCTTTTTTAAACATACAAGAAGGGGCTGGCATGGTAAAGTTTTGGAATAGTATGTCTTTAAAAACAAAACCACTTTTTGCGTTCCTTACTTTTATTTTCTCTGTCCCTCTAGAATCCCCAAACTTTATAGTATTACCATAACAAATCGCACAATCTTCATTTTGCTCCATCAATTCAACTTGTTTCTCAACCTTATCTTTAAGATATATATCATCACTAGCACACACAGTTATAAATTTGCCAGTTGACCTTTTTATACCTATATTTAACGTGGCAGACAACCCCTTATTTGGGTGCTGTAAAAAAATAAAACCATACTTCTTGGAGAGTTTGCCAATGATTTTTGGTGATTTATCTTTTGAACCGTCATCAATAACAATTAATTCAATATTTTTATATGTTTGATTAACTATACTTTCAATAGTTTCTTCAATATATTTTTCGTGATTGTAACTAGGGACAATTACACTGACTAGTGGTAGTTTACCCATTAGATTTTCTTAAGAGTATTACGGAATATATATATCATTGTTAATAAATATGCAAAATAATTTATAGCAAAAGCCATTGTAACACCAGCAAGACCGTTAAGTTTTATTAAAAAGATAGATAGCAGTACAAAACTTAATGAAAACAATATTTCTGTAACAATAAATAGTTTTGTCATAGCCCTTGCAACCATTAAATAACCTAGTAACCAACCCGCTATTTTCAAAACATCCCCAATAAGTTGGTAGAGAAACAATTCTTTCATTGGCATAAATTCTTTTGTAAACAGAATCATAATCACAAAGTCTTTCAAAACAAATATACCCAATGCGATTATAGTCACAATAGGCATTATAATTTTATAACCATTTAAAACCTCCTCTCTTAGTTCAAGATTATCCTTTATTTCTGACAATCTTGGCAAGTAATATAAACCCAGCGTTGTTGTGACAAACATAAGGTATGCTGCTGAAATTTTCCAAATTGCATCCCAATATCCTGCACCCTCCCAGCTTATATTTTCGCCAATATATGTACGAATAAACATCATTGAAATAGGAACTGTCAATGCTGAAGCCATTGCCATTGCCGTATAACCACCTAGCTTTCTTAAATAAATCTTATCTAATTTATCTGTAAAAAGTTTTATTTTAAACCAGTTGCTTTTGAAGACAAAAGTCAAAGTGACGAAAAACACCAAGGCTTGTCCTGTTGTATAAGAGAGTAATGCACCGTATAAGCCAAAATAGTATGATAATAGACCCGTAAATATTAAACCTATGAGGCTTGATATAATACCAATCAATACAAATTTTTTGATTTCTTTTTGCCCATTTAGAATCGCAAGCATTAGAGAGTTTAAAACAAAAAATACCAGTGTTATTGCAAAAATTATAAATAGTGAGCTATATTCATTTGTTTTAAAAAAAAGATTTGAAAGATAATCGTGGAATAGAATAAGCATGAGTGATACAAAGAATGTAGCACTTAAACTTATACGGATAGCTGTACTCCATAGCTTTTGTTTTTGAATTTCATCCTCTCTATATTCAGCAGTATATTTAACAACACCACTGTTAATTGCTCCTGTAGCAAAGCTCATTAATATTGAAATAAAGTTTTGAAACTGTCCGATAAATGCTAAACCAGAAGCTCCAACATAAACAGCTACAATCTTGACTATAACAAATCCACTAATCAATTTAACAACTGTTGAAACAGCTGACAATAATGAAGTATTAATTAAATTCATTTATTGTTTTAACAACTGATTTGGAATTTTGTATTGTTTGTACTGCACTGATTGGTAGGCTTAATATTTCAGAGTGAATCTTTTCACTTATTGGGAAATTAAGTTGACTCCATTCACTATAGGCTTTTTGTTTATGTGGAGGAATGGGGTAATGAATCAATGTTTGAACATTATTGTTTGACAAGTATTTTTGCAATTTATCCCTTTGCTTTGTTTTAATAGCAAAAACATGCCATACATGGTTATTTATTTCATATAAACATGGCAATTTAATTTTTTTATTGGTGATATTATCCAAATAATATTTAGCAACTTCATGTCTCTTGTTAATTTCATTATCTAGATGACTTAACTTCACTCTTAGTATTGCTGCTTGAATTTCATCTAATCGACTATTTGTACCTTTATAAAGATTTTCATATTTTTTATGACTACCATAATTTTTCAATGCAATCACTACTTCCGCCAATTCTTTATCATTAGTGGTTATAGCTCCACCATCTCCAAGTGCCCCAAGGTTTTTACCAGGATAAAAGCTAAACCCACTGGCATCACCTAAATTTCCGCATCTTTTGTCTTTGAAATAAGCCCCGTGTGATTGAGCAGAGTCTTCAATTACTTTTAAATTGTATTTGGTAGCAACCAAATTAATCTTATCCATTTCACAGGATTGCCCATAAAGATGCACTGGCATTATTGCTTTAGTTTTATTTGTAATTTTTTCTTCTATTAATTTCGGGTTAATATTATATGTTTCAATATTTGGTTCAACCAATACAGGAATCAGACCATTTTCTGAAATAGAAAGAATTGATGCAATATAAGTATTAGAGGGGACGATAATTTCATCTCCTTTTCTCATAATGCCCATTTCCATATATGCCCTTAATATCAAGGTTAGAGCATCTAGTCCATTCGCTACTCCAATGGCGTACTTCGTTCCACAATATTTGGCAAATTCTTTTTCAAATAATCCACACTCTTTGCCTTGAATATACCAACCACTGTCTATAACTCGTGTGCAAGCTTCTATTAATTCTTTTCTATATTGTGAGTTGATTGTTTTAATATCTAAAAAAGGAATCATTTTTTTGCTTCCTGACACTTCAAACAAATTAAATCCGCATCACATTTATTACCACATTTACAAACGTACCCTTGAAACTTTGCGGGATTGCCAAACCACAATTCTTGGTTACCAATGTTTTTAGTAACAACACTGCCTGCTCCAATCAAGGAGTATGATCCTACTCTAATTCCGCCAATAATAGTAGAATTTGCTCCAATTGATGCTCCTTGCTCAATATTGGTTGCCAAGAAACTTTCAGGATATTGCTTGCTTCTTGGAGTAAAATCATTGGTGAAAGTAACATTAGGACCAATAAATACATTGTCTTTTACTGTAATTCCATCCCAAAGTTGCACTCCACTTTTAACGGTAACATTGTTTCCAATAACAACATCATTCTCAATTAAAACTTGTGCGTTGATATTACAATTATTACCAATTTTTGCATTTTCCATCACAACACAAAATTGCCAAATTCGCGTACCATCACCAATATTGTTACTCTTTACGTCTGCAAGTTCATGAATCATTGTTTATTAATTTTTTAAAGTCGCTATAATTACGGATATAGTCACTATCATTATACTTACTATCAGCCAACACCAAAAGAACGCAATCAGAGCTAAAATCATGCATTGTTCCCCACACTAGAGAATCTTGAAAAAGGCCTTTGTTGGGCTTATCTAGTATAAATGTTTCTTTTTTATTTCCATCATCTAAAGTTACTTTACAACTACCACATGCTGCTATTAGAAACTGTTTTGTCTTATAATGTGAATGTTGGCCTCGTTTAACTCCATCAAGTGTGCCATAAATATAAAACACCCTTTTAATGTCAAAAGGTACGTCTTTATTTGCTTCCAAAGCTATCAACTGACCTCTGTAATCACCAAGCACGTTAAGTTCGGCTGTGTTATTTTGCATTAAATTATCCCGATGGTTCTTGTAACTGTATTAAAATATATTGTACAGCCAAACTCATGCAATATTAAATATTATTCTATGATTTATAAGGTTAATTGTATAGTTTAAAATTATTTGCTAAAATTTTCTGTTCTTAACCTTATCATTAATCAACAACCTTAATGCTCTTCAACTCAATTGATTTTGTCGTATTTCTACCAATTGTATTTATTTTATACTGGTTTGTATTTAATAAAAATCTGAACGTACAAAATTATTTAATTGTTGTAGCTAGCTATGTCTTTTATGGGTGGTGGGATTGGCGTTTTCTTGCTTTGATATTATTTAGTACTATTGTAGATTATTCTATTGGTATAGCCTTATCAAAACAAAAAACACCTGAAAAGAGAAGGCTTTTACTTTGGGTCAGTATCTTAGTCAATCTAGGCTTTCTTGGCTTTTTTAAATATTTTAATTTCTTTATAGATAATTTCGTTGCAGCTTTTTCATTTATGGGCATTCAAGTAAGCTCTAGTTCACTTGACATTATTTTGCCTGTTGGCATTAGCTTTTATACTTTTCAAACTCTTAGTTATACCATTGATATCTACAGAAACAAGTTAGAACCGACTAGGGACTTTGTTTCCTTTTGTGCTTTTGTCAGCTTTTTCCCGCAATTGGTGGCTGGACCAATTGAAAGAGCTACCAATTTATTGCCTCAATTTTATAAAAAACGAACTTTCGACTATCAAAATGCTGTTAATGGTATGCGACAAATTTTGTGGGGGTTAATGAAAAAGATTTTAATTGCGGATAACTGTGCAATTTATGCCAATCTTATTTTTAATAACTCCGCTGATTATTCAGGAAGTACTTTGGTTTTGGGTGCTGTGTTTTTTACATTTCAAATATATTGTGATTTTTCTGGGTATTCAGATATTGCGATTGGCACTTCAAAACTATTTGGTTTTAATCTCAAACGTAACTTTGCTTTTCCTTATTTTTCACGTGACATAGCAGAGTTTTGGCGACGCTGGCATATATCATTATCTACTTGGTTTAGAGACTATGTTTATATTCCATTAGGTGGTAGTCGTGGCAGTATGGCTAATAAAATCAGAAATGTTTTTATTATCTTTATTGTTAGTGGCTTTTGGCATGGGGCTAACTGGACATTTATGGTTTGGGGGGCATTAAATGCATTTTATTTTATACCACTATTATTATCCAGTAGAAACAGAAACCATTTAGAGGTGGTGGCTCGTGGTCGTTACTTTGCTGGTTTTAATAATAGTATACATATGTTGTTAACATTTATGATGGTGGTTTTTGCTTGGATATTTTTTAGAGCAGAAAATATTAATCATGCATTGAGTTATATTTTTGGTATATTTTCACCCTCGTTATTAACTGTACCGGTTTTCGCTGGTATGAAAAAAGCTGTTTTAACACTAATATTTATCACCATTTTTATGGCTGTAGAGTGGCTTGGAAGGGATATGCAATTTGCACTCGCAGATTTGCAAAATCATTTAAACAAACCAATTCGTTGGTCAGCTTATTTGTTCATCGTACTGACAATTTATTTCTTTGGAAACTTTTCAGAGTCAATAGAGTTTATTTATTTCCAATTTTAATATGAAAAAATTTATTATCAATATTGCATCTTTCGTATTTATATTACTTGTTATCAATATGGTTTTCTATGCTATCACTTATAAAACCTATTTTAAAGATTATGAAAAGGTGGGTTTAACATTCACATCTTATTTACTAGCGGATTCTCACGGCACACCATTAAATCAATTAACTCAAAAACTTGGCATTTATAATTTTTCGGCTGCGAGCGATTCATATTTTGATATGCTACGTAAGGTTAAGTACTTAGTCAAAAACACTCCTGTAAAACAAATCATAATCTCTGTTGACGACCATAGCTTATCACCCTATAGAGAAAATACTAACAACCTAGAAAGGTCAGCTTTTTATATGATTAAAGAGGACTATGATTCTATATTTACTGGAGGAATTAACTCTTTAAAAAAATACATAGTTTTATTTAATCCAAGTATAAGAGGTATTATACGGTCTTATTTGCAGTCCTTTATCATAAAAAAAACAGAGATGAAACAATGGTCTTTACTTTCAAAGAAGCAAAAACACCACAATTCAAAAGAAAGATTTAACTATCAGTTTGATTTTACTCACCCATCCATTGCTTTAACTTCTTCATTAGAAGAAATTATTGATTTGTGCAAAATTAGTAATATTGAACTAATTGGCATTCAATTTCCCTTGACTCATATTTATTATGACACCATAAAAAACAATAGCTTTCATGCCGATGAAATATTTAGAAGCCACAAACTAAAGGTTTATGATTTTAGAGAGTTGTACCTTAATCATGATGAGTATTTTATGAATCAAGATCATTTAAATTTAAATGGCAGCAAACATTTTATAGATATATTAACAAACAGTTTTGCTCACCCTAAATAGTTTATCTCTTTTCACTTTTACTCCACTTCTGTTAAAATAACGACTTATATGAAATCAGTCAAAGCTATGTCAAACACTAAAACATTCGAAAAATTCGTTCAAGAGCTTGATACTATTGTGTCTAAAATGGATTCTTGAGAATTGAGTCTTGGTGAGCTTTTCTATATTTTCTTACGCCAATACAGCTAATGGTATGCAATAAAATAATTGTCCATCTATTGATATCGGTTTAGTTTTATTGCCACCATAGAAGATTATTCCATTGATGAAATTTTCTTTGGCTTCTTTTGCTAGTTCTAGCATCCCTTTTAAATCTTTTTTGGTGATTGTGGCTTTAGCTTTGACTTCAATACCTATAATGCCACCTTCTGAATTTTCTAAAACAAAATCAACTTCCTTTTTACGTAAGTCTCTAAAATGATATATTTCTACCCTGCTTTGGCAGTAGGTTGATTGTTTATATAATTCACTGAATACAAAGTTTTCTATTAGGCCTCCGTATAAACTGTCTTTTTTTATAAATAACTTTTGGGCATTTACATTTAATAAATGACATGCCAAACCAGTATCAATAAAATGTATTTTGGGTGATTTTATCACTCTTAATGACGTATTAACATGGTAGGAAGGCACTGTTTTTATGATATACATAGATTCCAACAACTCTACGTAAGAGAGAACTGTTTTATTTGATATTTGCAATTTCTTTGCGATAGTGTTGTAGTTTAATATTTGCGAGTCATACGTTGCTAACAGTTGCAATAACGACTTTATTTTATGTAATTTAGATAGAGATATTCTTTTTAATTCTTGTATATCTTTTTGAATCCGTGATTCGATATATGAAGAGAACCAGTCATTCCGAAACTCTTGGTTTATACTGAGTATTTCTGGATAACCCCCTTGAATTATTGCATCTATTACTTTCTTTAAGGATTTCTTATGATGAACTTGAGCACTATCATTTTGAAAAAGTTTACCAATGATATTAATAGATTTACCGTGTATTTCTGCGTTGGCAAGTGGTAAGAGCTTGTAACGAACCATTCTTCCTGCAAGAGATTCAGTTATTTGGTGCATGTGCATAAAGTCTGCTGAACCTGTTAGTAGAAATTGGCCTTTCTTATTACTTTCATCAACTCGAATTTTCAAGTAGGCAATGAGTTCTGGTGCAAATTGTATTTCATCAATAACCAGCGGCTCTTTGGCATAGTAGTTTAAAAAATTCTCTGGATCTGATTGTGCAAACTCAAGCATGTCAGGCTCATCAAGAGTTATGTAACTCATTTGCTTGTCATCTGCAATTTGTTTTACCAATGTGGTTTTACCCGATTGTCTAGGGCCATTTAGCATGACAATTCGAAAATTATTCAATGCCTTTAGTAGTTTTTTAGTCATTTTTCGTTTAATCATAGTATGACTTTATTACCATATTCCAATATTTACAAGCATTAATTCCAGTTTTTACATGTAGTAATTCCAATAATTACACATTTATTTTCCAACAATTACCAAATCATGGAAATACAGCCCTAGTCATATTTTAGTTTTCACACACTTAAAACGACTCTTAAATCACATTATTCATATGTAATACGTGATTTATTTCACTTTCAATCTATGTTTTTCGTGATTATAGGCTTATGTACAGCTCTATTGTTAATAAAAGACCTTTGCAAAACTCTTGATAATCTATTTATTATTATTAGCTCATTGTTAACTATTTTTATTATCTGTTAAAATACCAACTATAAATAATTATCGGAAAAATCATGAGTGGTAGTAAAACCTTCGAAAAATCCGTTCAAGAGCTTGATACCATTGTGTCTAAAATGGAATCTGGCGAGTTGAGCCTTGATGAATCTTTGAAACTCTTTGAAAAAGGAGTAAAATTAACGCGGGAGTGTCAGCAGAGTTTGGCTGAGGCTGAGGCTAAAATTGAAAAACTCATGTCTAGCATAAAGGCTGATTAATTAGTTTACACTGCAACCATTTCATTACACCACAAACATACTGACCGTACCTATGGACAACCAAGGATTTAACAACAAAAATAAACACTACCAGAATAGGATAAATAAATTTCTTGCTGATTTTTTAGCTAAAAATTATGCCCAGTCTAACCGTTTGATTGATGCTATGAGCTATTCTTTATTATCGGGAGGTAAACGCATTCGTCCACTTTTAAGTTATGCCACTGCTGAGGCTTTGGGTATTGACAATAACCGGGCTGATTATATTGCTGCCAGTGTTGAGATGATTCACGCTTATTCGCTTATCCATGATGATTTGCCTGCCATGGATGATGACGATGTGCGTCGAGGCAAAGCAACCTGTCATGTAAAATTTGACGAGGCCACGGCTATTTTGGCAGGTGATGCTTTGCAAGCCATGGCTTTTGAGGCTTTGAGCCTTGCTGAAGTTGACTCCGCTGTTGTTGTTAAGTTGATTCGAAAACTAAGTTATTCTTGCGGTGCTTATGGCATGGCTGGTGGTCAATCACAGGATTTAGAATCCGAAAACAAAGATTTGAACAAAGAGCAAATGGATAATATTCATTTATTAAAAACAGGGGCTTTAATTGCGGCTTCTGTTGAGATGGTTGGCTTATTATATTCCCAAAATAAAACTAAAAAAACTGACCGTATCAATAAGGCTCTTGCCAGTTATGCTTATAACTTTGGTATGGCTTTTCAAATCATTGATGATGTGCTTGATGTTATTGGTGATGAGGAGATGATTGGTAAACCTGTTGGGTCAGATGAATCCAATAATAAATCGACCTACCCTTCACTGATGGGTCTACAAGCTTCTCAACAAGCGGCAATTGAACATTCACAAAAGGCTGTTGATACTTTGCATTATTTACCACAGGATAGTAGTTATTTGAGATACTTAGCTAATTATCTTATTTCAAGACAGAGTTAATTATTATTTCAATGAACATTACTTCCAACCGCATGCAACAATGACTAGGGCAACTGCTGCACAGTCTATTTTTGTTCCATACTTAGTGGTGAATCGTTTTTTGTAGGTTATTTTATCCATAAATCGTTCAACTGACCCTTCTATTCCTTCTGCATAAAAATTCATTTCATATTGTGGCTTGTCAATCTCTTCATTTATTAATTTAAACTCTTTAAACATTTCAGCTTGTTCAACACTTTTATAGACATAGTTATCTTCATGGCCTGTTTTGACTTGAAATTCTGAGCTTAGTTGAACTGTTTTGCGTGTTTTGATGCTGTTTAATAAGTCAGCGGTTGTTGGTAATGGTTGCTGTTTTTTTACTGTGATTATCGGTTTTTTTATTGGGGTTTTGAATTTAACTATTTTTATCTCAGGCTTCTTGATTATGGCTTGTTTAACTAGTTTCTTTTTTACCTTAGCTGCTGCAATAACTTTTTTCCCTTTGCTTACTGGCTTTTCAACTTTTGCTACTTTACTCACTTTTTTTTCAGCCACTACTGGTGGCTTGCTTAAGATGAGTTCTATGGTTTGTTCTTTGCTACTTTCGATAATTATTTTTACTGGAACAAGTAACAACAAAAACAATAACAACACTGAAGCCAGAAAAGTAACCATATACCTTTTTGATTGGCGTGATTGCCTGATTAATTGATAATCATCAACAGTTGTGTGCATAGTTCCCTAATAATTTAGCAACCACCATTTTAACTATTCTACGTTAATTAAAAGTTAAATAAGCAAAATTAATTGTCACCAAAATTTTATATACAGCGTATTAACAAATACAAACAATAAAAACGGAAGATAAATATGAAATATAAACGCATATATTCAGTGTTGATATTTTGTTTGGTTGCCAGCGTGGCCTCTGCGCAATTCCAAATAAAAAAACACTCAATAAATAATGGGGGAGGGTCAATGAGCGGAGGAGTGTATTCGATGAATACAAGCATTGCTCAAGTAGATGCCAGTAACGCATTAACTGGAGGAACTTACTCTTTAAATGGTGGATTTTGGCATGAAAAAGCAAGTATACCACAAACTGAACTAATATTTACAAACGGATTTGAATAAATCCAGGGGAAAACAAAATGAAACTTTATATAACAACAATACTGCTTAGCTTTTTTATAATCTCAATTACACAAGCACAACAGATTGACCACACTTTTACCTACCAAGGTGAACTTTTAGACAGTGGAATGCCTGCCAACGGCCTCTATAACTTCCAAATTGAAGGTTTTGATGCTGCAGGCACTTCAAAAACAAATGTATCAGAACATTTACTTATACCTGTAAATAATGGTCTATTTACAATTGATGATGTTGACCTCGGCGTTGCAGGTTTAGATGCCTATGCAACTTTTTTGCAAATTAGAGTAAAAGGTCTTGGTGTAGGAGCATTTATAGACCTCTCTCCTAGACAGAAATTAAAAGCAGTACCTTATGCCCATAAGGTGATTGATGGCACAGCAACAAATGGTCAGGTTTATACCTTTAGCACGACAGGTGGTTGGGGACCTGCTAGCCCTGTTGATTTATCTCCTTGGACAAAAGATGGACAAGATATTTACTTTTTAAGTAATACAGCTGTTGGCACTTTAGTTAACTCAGCAACTCACAAATTAACCGTTAAGGCAAGTCTTGCAAACAATAATCGTGCATTGAGATTAATTGGTACTAATGGTGGAAACATTGGTCATGGTGCGAGAATGAATTTTGGTGATAGTGACTTTGTCTATTTGGAAGAGGATGTTGATGACCACCTTATCATTCGCGCGAATCAAGGCATCGAATTTCTTAATAACACCAAACAACCTCTAGAAACAGGTGGTGGAATACCAATCAATGGTCAAATGAAATTTATGATTCATGCAAACTGCTCATTAGCAAGTCCTTCAATATTCAAACAATACAATGGCGTAGATAATGGCGTGGCAAACATTGCAAGCTCGGGTGTCAATGGATTGTGTAAAATCACCTTTCCTTTCGATATCAGCAATAGGTTTTATCAAGTGTCAGTGGTGGATGATTTGTCGGGGAAAAGTGCTAATTGTCAAATATCTGGCTCAGGTCTTGATTTAAATTGTGCTCGTTTTAGCACTAGTTCTGGTGCTGGAAACAATGGTCAGATAATGATTCTTGTTTACTAAAAATCCCATTCTAACAAAAAACCGTATGCTTCTATGCGGTTTTTTTATGCCTCATTATTTAACGTATAAAGCATCCTTTGTTATACTACCTATTTCCCAATATAGGCAAAACTGATAGGTCAAACCATGAAAAAATATAATCTTGCACAAATCAATATTGCCCAAGCCCAAGATGAAATGGACATGCCTGTTATGCAGGGCTTTATCAACAGATTAGAAGAAATCAATGCTCTAGCCGATAATGCCGATGGTTTTGTCTGGCGAATGCAATCCGAAGAAGGTGATAACACCTCTATTCGTGTTTTTGATGATCCGTTATTATTGGTTAATATGAGTGTTTGGCAAGATATAGACTCACTCAAAAACTACGTGTATCGAACGGCACATGTGGAGCTGATCCAAGACCGCGAAGCCTGGTTTAACAAAATCGTGCCAAAACACCAAGCCATGTGGTGGGTACCCGCAGGTCATATCCCAAGTATTGAAGAAGGCAAACAACGCCTGGATTATTTACGCGAACACGGCCCAAGTGCCCACGCATTTATATTTGCCAAACCGTTTGAACCGGAAAACAGTAAATTCTCACCGTAGGATAGGCTGCGCCCATCGAAAATATACCTAGTTCTTAAATAGTAGCACTACCTTTGAGTAAGAGCCCTAACTTGATGGGCAGAGCCCATCCTACACATGCATCGAGTTTTTATTATAAATATTATGTTTATGCTATAATTTCACTATGCCAAATTTTAGAAGAGTCTTTGTTGAAAACAGTTATGTTTTTATCACTGTTACAATTAATAATCGCAAACGCAGTTTATTAACTGATTATATTTCCGAATTCAAACAAGCTTTACAACAGTGCAAAAAACAGTTTAGATATGAAATTTATGCCATCTCAATTATGCCTGAACATTTTCATACAATCTTAAAACCAGAGCATATTGCTGACTATCCAAAAATCATTTCATTAATAAAAATGACATTTACAAAAATTTTACCCACTCAATTACGTCAACAGTTATTAGAGGAAATATCACAGAGTAAAGTAAATAAAAGAGAAAGTGGTGTCTGGCATAGGCGATTTTATGAACACACCATCCGTAATGAGATCGATTTAAATCATTTAACCGATTATATCCATTACAACCCTGTAAAACATGGACTAGTGAATAAAGCTTACGATTGGGAGTTTTCGTCATTTAGAAAATTTGTTTCTGCTGGTTTTTATGATGAAGAGTGGTGTGATTTTACTCAACTTAAAGATTACCATTAGTTTTTGATGGGCAGAGCCCATCCTACCCAAACATCCAGTTAATATTGAATCCAAAGTAAACTCAATTCTCCCCGTAGGATGGGCTGCGCCCATCGAAACAATACGGATTTCTTCAAGGATACACACTAAGCTTTGTGTAAGAGTTTTACCTTGATGGGTGGAGCCCATTCTACACATGCATCGAGTTTTCAAATAACACTCCCTTAAATTTTACCTTTTTGTTGTGCTTTTATACACTCTTTTGCTGATGCGTGTAAAATAGACATTAATTAAATTTAACTTATGTAATTAATGTCAAAAATATTAAATTTTGAAATCATGCCGATGGGCGAATATGCGGAAAAAGCTTATTTAGATTATTCCATGTATGTTGTATTGGATCGTGCTTTGCCTTTTGTTGGTGATGGTTTAAAGCCTGTGCAACGACGCATTATCTTTGCTATGAGTGAATTGGGTTTATCTGCCAAGTCAAAACATAAAAAATCAGCACGTACCATTGGTGATGTCATTGGTAAATACCATCCACATGGTGATTCTGCCAGTTATGAGGCAATGGTGTTAATGGCGCAACCCTTTTCATACCGTTATCCATTGGTTGATGGTCAAGGTAATTTTGGTTCTCCCGATGACCCCAAGTCCTTTGCTGCCATGCGTTATACTGAATCACGTTTAACGTCTTATTCAAAATCTTTATTGCAAGAAGTTCCGCTTGGAACAGTTGACTGGCAACCGAATTTTGATGGCACTTTGCAAGAACCTGTATTTTTGCCAGCACGATTACCCAATATTTTACTCAATGGTGGTTCGGGTATTGCCGTTGGTATGGCAACCGATGTACCGCCACATAATTTACGTGAAGTCTCAGCGGCTTTATTTCAACTTCTGGACCATCCTGATTCGACTATCGAAGATTTGTGCCAGCATATTCAGGGCCCTGATTACCCAACTTTTGCAGAAATCATTACACCACGCAAAGACATTGTTGAGATGTATACTAATGGTAAAGGCAGTATTCGCATGCGTTGTGTACATATGCGTGAAGATAAAAATATTATAATCACCGCTTTGCCTCATCAAGCCAGCCCTGCCAAAATTTTAGAACAAATTGCCAACCAAATGCGTGCCAAAAAGCTGCCTATGGTTGAAGATTTACGTGATGAATCGGATCATGAAAACCCGTTTAGACTTGTGATTATTCCACGCTCTAACCGCATTGATTACGAAGGTTTGATGAGTCATTTGTATGTAACAACAGACTTAGAAAAATCATTCCGCGTTAACTTAAACATGATTGGTTTGGACAAACGTCCACAAGTTAAAAACCTTAAGATGATTTTGCACGAATGGCTAACCTTTAGAACCGAAACTGTTCGTAGGCGTTTACAAACAAGACTGGATAAAGTTGATGCACGTTTGCATATTTTAGAAGGTTTGTTGATTGCTTATTTGGACTTGGATGAAGTGATTCGCATTATCCGCGAAGAAGACCACCCAAAAGAAGTACTGATTGAAACCTTTAAGCTATCAGAAATTCAAGCCGAAGCCATTTTAGAAACCAAGTTGCGCAATTTAGCCAAACTTGAAGAGATGAAAATCCGCACCGAGCAAATGGAGTTGATGGCGGAACGTGACAAAATCACTGGCATTTTGATGTCACGCGCTAAGTTGAAAAAACTGATCAAAACTGAAATCATGGAAGAAACAGAATTACATGGTGATGCACGTCGCTCACCAATTGTTGACAGATCTGCAGCCAAAGTCTTTGATGAAACCTCCTTAGTACCAAACGAACCAAACACCATTATTTTGTCCAAAGCTGGATGGGTGCGTGCTGCAAAAGGTCATGATATTGATGTAAGTAAATTAAACTTTAAATCAGGTGATGAATACGCACACCATGCCTATGGTCGCACCAATCTCAATGCCGTTTTCTTAAGTAATTATGGTCGTGCTTTTTCTTTGCTATCACACACCTTGCCATCAGCACGTGGTCAAGGCGAAGCCTTAACTACCAAGTTTAAGTTGCCAGAGGATTCACAATTTGTCGCAACAATCTGTGAAAAACCCGATACCATGTTGCTAATGGCATCTTCAGCTGGTTATGGTTTTATCACCGAGATGGAAAACCTATACTCCAAAGTAAAAGCAGGTAAACACGCCATATCCGTTCCCAAAGGCGACTTTACTACTTTACCACCAAGAGTAGTTAATAATGTTGATGAAGATTTTATTGTTTGTGCCACTTCGCAAGGACATTTGTTGGCTTTTCCTGTGCGTGAATTACCACACTTAACCAAAGGCAAAGGCAATAAGATGATTAATATTCCGCCAAAATTATTAAAAGCCGGTGATGAAACAATGGTTGATATGCTGGTTGTTAGTGAAAATGATTCATTTTTAGTTTGGGCAGGTGCGCGTTATATTCGTATTAAGTGGAATGATTTACAAAACTTCCTTGGTTATCGCGCAAAACGTGGTAGTCTGCTACCAAAAGGGTTTAGAAATGTTGAAAAATTGGAAAAAGAAACTTAGTCTTCTCATTATTTTTTTGTTTTCGGCAAACAGCTTTGCCGAAGATGATGTCTTTCACGCCAATAATGATGTACTTTTTAAAGCCAATTTTCAAACTGTATCACAACCCAGTAGCGGTAAGCGCGGTGCTTATCCTGGCACTTTTAATCGCCATGTGACTTATAACGGCAAAACTTATACTTATTACGTCTCGATTCCCCCAAGTTATACCCCTAATAATCCCATGCCTTTGTTATTTACATGGCATGGTGCAGCTGGTGCTGGAACAGCCCCAAGCAATGCCAAAGCCATGCGGGACTTTTGGCAACCAACAGGTGATGTCAATAATTTTATTGTCGTTGCTCAGGCTGCCACTGGAGAACTAGGCGGTGGTTGGGTACCTGATAGAGATGTCGCTATTCTCGATTTGATTTTAGAGAATATGTACCGCTACTACAATATTGAAAAAACACGTATTTATGCTCACGGCTTTTCAGCTGGTGGACATATCTTACATGCCTTGATGCTATTTAACTCTCAAGAATTTGCTGCCTATATTGTCAGTGCTGGAGTACTTGAAGCTTATGCTGGAACCAATGCACCTTTTTCAGCTAGTCGAAAAATACCCCTCTATATTTCTGTTGGAACATTTGATACTTCCGGACCTAACTTGCGCAATTTATCCCGTTCAAACCACCAAGTATTTATCAATGCAGGCTGGGTTGATAATCAAAACCTATGGATTAATGAATTTAGTGGAGGACATCAAATTGATTACAATCTTCCACAAAAAGCTTGGGGCAAAATTGGCACTTTTACTAATCAAGACTAGAAAAAAAACTGATTACCAATAAAACATTACTTCCAAGTAAGTTGTTTATTCAAATTTATGCAAAAAAATCTGTATGCTTTTTACACATACAGATTTCTATTTAAAGCTTTTATTAATACCCAAATCCCGATATAGAAAATACGATGCTAGCACAAGTCCTTGATGCTCCTAGAAAACCCAGAAAAAGCTTCATCACCAATGAGGTGACTTTAGTTTTTCTTGATTTCCTATGCACATCAGTTACTTGCACTATCAAGCGCATTTCTATATCGGGATTTGGGTAATAAAAAAAGTTGTAACTAACTCTTCATTTCCTACCCGCCATTCCTGTGAAGTCAGGAATGATGATACATGCCAGGTTCATAGTTACGAATTCACCCACATCAAACTCTGCGTTTTTGTTTGTAAACCATCATAGTAATTACTAAACTCATCAGCAAAAGAATACCATAAAAAGAAACTGAAGGAACAGGTGTTGGCGGAGCTAACACGGCTGCAACTGTGAAATTGATATTTGCTGAAATGAAGTTGCCAGTATCTCCACCACCAGCATCACCGATACATACCTGCCAATTACCAGCTGAGTCCATACCTACAAAATCTGTAAAATCCGTACCAGGCCCTTGATCTGGAAATGGAAAGTAGTTACATAAACCATCTGTAGTACAAATAAAGTCAGTACCAATAATTGTTGATCCCGCATCTTCAGCAGAAGTTGCACCACCATTGGAAAAATTGATAATACTACCCGCTTGATAATCACTACTATCGCCAAACCCACCAGTGCCATCATCAGCTGGTTCCGCGAAACCAGCTCTGCTTTGAAGTGTTAATACAGCTGCATTTGGAGCAACAACTTTTATAACCAGGTCACCTGCCCATGTATGCTCTAAGTCAATATCTACATTCATATCAGTAATATCACCGCCTGGACCTGGGACTATAAGGCATTCCATACTTGCAATAGTACCATCATAAGCATTATCTGGAATCACCGCAGCACCAGCTCTTACCGCCATTGGCTCTGTAAATATTGGTTTTGTTTCTGCCATCGCAAATGATGAGACCAATACCATTAAAATAATAAATTTATTACTCATTCTATCTTACCCTCTCTTAAAAGTTTATATGATTAATTAATAGTTTCATAAAATATCTTATTGACTCCTTTTTGTCAAATAAACAGTATAAGATTTTTGTTTTGAATTAGGGGTTAGCTAGTTTTTATTAATTTTTCACACTTAAATTAAAAAAATGCGATCATGGTCGCATTATAAAAACATTTTTTGTACTCCAGGAGATACTATAGTACAATATCCATCGTATGAGTTTATCCCACATGGAGTTTAGTATGAAAACAAGTACCTTAAAACTGAAAATACTGTCTTTACTTTTATTGACATTATCTAATAGTGTTCATGCATGGTGGAATAGTAACTGGGATCATAAAGTTCCAATAACAGTCAATAACACCTCTGCAACTGCCGTAACCAGCTACGAAGTAAAACTCACAATAAATTCAACCAATGCTCCAAATTTTGTTTGGGCTAACAATGGTGATGATATACGGTTTGTTGACACAGATGACTTAACCCTAATTCCTCATTTTCTTGAAGACTATGATGCTATTGCTATGACAGCTATCGTTTGGGTCAGTGTTCCTGCTATTTCCGCAGCAGGCAGTCGAGACATTAATTTATATTATGACAATGCAACAGCAACCACAACAGCTAATGCTGGCACTACTTTTTCACAAACAGGAGTAAAGTACCACACGAAAAACTCAACATTTGACCCCATAACCCAAGCCAGTGCAGATTCTACTTTTGATACAACTGCAGATGGTGTTGCTGGTTACGGCTGCACTCACTTTACTGATTACACCGGGATTGATAATCAAAATCAATTTGGAGTTGTTGGTTCTAACAATATGGAAATAATTTATACCTCTGAAATGTTTTTTAATGTTCCTACAGCAGCAACTTGGGAATTTAGATTTGGAGGAGATAGTGGTGATGGTGGCAGTATTTACGTTGACAATACTGTAATCGAAGAACTCTGGGCTCCAAATGGCACCGCTGATGATATGTGGTGGAGTAATTCCTGGGCAAGTTATGCCACTTCACAAGAAATACTTTATGGCACTCAAGCCTTATCTACGGGATACCATGTTCTTCGTTATATTGGCTATGAACAATGCTGTGATGGTGGAGCAACCCTGCAATTTAGTACCAATGCTGGAACAACATGGCAAGCATTCAATACCACCAATCTTGCTATTGTCAGCCCTCAATGCCCTGTAAACACAGTAACAGCAAGCTTCGGCTCAGAGGAAACCTTTGATGTCACTATTGCATTTATTAACTCTGTCATTACTAGTGACACCTTATCAATTAATTGGATTAGCGAATCAGAACACTTTAATGTTGGCTATAATATTTGGATACAAGACAAATACAATAAGTGGAGTAAACTTAATAAAAACCTCATAACCTCAAAGGCAATAAATAGTTTAAGCCCAATTAAATACAGTCATGAGTTTAATCTCACTGATAGCATCAAAAAGTTTCAACTATCTACCGTTAATACTAATGGTCACGAAGACTTTTATCGAAGCTATGATTTGAACAAAGCCTATGGCACAAAACCAAAAGAACAAAAAATCAATTGGGCACAAATTCAACAAGAAAATAAGCAACTGCGTCATATTGCAAGCATTAACAAGTCCGCTAACAACGCGACTAGCATTATCAACATCCAAAGTAAAAACCCTGGTTTGATGCGCATTTATAGTTCAGACTTATTGCCTTTTGGATTTGATTTAACCAGTTATTCAGATACAGACATTGCCGTTTCTCACAAAGGAGTTGCCATTGCTAGAAATATACTAACTGATAAAATAACTGGTGAAAAATACATTGATTTTTTTGTAAAGCAAGTGAATTCTACTGACTCTCTTTATCTTGACTACTCAGTTTATCAGTTAAGCATAGACTCTCAACTTGTCAAAGAGGCATCAACAAACAATGCCACTGAAGCTCTTACAACCATATCTGATTACATTGAAACAACGCAGAGAAACAAAAACCTCAGCTATAGCCTTGCCAGTACTTATGACGATCCGTGGTTTGAAAAATTGCTCTATAATTCTGGTAATGGAGACATTTACAGCATTGATTTCACATTAAATGAAAGCGTCCAATTGCAACAAGATTTCTCTCTGGATTTAACGCTATTAGGTCTAACCAATTTTGCAGGAAACCCTCAAACCAACCCTGACCACCACTTAAAAGTATCAGTCAACCAAAACACAATCTATGATGGAAGAAGTGATGGATTATTCCAGTGGAATATAAGCACGACAATTAATGGTCAATTACTGACACATGGCATTAACACCCTTAACTTCGAGCTCGTTAATGACACTGGATTTGCTGCTGATTTGGTTTATTTTGATAAGTTAAAATTGGCTTATAAAAGAAACTTAGTTGCCACTAATGACTTGCTTGAGTTTAATGACAGCAGCCAAAATACCCAGTTTAACCTTTCTGGATTTTCTACCCAAGACTTAGTTGCCTATGCTGAAAATTCAACAGGCGATTTATACCAGTTACAATTACCAAATAGCACCATTAACCCCGATATATTATTTGAGAATAGTTTTGAAAGCGCTACAAATAATGGATTTTACCTTACTGGTATTAATTCTAACAATGAAAACCATTACTGGGTTGCTACTGAGAACCAACTCATCAGACCTTCATTAATTGAAGCGACTTCATTACCTTCGATTAATACCGGCAGTGCAGACTATTTGATTATAGCGCACCCGAATTTCATTAACAGTACCTTACAAAATTTCATAGCATCAAAGCAACAACAAGGCTATTCAGCCACAATTATTAATTGGTACGATATAGTTCAACAGTATGGCTATGGTTACGACACACCCCAAGCATTACAATCCTTCTTAACCGATGCCTACAATCAGAACAGTTTTGACTATGTGTTATTAGTTGGTGGACAAACGTATGATTATAATGATTATCTCAACAACAATGCTTTAAGTTTTATACCAACCAACTACCGCCAAACAAGTACGCAAATTAACTACGCACCTACTGACTTTCCCTATACAGATATAAACAATGATTTTCAAGCAGATTTTGCCTTGGGTCGTTGGCCAGTCAGAACTCAGCAAGACTTGTCCAACATAGTGAACAAAACTATTCAGTGGCAACAAAACCACCCAAAAAACAATCTTAGAACACTGCTTATTGCTGAACAAAAAGACATAAATGATACAGATTTTGCAGGACAAGTGAATTCCATAATAACTGACTTAAATTTGAACTCAAGTTCCGTTTCTCGTGTTTTTATTGATGATTACCTTGCTGCAAATGACCCCAACCCTATTGTTAATGCGCGCAGCAATATAATACAACAAGTGAATAATGGTATTGATAACATCATCTTTGACGGCCACGGCTCCCCAACATCATGGGCATATCAGGGCATTGTAAAAGCTCAACACATTAGTGATTTTAACAATAGCACTTACCCCACAATTTTATCACCCTTGAGTTGTTATACCACCTACTACCAATCACCAAGCATCAACACTTTAGCTCACCAATGGCTGTTTTCTGGTGAATACGGAGCTGTCGCCATTCAAGGAGCGATGGTACTGGGATTTTATCAGAGTAACCAAACGATGAATGTCACTATTTTAGACAAAATGTACAACCAAGGACAAACCATAGGAAATGCTATATTAACCAGCAAACAACAACTACAACCCAATGATGACTTGTTGATTAATTGGAATTTATTGGGTGATCCGAGTTTGATGTTTTGAAAGAAAAAGAAGTATAGAGCAACTTGCCGATTATTAAACTTCCTCATACAAAAGTAGTGGAGTACCTATGTGTGCTCCTTGTGTCAGTTTACTAGGTTTAATCACGCTTTAGCAGACATCATACAAGTCCTTAATTCAAAACGCAGATAATAATCAAATTGGTTTAAGACACTTAATAATGCTGAGTTAATATAAATAGAATTACTTCCCTTTTTACTATGTTCTTGAAAAATACTTGAGTCTAGTTTTTTAGTACTCTTTAGCGGAGTTTTGACAATTACCTGCTTATAGCATTCATCAGAATCTATTTGTTTTTCTCCAATCATCTTTTCATAATTAGAGAGCAACCCACAAAGTTCGTTGTAGCTCTTGTGAGTCCAGTTAACGGCTTTTTCATGAAAGCCCTTTAAAGGTTGAATATCACCTTCACGGTAATACTTCATACAATTATGGAATTCCTTTTTATCTATATTTTTAAGATAAATCGCCAATAAAGACGCAAAGACAAAACCATATTGTTTTTGCACAATATTGATTAATAACAATCGAGATAATCGACCATTACCATCTCTAAAGGGGTGAATAAAGATAAACTGCAATAAAGCAAACAACGCTTTATCAAGTGTATCAGTGTCATTATTGTAAAATTTCAAATAATCCTGCATATAATCCATAACCAACTCGGGTGGAATACAATAAAATGCATTGGGGTTAGTCTTTGGGTTACCTGCCCGCATTCCACTAGTTCGTACACCATAGTTACGTTTTTTGGGTCGCAAGTTTGTATTGATTGGGGGAAACAGGGGTCAGGGGAAACAGGGGTCAAGTGACTTGTTCATGAATCAATTCTGCCAGTTTATCTATTTTATTGCCAAACTTTTTATCACCTCTTCTCTTTTGTCTAATCATGCTTGTATGATAACTTACAGAGCCAATATGTTTAAGATTAAAATAATGTGCAATATCTTTTAGGTATTTACCGCTTAATTCTTGGCAAAAGTACATTGCAACTTTTCTTGGCTCTAGTTCTGACTTTCTGCCAGCTGCCCTTTGTGTAATTATCTCATTATCCAATTGATAATAGGTTGAAATCAATTCAACTATTGCTTCCATTGATATATGTTGTTTGATTAGTCTTGTTTTTTCTTCAGGTGCTGTGCCCGATAATAATTTATTATAGACCCATGTTTTAAAAGGCTTTGCCCCAATTATGTTGGGTAAATTTCTCTTACCATATATTTTCTGAATCTCATCATCAGTCTCATTGTTTACAAATTGTTTATAAGCTCTATATTTATTCTTATGAGCCAATAATTCATATGTAAATTTTCGATAAAGCCAGTTAGGTGTTTTTGATTGATTAATATAGGCACGATAACTTGACCAATTATAATCGACCAAATCCGATACTAGTGGCTTTTTCATATCAATTGGATTGCGATGTATATAACGAGTTAATTGCATAATATACTCATCTTTATCAACCAGTATTGCTTTATACCTCCCTCGAAATAACGGACCATCTGTTTTTTTTAATCGATTATACCGTTGAGTATAAACACCATTAATATGACGCATAATCCTTGATAAATTTGCATTGGGAGTTTCCAATAAAAGATGATAATGATTCCCCATTAAACAATAAGCATGAATTACACAACCAAAACGTGTATGTACTTCATTCAATGTTTCTAGAAAAGCATGGTAATACTTTTCATCAAGGAAAATCATTCGCTGACCTCTGCCACGATTCATAACGTGATAGAGGGCATTTTCATACTCTATTCTTTGCGGTCTTGGCATAGGGATATTGTATAATATTTTTAATTCATGAACAAGTCACTTGACCCCTGTTTTTCTTTATGGTCATCGGCACTTCTGCCTGTACCACAAGATCATTGTACCATAACATTCTACTGTTTTATAAATGCTTTGGGGTTTGGGGCAAAGCCCCAAGGGATGTAAAAAGGTGAAATAATTTAAAATATTAGTAGATTTTTAAGACAGTATCTGATCCCAATAACTCCAATAACTTTATTTACTATCAAAAAAATCTTCTTTTATCAGCCTAATAATTATATTTACTATTTGCTGCAAATCATCATATTCATTTGCTGTAGTACTTTCTAAAATATATTGGTTAAATGATTTACCACACATCAATCCAAAATCAGAACATAGTGAAAGAATACCTATTGAATCACTATTGCAACCCAGTTCTGGGTCAACTGCACATCCATATAACCCTACAATATCTGATGTTTTTTTTGTAATTCCTAGAGCATATAAGTTTGGATTAATTACATTCATTCTTTTAGCAATTTCTCTTTTAAACTCAATATCAACTTTTAGTAAATAGGTTAAGACATTAGTAGAAAATAACGAGCTATCTCCTCCTGTAGATATAATTGACCTAGCTAATTCAAGAGCTGACCTATCATGATTATGAGCTGCTTTCTGAAAAAACAACTCCATTTCTCTGCTTTCTTTTATATTTTTTTTATAATCTTCCTTTTCTTTATCACTCAATGTGTCCCAATATTCATTCCACTCATTGCACTTTTCATTTACTGCATAATACGCATTCATTTGTATATCATTTCGTTTTTTTTGCTTAAATTGACTAGCGACTCTAGGAGTTTCTATGAATTCACCATCTCTTTTGCTACAGATTTTATTATACTGTTCAGCCACATAATTTGGTGAATTAACAAATGTATCCTGTTTTGCAACTTTATACTTTGCTAATTTATCGTGCTTATTACTTGTAGGATTATTAATTTTTGAAGCGGGTTGTAGGGTGTTTTTTAAATCTTCAACCGTTATATTGATATTATTAGTACCACTTCTTAAATAAAAGAAAGAAGTGATACCAGCCAATATCAAAATACCAAAAATAATTTTGATAATTTTGATAATTTTATTTTTCATTTAAATACCCTTAATCACAAGTAACTTCACTGACGGTAATGGAATTCAATCCACCACCATTGATCCAATTATCTTCTATAAGGAAAGTCCCCTCTTCTCCTGAACTCCATTCAATTGACAAACCGTTAGTCAATATTCCTCCTAATGCTGCAATTCTTAGGATGTCAGTTGAATATGTATTAAAAATAACTTGCCTCCTTGCTCTGTATATTCTCATTGCTTCAGCTTCTCTATTGCCAGCACTTGAACTACAATTAAGATTTGGATCTGGGTCAAAAGGGCTTGGAGGAGGGGGAGAACCACCACCACCGCCGCCACCTTCACCACCGCCACTTCCACCGCCGCCGCCACCGCCACCGAAGCCGCCGCCAAAGCCAGGACCGCGTCTGCCTATTACTATTATCTCATCACAATTTAATAGAGTGCCACCGTTTTCTTGCTCTGACCAAAGTGATTCTGTACCTTCTTGTACGGAACCTTCTAAAATAGATTCTGAGTCCGTTGTCCCAACCCCAACACCCTGCTGCTGCTCTTCGCATTGTGCTATAACGCTTGATGTACTAATCATTAGGGTTAAAAATAGGCATGACTGAACTAGTCGTTTTAGAAATTGTCTATTTGTGTTGTGTTGTGTTGTGTTGTGTTGTGTTGTGTTGTGTTGTGTTGTGCTGGCTAAAGCCGAGCGCATTTAAGATTTTATTTTGTTTCATTTGTTTCTCCTTTTTAATTAAAAAAATGCAACAAGTGTTAAGAGCCAGTATGTCAATTTTGGTCACAATTTCATGGAGGGATTACTTCACGTTTATCAAATTTTAGCAATTTCCATTAACAAGTTGCTCTTTTATATTAGCCATGTAAAAAAAAGAGTCAAGATTTTTTTATAAATCATTTATAGATTAGAGTCTTCTAATATTTGCATTTCTATAGCGAACAAAAAAGCCTCAAGAAAATCTCTTGAGGCTTTT
>JAMOMK010000025.1 GCA_027067055.1 Lysobacterales bacterium | reverse complement strand
ATGCCCTGTATTTTAGTATTTGCACATTATCTTATAACTTGTTTGTCATGTTGAGAAATCACCTGCCTAATGAGTTTAGAAAAAGTCGCGTTAAAGCAGTCCGACATAGAGTCTATGCCATGGCCGCAGAAAGAAACTAATGCATTGAGAATAGGCCAGTTAAAACTGGCAGGTTTTAACTGCCAGAATAATTTTATTCGTCAAATCAAGATTTAGTGGGAAATTAGTTTCTATATCGGGATTTGGGTAAATATATTGAAGATGGCAACTATCCCATTGATAACAATGCAGCACAGAATGCCATACGCCCCTTTGTTATTGGTCGCAAAAACTGGTTATTCGCCAATACTCCAAAGGGTGCACACGCCAGTGCAACTCTGTGTATTCTCACTGAACCTCAAATATTCAAATGAAGTCTACAAACTTGGACACAAACCTTCTAAATGCTTATTCAATTCACCTTTCAACACCATATTGCGTAAATTGTGTAAATCATCAGTCATTAAACGGTCTTTATCTAAAAAAGGTACTTGTTCACGCACTTGTTGATAAACTCTATACAAACTTGGTGAGGTTTTCAAGTGGTCATGGAAGTCGATGCTTTGACAGGCTGCCATTATTTCAATGCCAATAACTGTTGCAGTGTTTTCGGCAATATCAGTTAGCCGTCTGGCAGCAAAAGTTGCCATGGATACATGATCCTCTTGATTGGCAGAAGTCGGAATTGTATCGCATGAGGCTGGATGGACTAAAGTTTTGTTCTCACTTGCTAATGCAGCAGCGGTAACATGGGCAATCATAAATCCTGAATTAACACCCGAATCTGGTACTAAAAATGCGGGCAATCGTGACATATGTGGATCAATCAACATAGCAATTCGACGTTCGGACATATTGGCCATATCGGCTAAACCTATTGCTATAAAATCAGCAACCAAACCTACAGGTTCTGCATGAAAGTTTCCACCCGATAATACATCGCCTTCGGCAGAAAAAATCAAAGGGTTATCGGTGGCAGCATTGGCTTCAATCAATAAACGGCTTGCCGTGTAATCGACAGAATCTAAAATCGCTCCCATTACCTGTGGTTGACAACGCAAACAATACGGATCCTGTACGCGGTCACAATCCTCGTGAGAATTAACAATTTCAGAATCGCGCAATAAACTACAGTAAATTTTTGCTAATTTGATTTGCCCAATTTGCCCACGTGCCGCATGAATACGCGGATCAAAAGGGCTGAGTGATCCTTTAGCCGCATCAACAGATAAAGCACCCGATAAAACCGCTGCGGTTAAACAGTTTTCAGTTAAAAACATGCCTTTAAGAGCCAAAGCAGTAGAAACTTGTGTGCCATTAAGCAATGCCAAACCTTCTTTAGGTCCTAATTTTATTTCATTAAGCCCAGCTTGGTGTAAAGCAAATTTTGCCTCAACCACTTCACCTTTATAATTCGCCTTGCCTAAACCAATCATCACCAAAGACATATGCGCAAGCGGTGCTAAATCACCCGATGCTCCAACCGAACCTTTTTCAGGAATAATCGGATAAATTTCATGGTTAATCATTTCTATTAAAAGCTTGATAGTATTGGGATGAATCCCCGAAAAACCTTGTGATAAACTCACCGCTTTCAAAGTCATAATCAAACGTGTGGTATTGGTATCAATAGCATTACCCACACCTGTTGCATGAGAAATTACCAAGTTACGTTGCAATTTATCCAAATCAACCCGCGCAATCTTCTTACTGGCAAGCAAACCAAAGCCTGTATTAACTCCATAAACCGTCTCATCCGAATCCGCAATATCGGTTACCGTTTTACGCGAAGCCTTAATACCCACCATCATTTCATCATCAAGAGAAAATTCAATAGGGTGCTCCCAAATGTATCTTAGTTGTTTAAGTGTTAAGCCATTTTTGTCTAGTTTTATTTTTTTCATCTTTCTTCTCGTAGTGGAGTCCCTTGTGGGCTCCTTATGTTTAGTAACGCAAAGTCCGCAAAGAAGGTGCAAAGTTTTTTCTTATGTGTTATCTAGTGATTGCTAAGGAACACAGAGGTTCGCAGAGGTTCGCAGAGGTTCGCAGAGTTCTCACAGAGATACACGGAATTTGTTTCAGTTTATCTCATTTTTCTTTTAAAACTCATTCGTAGTGGAGTCCCTTGTGGGCTCCTTGTATGGTTTAACTCATGAGTTTCCAGTTATCAAGGCTCCCACAAGGGAAGCCACTACATTGTTCAGTGTTATCTGTAGATTGCTAAGGAACACAGAGGTTCGCAGAGTTCTCACAGCGATACACGGAATTTATTTCAGTTTAACTCATTGTTTATTTATAACTCTTTTGGGTTGTTGACTTCAGTCAACTTTCTAAAAAGGGTCGGCTAAAGCCAACAACCTGTATGAGTATATTTGTTACTCATTGTCGTAGGGTGGGCTTGCCCACCTTACGGATTTCAATTTTGCCATTCATGAAAACCAAAATAGAGTTCTAAGATTAGGTGCATCTATAATCTGTTTTGAAGTTACGCTATGTGGATTAGATAATAGCATTTTTTTCAGTTGCCTTAATTTAATAATAGCCCTAATTGACTGAATAAAAATTAAGCCCATAAATATAGTAATAAAACCTCTTATAATTGTTATTTCATAGTAAGAAAAAAATAAATAAGGTATGAAAACTAAACCAGAGAGTAAAAAGGACAACCAATTTCTACCTAAATTCTTATTAAGTAATCTATAAACATCGGTTGGTCTATTGTTACGTCTTTCTCTTCTTCTATTCCTTCTCATAACACTTCTCACTAGTCATTTAGATATTTTTATCTGAGTTGGTTTACGTATATCTGCAGACAAAAGATTAATCCTCAACCATCGGCAAATTCAACTCATTCTCCTTCGCACATTCCTTAGCAATCTCATAACCCGCATCGGCATGCCTCATTACACCAGTAGCAGGATCATTCCAAAGCACTCTGGCGATTCGTTCATCCGCTTCCTTACTTCCATCACATACGATTACAATGCCTGAGTGTTGTGAATAGCCCATGCCGACACCACCGCCGTGATGGAGTGAAACCCACGTTGCGCCACTGGCGACATTGAGCATGGCATTAAGTAGTGGCCAATCTGATACGGCATCGGAGCCATCTTGCATGCTTTCGGTTTCACGGTTTGGGCTGGCAACTGAGCCTGAGTCCAAGTGGTCACGGCCGATAACGACGGGAGCGGATAATTCGCCTGTTCGTACCATTTCGTTAAAAGCCAAACCTAGTTTGTCGCGTAAGCCTAAACCAACCCAGCAGATTCGCGCAGGCAAGCCTTGGAATTGAATGCGTTCGCGTGCCATGTCTAACCAGTTGTGTAAATGTGGATCATCGGCGATAATTTCTTTGACCTTAGCATCGGTTTTATAGATGTCTTCGGGATCACCTGATAAAGCCACCCAACGAAAAGGCCCAACACCGCGACAGAATAGCGGGCGAACATAAGCAGGGACAAATCCAGGAAAGTCAAAGGCATTTTTTAGACCTTCGTTATAGGCTTCTTGGCGGATATTGTTACCATAATCTACTGTTGGTATGCCTTCTGAGTGAAAATCAAGCATAGCTTGCACTTGAACGCGCATAGATTTACGTGCTTGTTTCGCAACTAAATTTGGGTTTTCTTTGGCTTGTTTTCTCCATTCTTCAACACTCCAGTTTTGTGGCAAATAACCGTTGATTGGATCATGGGCTGAAGTCTGATCGGTTACTAGACTAGGGCGAATGCCATCGGCGTACATTTGTGGAAAAATATCAGCAGCATTACCAAGCAAACCGATAGATATCGCTTCGCCATTTTCTAAGGCTTGGTTAAGCATTGTCATGGCTTCGTCGATTGAATAAGCCTTTTTATCGACATAGCCCGTCTTGATGCGAAAATCAATTCGCGTTTCATCACATTCGACTGCAATCATGCAATAACCAGCCATGCTTGCTGCCAAAGGTTGTGCACCACCCATACCACCAAGGCCGCCAGTTAAAATCCATTTGCCTTTTGTTTGTCCATCAAAATGCTGTCTACCTGCTTCGACGAAGGTTTCATAGGTGCCTTGGACTATGCCTTGTGAGCCGATATAAATCCACGAACCAGCAGTCATTTGACCGTACATCATTAAGCCTTTTCTATCCAATTCATTGAAATGTTCCCAGTTAGCCCAAGCTGGGACTAAATTCGAATTGGCAATTAATACACGTGGTGCATCTTTATGGGTTCTAAATACGCCCACAGGTTTGCCTGATTGAACTAGCAATGTTTCATAATCTTCTAATTGCTGTAAGGTTTCAACAATCTTGTCATAACATTCCCAATTTCGAGCTGCTCGCCCGATGCCACCATAAACCACTAATTCTTTAGGGCGTTCGGCAACTTGTGCATCTAAGTTGTTCATCAACATGCGCATGGGTGCTTCAGTCAACCATGATTTACAAGTCAATTTAGTGCCAGTAGGGGCTTTGATGTTTCGTGTTTTGTCTATTCGTGTGTTCATGTTTTGTTCTCATTAAAGCGTGTGAGGAGGTCTTTTTGTTTTAAAGCATTAATCGCATCATTCAAAACTTTATGCAAATTGGCATTAATCTCATCGGATAAATGCTCATACACTGAATTGAGTGAATTTTCACTCAATAATTGTGCTTGGTGTCTACCTGCTACGGTTAAATGGTAAGTTGTTCGGCGTTTATCATTTTCATCACTACGTGTTGTTATTAAACCAAGCTTTTGCAATTTAGGTAATTTTTGTTTAATCAACTGATGTGATTGTTTTAAATGTTTGGCTAAATCTGTCACTGATAAATCATCAAACTTATTGAGGTAATGTATCACCGAACAAGACTTAACGGGTACAACAATGCCTAATGATTCGTAAATAGGTTTAACCTGTTCGCGAATCAGATTGCTCAAATCATCGGCTTGTTTACCAATAAATGAGTCAGATATTTTTTCTAGTTTAGTTTGCATTGTGATTAATGTAATATATTGCGCAATATATTACCTAAGTGGATTGTTTTGTCAATAAAAAATTTAGCTTTACAATATTTTTGAAATAAATTACAATGTAATACAAATTAGTACAAGGTATAGACATGGGTATTACAAGTGTTAGAATAAAAGATAAACTTAACGAGTCACTAAAGGAATTAGCTGAAAAAAAACAACGCAGTAAAAGTTGGATTATTAATGAAGCAGTAGCAGAGTATATTGTAAAAGATAAAATTGAATCTCAAAAATGGATGGATACTTTGGAAGCTTTAGAGGATGTGAAAAATGGTAGAGTAATTGATGGCGAAGAAGTCTTGGCATGGATTGAGAGTTGGGGAACTGATAATGAACTTGATATGCCAAAAGTTAAATAATGAAATTAGAAATATCAGAAAAAGCGACTCATGACTTTAAAAGGCTAAAAAAATTCATTTCAATTAAAAATCCAGATGCAGCTAATAGAATGGCATTGAAGTTAGCGAAAGGTATAAGAGCTTTATTAAAATACCCCGAAATTGGAAAGCAAGTTGAAATAGCAACTCATCCGGAAATCACAAGAGACTTGTATCTTTTAGATTATCAAGTACGTTATACATACAATGACAATACACTTTTAGTGTTAAGAATTTGGCATCAAAAAGAGGATAGATAAATTAAAAATTGATTTCATACATGAGTGGTAGATTAATCTATCTTGCCATAATTCATCATAAATCCAGCATTTTTTTGTTATAATCGTGAGTTATCATACAACTCAACTAATCGATACCAGTCTAATGAAAAATATCTTAATTTTTGCCATTCTTTTCTTTCTCACGTCTTGTACTGACGACTCTTCTCAAGTCAATCAATCAACTGATGCTGTACAAAAAGTTGTTCAGCCTCAGTCGATACCGAGTAATAAAAGCTTAAAACGTGAAAAAATAAACTATTCTGACTTAACCGAGTTTAAAGTGTTAAGCATCACCGAAGGTTTGTTTGAAAAAGCACCTGCCTTACAAGTTAACCTGACCTTGCCCGTGGATGGAAAACAAGATGTGGATAGTTTGATAAAGGTTTTTACCGGAAAGGAAAGCAATCAATTAGTTAAAGGAGGTTGGATTTACGATGAAAGTAATTCGTCCTTGTATTTTCCCTTTATCGAAGCCGATACGCATTATAAAGTGCTTGTGGATAAAGATTTAATCGCAGTCAATGGTAAAAAAGTCAAAACAGGTTTTGTCAAAGACCTCAATACGCGTCCATACCAAAAGAGTGTGCGTTTTGTTTCAAAAGGTTCAACGCTGTTAAAGGATAGCAATGTTTTGCCGATTGAAGCGGTTAATGTTGAAGCTGTTGATTTAAAATTTTGGCGTATTAATCCAGATAAGTACGCACAATTTTTACAAATGTCCTACCGCAATGAAATTTACACATTGGAGCGCATGTATAAAATTGCGAAGGTGGTGTATACCGCCCAATTTGAGTTAAACAGTGAAAAGAATAAGCGTGAGCAACACGATATAAGTATTAAGGGTATTGATGAAGTACAAAAGGCGGGTTTGTATTTTGTCACCATGATGCCACACGATATGTATTCGTATAATATTCAAAACACCTGGTTTGTTAGCACTGACATTGGTTTACACACGCGTAAATATGCTGAATCTTTAGTGGTATTTACCCATCAATTGCCGCAGGCGCAAGCTTATGAAAATATTGCCATAAAACTGGTTGATAAAGATGGTGGTATTATTGAGGAGACTCATACTGATGCTCAAGGTTTTGCAGAGATAAAATCAACTGAATTGAAAAAAGCACGGTTTGTATTAGCGCAAAAGGGAGATAATTTTAATATTGTGCGCTTGAATCAGCCCAAAATGGATTTATCAGAATTTAATTTATCCTCACGTCCTTACCATCCACAAGAATTGTTCTTGTATGCTCCGCGTGATTTATACCGACCAGGTGAAACCATTAACATCAATGGTCTATTACGTGATGCTGATGGTAAAAAAGTTAAAGCATCGCCAATAAAGGTGGAGATAAAACGACCCGATTACCGCAGTTTTAAATCCTTTACTTGGACTGGGGATGACAGTTCGCTTTATACCTCACAATTCAGTGTGCCCAAGGATGCCTTAACAGGGGAATGGACTTTTATTGCGACTTTAGGAAATTCTGATAAGTTTGAATACAAATTTTCTGTCGAAGATTTTTTACCTGAGCGTTTGAAATTGGATTTAAAAGCAGAAGATAACACCAAAAACATAAATGCAATGGCAAATGCTGTTATTGATGTGCAAAGTGATTACCTTTATGGCTCACCTGCCTCCAATAACCGTTTTGATGCCACCGTTTCAGTCGGCAGTCAAACACGTCTGTTTGATGAATATAAAGACTATGAGTTTGGCTCACGCAAATACCATGATTATGATTTAAACTTTGATGTACCACAAGCACAATTGGATGCTAATGGTTTTGCTCAGTTAAGTATCAAAAACCAATGGAAAGACACTAAATTTCCTTTACAAATAAAAACCTTTGTCAATGTTTATGAATCAGGTGGACGACCCATATCTCGCAGTGTGATTCAAACCATTTGGCCACAAGAAATCGCCATTGGTGTGCGTCCATCATGGCTGCAAAATAATGCCGATTACGCCAGCCCAAATAGCAATAATGAAATAGAATTAATTGCAGTTAATCAACAAGGCGAAAAGGTAGATATGAATAATGTTGATGTTTTGTTGATTCGTGAAAATGACCAACGTTATTGGCATTGGGGCGATGATGGTTGGAGTTATAACCGTTCCGAAACCAATGTGGCAGTGTTTGATACCGTAGTAAACCTAAAAAAGGATCAAATAAATAAAGTCACGTTGCCAGTAGATTATGGCAATTACCGTGTCGAGATTCGTGATGCCAAGCAAACACTAATCAGCAGTTACCAATTTTTCTCAGGTTGGAGTTGGTACGATCCTTCTAATGCCAATGGTGAGCGTCCAGACCAAGTGCAATTATCATGGAATAGTGACACAATCACACAAGGCACAGATGCAGAGCTTAGTATCACAGCACCTTATGCAGGATTAGCACTTATCACGGTTGAGAGTGATAAAATTTTGTATAAAAATAGCCTTCAATTGGATTTTGCCCAACAGACAGTCATGATACCTATTGACAAAAACTGGAATCGCCACGATTTACATGCCAGTGTTATGGTTATTCAAAAAGGAGATAGCAAACGCAAACACCTTCCTGCGCGTTCTTTTGGCGTTATCGCTATTCCACTAAATCGTGATGACAGAAAAATAGCACTAGAAATTGAAAATCCAGAAAAAATCTTACCGGAATCCACGGTTACTATTACGGTTAAAGCAAAAAACTTAAACAGTCCGAGCAGTTATGTAACTTTAGCCGCAGTTGATACAGGTGTGCTTAATGTCAGCAATTTTAAAACACCTGATCCATTTGCATGGTTGTTTGCTGCACGAAAATACAGTGCTGAATTGCGCGATATGTATGGTTCAATTATCGCTTATGGAAATGGTAAATCAGCTCGACAAAAGTTTGGTGGTGATGAGGATATTAACCGAGGAGGGGATGCGGCTCAATCAGATGTGCAAATTGTCTCGTTGTTTCAAGATAAAGTGGCCTTTGATGCCAATGGCGAAGCACAAATCAAGCTTGATATTCCTTATTTTAACGGTGAAATTCGTTTGATGGTAATGGCTTATAATAATCAGCAGGTGGCAGGTGTTGAATCCCGAATGAAAGTCGCAGCACCTATTGTTGTTTCCAGTGCAATGCCACGATTCTTGGCGAAAGGAGATGAATCCTTTGCCGTTATTGATGTGCAAAATACAGAAGATTTTAATCAAATAATACAACTTAATTTAACCGCTGATAAATACCTTGGTGAGCAACAATTATCCCAAACCCTCGCATTGAAAGCACAAGAAAAGCGCATCATAAAATTGCCCATCAAAGCCACAACACATCGTGGCTTGGGTGCAATCACAGTCAAAGCACAGATAACAGGCAAAAACAATTATAGCCTAGAGCGAGACTGGAAACTCGGTATAAGACCTACCTCAGCTGCTGTTACCACCAGTCAAATAGCCGTTATTGAGCCTGGAAAATCAGTGGTTATTGCTCAAAAGCAAATAGATTCGTATGAAGACGATGGTTTAAAATCAATCCTAAAAGTCTCCAACAGTCCCGTGCTTGATGCGCAAGGTCATTTGCATAAATTGATTCAATACCCTTATGGTTGTTTAGAACAAACCACCAGTCGAGCATGGCCATTATTGCAGGTCGAACAAAGTGATTTGAACTTGTTTGATAATAAAAAGTCGGTTGAGCTTTTTGAAAAACGCAGTGAATTGGTGGAAAATGCCATCAGTAGGATAGTCGGCATGCAACGGTATGATGGCAGTTTTGGTTTGTGGAATAATAATTCCCCTGAAGAAAGGTGGCTAACAGTTTATACCTCTGACTTTTTGCTCAAAGCTAAGGCTATGGGTTATAACGTCCCTGAATCAGTTTTAGAAAAAGCCATCAAACGTATGCGAACCTATGTGCGTAAAAGTAGAAGACCTCGCTCAGATTTGGCTCAATATTTAAGCTCCAAGGAACACTATTTGGTGGCATATAAGGCCTATGCGGCTTATGTTCTGGCAGGCATTAAGCAATTGAACTTGCAAGATGTACGCCAAGCTTATGATAAACAGGTTAAATTTAGCAAAACAGCTCTGCCATTGGCACATTTTGCTGCAGCATTGGAGCTTATGGGTGATGAAAGGCGCGCTAATGAAGCCTGGCTTAAGGCAGTGGATTTTAAAACTGACACCGGTCGTTATTATTACTACGGCGATTATGGCACCACTGTTCGTGACCTATCGCAAGTGATTCTACTTGGCATGGATAGTCTGTTAACGGACAAATTAGCTAAAACGCCTAATGCTTTATTTCCACAATTGTTAGATGAACTCACAGGCAAACGCTGGATGTCAACACAAGAACGTGGCAGTTTGTTCCGGTTAGCCAAAGCCCTTGAAAAGAAGAAAAACAACCAGCAATGGAGTTTAGACTTAAACCGAAATAACCACACCGACAGTTTTCAACAAAGCGTTGACTTAAGTAAATCATGGTTTGCCAAAGATGCTCAACAAGCTTTGTTATTAAAAAATACAGGTAAGCAAACCTTGTTTGTTGATTACAAAACCCAAGGTTACCGCACAGATAATACTTTTAGCAATAACGGTATAACCATCAAACGCCATTTTTATGACACCAAAGGCAATAAGAAGAACATCAAACAGTTAAAAACAGGCGAAATGATTTTGGTACATGTTGAGGTTAGTTTAGATAAAAAAGACAAAAAACGCAGCTACTTACCCGATGCCATGTTGGTGGAATTATTACCCGCTGGATTAGAATTAGAAAACCAAAATTTAGAGCATTCGTTTAAAATAGATGACATAAGGATTGATAAAAAAGCCATCTATCAATGGCAAAACAACACCCGAATCAAACACCAAGAATTTCGTGATGACCGATATATCGCTGCCTTGGCTTTGTCGAAATACAGAACCAGCCATATCTTCTACCTCGCCAGAGCCGTAACCCCAGGAAAATACACCATCCCATCGACATTAGTCGAAGACATGTACCATCCAGATATACGAGCAGTGAGCGAAGAACAAGGGCAGATGGAAGTTGTTGAGTAGAATTATGAAAAAACCACCATTAATTATTTTAGAGTCTCATTATGTTGTTGAATATGCTAAAACCAATAAGCGGTATAGATTGTCAAAAAAAAGAAAGCTCAACGTCAATGGAAAGTATGTTGGAAAAGTAGCAAGGATGGCTATTTGCAAAAAGGTGGGGAAAGAAGATTTTTTCTTATTGCATTGTAATAAAAAATGGGAAGTGGTTTATGCTTTTGACTATTTTGACGCTTTATCTTTAATAGATGCTAAATTACTTGCAGAATCTCATTATACTGGTGTTGATAAAAATTGGATAAAAACAAATTATACTGAAAAGCAAGCAAAAAAATACTTAAGAAAGCAAAAAGAAGAAGTTGAAAAGACAAAGTGTGGTTTCTGTGGGAGCAAGCAATTTGATGATGGAATAATGCAGGTTATATGCAGTGACACTGCTTGTATATGTAATAAATGTATCATTGATTTTAATCAAATGCTGAAGGATGAAACATATACTTGAAATTTAACAGAGTATCTACGGTTTATGGATAACGAGCAATATAGTTTACAAATTTGACCAAAAACCCATGAAACAAAAAATAATTCAGTCACTCCAAAGGCATGCAGTCGATTTTCTAACTTGGCTTTATCTTTAGCTAATTGAGATAATCTTCTGCCACAAGCTCGAATGGAAAACTAGATAAATCTTCTGTTGTTTTGATATATTTGGCAAATTCATTTGCCATTTTTGTTAGCTCTTTTCCGTTCAGTGTGTAACCTCACAATAAATTTAATATTTTAAAAAATTTTCTCCCTAGGGGGGCTATTATTTGAAGTTACACAGTTAGTTTTACACTCTCATTATTTAACCGGACACTAGTGTGCCTTAGCAGGAATGATGTTATTCATTCAAAACTACTAATAAAAATCACATTACTTTGAGGGGCGCTTAAACGTATCAAACGCACGAATCGTACTTCAATGTCTTGTGAACCGCCATTGTAAATCCGAAAATCAGCACTGGCAGTCATATTGTTGTCAAAATTAGCATCAATTAAACCAAATGAGGCAGTTTTTATAGTGTTGGAATTAGTATTAGTTACGCTATCAGAGACGAGTGTTCCAGTAGAGTTGAGGTATTGTAATTGCCATTGTGATGTTCCTTTATCAAGAAAAGTAATTTTTATTTGCATATTTGGACTGCTTCCACTAGTAAAATTATCTTGAATAAAAAAGTACAGATAGTCTTGATTATTGGCTCTATCGGTTAACCGGCCTTCATAACTTGTGCCATTATCTGTATCCAACACATTAGTTCGAATATCACTACCACGACGACTCATGCCATTAGGCGCAACATCTTTTTGCACCAACCAGCGTTCAAAATTATGTAGCCATGGCTTTCCTGTCCAATTTATATCATTTGTCAGAGTGTTATCTGCAAAATATTTATCCTCATATTCACGCAATGAGACCCAAGCATCGGGTGCATTATTAACCTTTTTACCTAGTTCATGCTCAACCCAATTCCAATGGGTTGCATAGGGAGTCATATAACTGTCAATTGTCTCAACTAATAAATGAGTGCTACGTAGTTGTAATGCTTTAAGGTTTGACATAACAACCGCATAATAAGGGTCGACTGTGGTGAATCCACAAGCGTTAAAACACTCGTTTTCATTACCAATCACATGATTTTGACTATGTACAATATAATTTTCATCAATAGTCACATGCCCGTCGGCTTGAATATGTGAACCATAAGCAGGTGTTTCATTTAAGTGAAAATTAAATAATTCAGAAATACCATTGCGTATACCCATGCCTGCATTAACGGCATCTCTTGCATGCAATTCAAAAGCACCTGATGCTTCATTTTGAAAATCAAAAGGATAATCTTGTCCTGTATACATCAATTTGCCGTGCTGACTACCCAAAATTGTGGTCAATGAGGTGCGAATATCTGCTAGCCATGTCAGTAAACCTGTAGTTGTAACAGAACCATCTTGAAAAGCTTGCCACATCACATCAAAATCAAATTCTCCATAGAAAAAACCACCAGGAACATAAGCAAACTCAAACTTTGGATCATCTTTAACTCCCCACGTTTGAAAAACGTGTTGGTACATGGTTTTGGCATGATTCCACACACAGGTATTCCATAAAGGAATATGCCTTTGTTGTTCAGAATGATCGAGCCACCTTTGACCTGCAGGAACATTACAATCAGTCAAAACCCAAGCTGGCACCCATTGTTCACCAGATAGCCAAATACGTAACCAATAATGCCCAGCTTCACTTTGTTGATTAGCAAAACTGTCGAAATTAAATGTTTCTCCACCTGCAACAACTTCAGTCCAAGTATCGGTGTTAGTTTTTGAATAAACACCTTTTGCTGGATTGATTTGTCGCCAAGTAACATCAATAGCATGGTTATTGATATGAAATGCAGGACTAGAAAACTCATTAAAGTAAACATAATCAGAAGTTGGAGTGGCCCAAGCAGGTAGAGACCAATCATCGCCATCGGATATTGTAGCCGCTTGCGTTGAGATGGAGACAAAGACGATCATAATGAAACGAAACATGGTTATCCCTAGAAATATTTTTCGGTAATATAACACATAAACCATTAAAAATTTGTGAACTACTGTGGCAAAATATTCAATTGTTTCAAGGCATTAATTGTTATGTTTTTACGTTTTTTATTAAAAGATTTCTGATATTTGTCTTTTGGGCTAATATTTGTAGCAAAAAAATAAACATTATCCTGTTTTTCTAAATAACCAACATACCAGCCATTATAACTTTCATTAGTTATAGACAAGCCTGTTTTGGCTCGAAGAGTGTAGTCATCATCTTGTTTTACAATAAATAATTGTTTAAAAACTTGTTCAGTTTTTTTTGAAATAGGGAGTTTTGATAGGTAAAGATTTTTTAGAAAATCAATTTGTTCAAATTGAGATATTTTTGAATTACCGACTAACCAAAACTCATCAATGTTTTTTTGATTAATAACCATAACCCCATAACTAAATGTATAGATAAATTTATTCATTCGTTTTTCACCCACTTTTTGTGCAATTTTTTGATAACAAGGAACACAGGAATAGTCAAAGGCTTGCTTGGCGGTTAAGTCTTGTTGCCAAATTTTGAAGTCTCTTTTATTGCCATTCCATTTTAATACGGTGTTTTCATTTTCAATAAGGCCTAATTCTATAGCAATTAATGAATGAGGTATTTTAAAAGTAGAGGCTGGAATATGGCCTGTTTTTGCCCAATTGAAATCATTAGAGTAGTAGCTATTGCTTTTTAAGTCATAAATCAATATCGAACCTATTAGAGTTGTATCATGAGTTAAGCTTTGAAATGCTTGGTGAATATTTTGTGATTTAAATGGAGTCTTATTAACGCACGAGTGACAGGAGGTAAGTATGAAAGCAATGAGAAATAACTTCAGTTTTATCATAATAATAGATTGTGGTCGTAATATAGTTTAAATTGCAATTATACTTCATTATATGTTCATAAATTTATTTAAAAATTTCTCTTGAAAAAAAATACCTAAGCCATACATTAGTAGCAACTTAAAAAACAAGCTGTTTTATTGGCTTGTAATCATTTATAAAAAATTATTTAGAGGTCAAAAAAATGGCAAAAATTATAGGTATAGATTTAGGAACAACTAACTCTTGCGTAGCAGTAATGGAAGGTGACGATGTTAAAGTCATTGAAAATTCTGAGGGCGATAGAACCACTCCTTCTATCATCGCGTATGCTGATGATAATGAAGTGTTGGTGGGTAAGTCAGCAAAGCGACAAGCCGTTACAAATCCAGAAAATACATTATTCGCAATCAAACGTCTTATTGGACGTAAGTTTAGTGAAAAAGCAGTAAAGAAAGACATCGACTTAGTGCCTTACAAAATTATCGCAGCAGATAATGGTGATGCATGGGTTGAGGTTAAAGGTAAAAAATTAGCACCACAAGAAATTTCAGCACAAATCTTAATGAAAATGAAGAAAACAGCTGAAGATTATTTGGGTGAAAAAGTTTCAGCAGCGGTCGTGACTGTTCCTGCTTACTTTAATGACTCGCAACGTCAAGCGACTAAAGATGCAGGTAAAATTGCAGGTTTAGAAGTTAAACGTATTATCAATGAGCCTACAGCAGCGGCATTAGCTTACGGTATGGATAAAAAAGGCGGCGATAAGACTATTGCTGTATTTGATTTAGGTGGTGGTACATTTGATGTGTCAATCATTGAGATTGCAGATATTGATGGCGAGCAACAATTTGAAGTATTGGCAACCAATGGTGATACATTTTTAGGTGGTGAAGATTTTGATGCACGTGTGATTGATTACATTGTTGATGAATTCAAAAAAGACCAAGGTGTCAATCTTAAAAATGACCCAATGGCATTGCAACGCTTAAAAGAAGCAGCAGAAAATGCAAAAATTGAATTGTCATCAACTGAACAAACAGAAATTAATCTTCCGTATGTGACAGCAGATGCATCAGGTCCTAAACATTTAAATATGAAGATTACTCGTTCAAAACTTGAGTCTCTAGTTGCAGATCTTGTTGAACGCACACTTGCTCCATGTAAAATGGCAGTTAAAGATTCTGGCTTGAGCTTATCAGAAATTGATGATGTTATTTTGGTAGGTGGTCAGACACGTATGCCTAAAGTACAACAAGTTGTTGAAGATTACTTTGGGAAAAAGCCACGTAAAGACGTTAACCCTGATGAAGCCGTAGCCATGGGCGCAGCGATTCAAGGTGGTGTATTATCGGGTGATGTTAAAGACGTGTTGTTATTGGATGTAACGCCATTATCTCTCGGTATTGAGACTATGGGAGGCGTAATGACTAAGTTGATTGATAAAAATACAACGATTCCTACTAAGGCGTCACAAGTATTCTCAACAGCTGAAGACAATCAAGCAGCGGTTACTGTTCATGTGTTACAAGGCGAGCGTGAAATTGCATCAGCAAACAAATCTTTAGGTCGTTTTGATTTACAAGGTATTGCGCCTGCTGCTCGTGGCATGCCACAAATTGAAGTGGAATTTGACATTGACTCAAACGGTATTTTACACGTTTCTGCCAAAGATAAAGCCACAGGCAAAGAACAGCGTATAGAAATCAAGGCCGGTTCTGGTTTAACAGATGAAGAAGTTGATCAAATGGTTAAAGATGCGGAATTACACGCTGAGGAAGATAAAAAATTCCAAGAAGTGGTTAAATCACGCAACGCGGCAGATGCAACTGTTCATCAAGCCAAAACATTGATTGAAGACAATAAAGACAGCATCGAAGATGGCGAACGTGCCGATATCGAATCTGCTATCGGTAAAGTTGAAGAAGCAATGAAAGGCGATGATAAAGAAGCCATTGATACAGCAAGTACAGAATTACAGACTGCTTTAGCACCAGTTATGCAAAAAGCCCAAGCTGCTACACAAGCTGCAGGGGCACAAGGTGAAGCACCTGCTGAAGATGCTGATGCAGAAGATGATGATGTAGTAGATGCTGAGTTTGAAGAAGTAGATGATAAATAAATTTTAGCAAATATCTTTTGCCTTATCTCAGCACTTTTGAAATGCTCGAATGGTCACATATTACTCATATGCTCACATTCTGCGCTTTAAAAAGCACTGACCTAAAGCAAAATCTAAATGCTTAAATTCATTTATTAAGTTATAAATGAAGCCCTTAATTTCGATTAGGGGCTTTTGTGTATCTATATGATGGGCGGGGCCCATCTTACAAAAAGACTGTAAATTAAAGTAGAACCGTAAGATGGGCCCCGCCCATCATGAATTCACTTCTTCTTAGAATAAAAGTAAAAGGTAAAAAATGTCACAAACAGATTATTACGAAATTTTAGGCGTAACAAAAACAGTTACTAAAATTGAATTAAAAAAAGCATTTAAACGTGCAGCGATGAAATTTCATCCTGATCGCAATGATGCGCCAGATGCACAAGATAAATTTAAGGAAGTTAATCGTGCATATGACACACTTCGTGATGACAATAAACGCGCTCGCTATGATCAATTTGGTCCAGAAGGTGTTAACCAAGGTCCTGGTGGAGGCGGAGGTTTTCATGGGGCTGATGTGGGTGATATATTCGGTGATATATTTGGCGATATTTTTGGAGGTGGTGGACGCAGACAAGCTCAACAACGCGGGCGTGATGTTCAAATAGAAATCACGGTTGACTTAGAAGAGGCTGTAGCAGGCATTTCTAAAGAAATTAAAATCCCCACTATGGTCGGCTGTACATTTTGTGATGGTTCGGGGTCAAAAGATGGTAAATCAACTGGTTGTACAACTTGCGGAGGGGTAGGTCAAGTCCGTATGCAACAAGGCATCTTTTCCGTGCAGCAAGCCTGTCCAACTTGCC
>JAMOMK010000024.1 GCA_027067055.1 Lysobacterales bacterium | reverse complement strand
TATAAATGTAAATAAATTTTTACATATGTTAAATCAACCTAATATTAATAAATCTCTGAATCAAATACTGACAAATAGAGATTTTCTCAATAAGCCTTAGTGCGTGTAGCAAAAAGATAAAACTTGATGAACAATTATTCATGCTCTTTTCAATTTCATCAAAGCTAATGTATGCGTTAAGCCCTATCCTGCGGAATAACACTTGATTGATTTGTTCCTATATTAAAGTGCAAATACATTTTAGAGTGATTAAAATTAAGACTTAATTTATCAAATATACATTAACAACTAACAATAAAAAGACAACAAATATTAAATTCAGGACACCTACTTGATTTTACACTTCATAACACAATAAAATATTTATTCAACTTACTTATTATGAGGAAAAAAACATGAGAACACTAATTTTTTTAATAACTATTACATTAGTTCAAACTACTAATGCAAGAGGCTTTTATGAAACAACTTGTTACCATAATGGAGAAATATACGCACACCTTCTTGGTGATAAATCTTGTCCATCTTATGAATCAACAATTCAAACCCCTACAGGTTCTTGCAATGTATCACACCAAGGTGCTCCCAAAGGTAAATTTCATACTATTTCTATGAACAACTGCATCTTTGCTAATTCTACAACCAATCCTCGCCACTGCTCTTTAGATAGATCAGTGCAATATAATGATCCAAATTTATAATTAAATGTAAACTTCTAAAAAAATATATTATTAAACCTCAAAGAACTATATTTTTTGAGGTTTTTTACGTTTTAAACTAATATGTCCTATTCTCTAAATTGGTTATTCAACATTGATCCTGAATTTTCATTCTTTACAAAAGTGCAAATCCCTAATATTTATTAAAATAATTTTTTTGTCAATTTTATCACTGGCTTATGCTTCCAGCAACGCTTCATCACCTATCGGCGTTTCCAAATTAACCATTGAAGATGACTTACCAAGTACAGTCATTAGAGAAATCATCCAAGATAAAGATCAACGAATATGGATAGCTACTGCATCAGGCCTTGCTAATTTTGATGGTTATAATATTAAAAACATTTATAGTGCAAATAATAAATCATTAGGAGATATTTGGGATTTGTCAATTGATGCTAATGGTTCTGTTTTCATAGCTTCTAAAACCAATGGCATGTATAAATATCAAAAAGGCATTCTAACAAAGCTTAATTTGTTTAACGACAATCATGAGATTACTGCCATACACACTCTTAACAATGACTTATGGGTAGGTTCAAACGAAGGGATTTACAAAATTCACAATAATAAAATTATCATTATTTTAAAACTCAAAAATAATAAACCATACAAGTTTATAAATTATGATAAGAATTCAATCATTGCAGTCACAGAAAGGAATATTCTAAAAATCAACATTTTATCCAACAGTGTTGAAATATTAAAAGTCCAATCAAAGAAAACGGGTACTAATTATCAACTCCACAAAGATCTGAATGACGCAATTTGGCTTGGAAGAGATGATGGCTTATATTTATACCAAAAAGAATGTAATTGTTTCAAAAATACGGAATTAATTAAAAGTAGTGTCTACTCACTCACTTCGAGTGAAAAATTCCTATGGATAGGCTCTCTTTACGATGGATTGTTCAGATACAACTACAAAACCAAAGAAATTCATCATTATCCACATAAACCAAATATAAATTCTGGATTTACTGATAATTCAATATTCTCACTATTTATAGACCACTCAAATGTCTTATGGTTAGGTACATTTTATTCTGGTGTTAATTATATAAATTTGAATAGTTTTAATTTTCAGCAGCTTCCGATAACTGCAAGCAATAATTCTTGTGGTAAATATGAAGCAATTAATGATATCTTAATTTCAAAATCTAAAGCCCTTTGGTTAGCAACACAAACTGGCTTGATTAAGATTGCAAATAATACGTGTTTAATATACAAAAAAAACAATCTTGAAAATTCATTAACATCCAATGAAATCATTTCTCTTTATCAAGATAAAAACTCAAATATTTGGATTACAAATGCAGAAGGTGGTTTAGATAAATTCAACCCAAAGACTAATTTAATAAGCCAGAAAGGTAAGGGTTTTATGAATATTAGCTTTTATTTTGCAACTGAGTATAAGGATAACATGTTGCTTTTAGGTAGCTTCAAAAGAGGCTTATTTAGCTATAACATTAAGAATGAACAGTTATCTCATATAAACCTACAAAATAATAATAGCGATCTAAGTATTTATCATTTTGTAATCGACACCTTTGGTAATTATTATTTTGCTACTAATAAAGGAATTGCTCAATTAAAAAATGATGTATTTGAGTTACTTAATTTAAACTCAAATAATAATCAAATCCAATTTGTAACTGCATTAGCAATAGACCAACAAAACAATTTATGGTTTGGTACAAATGACCAAAAATTATTTAAATTAGATTACAATGGAAATATTGAAAAAATTAATCACTTTTTATCTGAAACACAACTTAACATTGAGATCAATAGTATTATTAGTACTGAAAACGACATACTGTGGCTGGCAACAAATAAAGGACTAATTAAATATAATACGAAAACAAATAAGAGATTATTTTATACAGAAAAGGATGGAGTGATGAATGGAGGTTTCATAAATAATTCGTATTGGTACGATAATAACAGAGGCACTCTCTATTTAGGTGGGAAACTAGGGGCACTTCAATTCAAACCATCTGATATTAAGGTAAACAAGAGTAAACCAAATATTGAATTAACTGAATTTATTTACTTTAATAAGACTTTTGATTTTAATAAAAATAATCAAGTTAAATTAGACAAGCCTATAAACCACATGAAAGAGATAGAATTAAGTTACAAAGATTACATAATCGGATTTGAATTTGCAGCACTAGATTACACTGACTCTATGCGTAATCGATATGCATACCGTTTAAAAGGTTTTCAAGATGACTGGGTTTATACCGATGCAGAAAATCGGATAGCAACGTACACTAACTTAAGCCCTGAAGAGTATATTTTTCAAGTTAAGGGTTCAAATAAGGATGGAGTATGGTCAAAAACACCTAAAGAATTGAAAATCATTGTCCACCCTGCTCCTTGGTTTTCTCCCTGGGCTTATGCGGTATATATTTTCTTAATCCTTTTTTCTATTTGGTCATTTATTCGCTACAAAACTATTGCCAGTAGAAAACGTGCATTTATTTTAGAGCAAACTGTTGATGAACGTACTCAAGAGGTCAAACGTCAAAAGAAAATGGTTGAATCACTTTTGGAGCACAAGAATGAGGTTTTTGCCAATATTACACATGAGTTTCAGACGCCATTGGCATTAATATTAGGACCCGTTGAACAGCTCAGCAAACAAAAAGAATTAATTCAACATTCAGATAAATTAACTATGATTGAACGTAATGCAAAACGGCTAATGCTGATGGTAGCCCAAATATTAAAACTTTCTCAAGCAAAAAGTGATAAAGAAGTCATACGTGAATCTCAGTCAGTACAGACTATTTTGCTAATGCTTTTTGAGGTATTTAGCCCTCTTGCTAAGAGAAAAAATATTAACTTAGTGTTAAGTAACACATCTGACGTTAATGTTTATGCTACAACAGAATGCTTAGAAATTGTAGTAGGGAACTTACTGTCCAATGCCATAAAATATACCAATGATGGGGGTGAAATTTTTATTTCATCTAATCTTGTCAATAAACAAGTCGCAATTAGCATCAAAGATTCTGGAGCAGGAATAGAAGAAAAAGATTTATCTAAAATATTTAAACGTTTTACACGACTAGATACACATAAAAACATCGCAGGGACAGGGATAGGTTTATCTGTAGTCAAGGAAATAACTGAAGCCAATGATGGTTTTGTCAAAGTTGAAAGCACTTGGGGTAAAGGGTCTACCTTTACTGTTACTTTCCCAATAACCGATATTAAACCTCAGGAAGAAATGTCAGAAGTATTAGTCGATCAACTGGTAAAAAACACAGAAAATGAACTTATTATGGTAAAACAAATACCAAAAGTTAATCCCAATAAAAACCGAGTAACCGTTCTAGTTATTGAAGATAATCTAGATATGCAATTGCATATTGCCAGTGTATTGGGTCATCGTTTTAATTGTTTATTTTCTGATAGAGGGCGAAAAGGCATTGCAATTGCACTAAAAAAACTGCCTGACATTATTATTTGCGATGTCATGATGCCAGCAATGGATGGTTACCAAGTTACTCGCATTTTACGCCACGATGGTCGCACATCACATATTCCTATCGTTTTACTAACTGCTTTAAATACAACGAAAAGTCGCATTAAAGGCTGGCGAGAAAATATTGACACCTACATGACAAAACCATTTAATGCTGATGAACTTAATGCACAAATTGATAACATATTGATAATCAGGAAAAATTTACAAAAGCAAACCAACCAAGCAATCCGTTGCAACTCTGCACTTGATTCACTTAATTTATCAAAACAAGATGAAAAATTCATTGATAAATTTAAAGATATAATTGGCAAACATTATGGCAATGAGTATTTTCAAAAGGCAGATTTAGCTTCTAAAATGGCCATTAGTGAAAGACAGTTACAACGTAAACTTAAAGCTTTAATCGATCAAAATCCTATGGAGATGTTAAGAGACTATCGCCTTGAAAAAGCCGCAATGAAACTCAAAGATGGCTATCAAGTTGGAATAGTTAGTGATGAATGTGGTTTTAGTTCTGTTTCCTATTTTGGCAGTTGTTTTAAGAAAAAATACGGCATAACGCCAAAAGCTTACCAAACACTAAATAATAACTTAAGAGATGCTACATAAAATGCTTCATATTTTCTTACATTTTCTAATTCCATTAATCGTAAGTATTTTTTTCTTTAAGAAGGATTGGAAAAAAGCGTATACATTAATGATGCTTACTATGTTGGTTGATATTGACCACTTACTAGCCACACCGATATACGATTCCATGCGTTGCAGTATTGGCTTTCACCCATTACATACACTATTTCCTATCGGGTTATATGCAATAGCCTGTTTCATACCAAAGCTTCGCTTCATTGGTATAGGTTTGATTATACATATGATTTTAGACTCCATTGATTGTCAAGTAACAAATGGAGTGTGGATTTATTAAGTAAGGAGTCTCTAAAACAAAAAAGGTGATGAACTGTCATTATATTACCATTCATCACCTCTTTTATCACTTAACCTTTTGAATGCTTTTATTAATCAAATTTTTGAAAAATCAAAGTAGCATTTGTTCCACCAAAACCAAAACTATTAGACATCACTGTTTTCAGTTCGATATTTTCTATTTTTTCAGAAATAATTGGCGTATCTTGATCGATATTTTCATCAATCTGAGTTAAATTAGCTGATGCCGCAATAAAGTTATTTTCCATCATTAATGTGCTATAAATCGCTTCATGAACTCCTGCCGCTCCCAATGAATGACCTGAGAGTGACTTTGTTGAAGTAATTTTAGGCATTTCTTTATCAAAAACTTCTTTAATTCCATTAAGTTCCGTTAAATCACCTACTGGTGTACTTGTACCGTGTGCATTGAGGTAATCAATTTTATCATCGACTGTGCTTAATGCCATATTCATACAACGCACGGCTCCTTCACCCGATGGTGCAACCATGTTATACCCATCAGATGTTGCTCCATAACCAACAATTTCACAAATAATATTCGCGCCTCGCTCTTGTGCATGTTCAAGTGACTCTATCACCATGACACCTGCACCACCTGCTATAACAAATCCATCACGTGTTTGGTCATAAGGACGAGAAGCAGTCTCTGGTGTGCCATTATATGAAGTTGACAACGCTCCCATTGCATCAAACATCATGCTTAGTGACCAGTGCTCTTCTTCACCGCCACCTGCAAAAATGACATCTTGTTTTCCAAATTGAATTTGTTCCATTGCCAGTCCGATACAATGGGTACTGGTTGCACAAGCCGAACTCAAAGAATAATTTAAGCCTTTGATTTTATAAGGAGTTGCTAAACAAGCAGATATACCACTACTCATGGATTTGGTTACCACATAAGGTCCAACACGACGAATGCCACGTGCTCGTAGTTTGTCAACACTTTCCACTATTGACTCAGAGGATGAACCACCTGCTCCAATTATCAGACCAGTTCGCACATTGGATACTTGTTCTTCACTTAACCCTGAATGTTGTATTGCTTCTTTCATGGCAATATAAGCATAGGCTGAACTTGCACTCATAAATCTTAAATCCTTACGCCCGATGTGCTCCTTTAGATTTATTTCAATGCTTCCTGCAACATGGCTACGTAAGCCTTGTTCTTTGTATTCCTCCTGATAACTGATACCAGACTGACCTTCTTGTAATGACTTTAGAACTTCTTGTTTATTATTACCTAAGCATGAAACAATTCCGTAACCCGTTATGACGACTCTTTTCATTTAAAAATCCTCTATAGAAGTAAATAAGCCAACACGTAGTTTTGCTGCTGAGTAAATTTGTTTTCCATCAACACTCATCGTGGCATTAGCAATAGCATATTTTAGTCGAGAATCTATCATGCGCTTTATGGTCACATGGTAGGTGACTTTTTTTGCTGTTGGTAAAACTTGTCCTCGAAATTTAACATCTCCTACTCCAAGTGCTCTACCTTTCCCTTTAAAACCTGCCCATATCATATGAAAACCGACTAGTTGCCACATTGCATCCAGTCCTAAACAACCTGGCATAACAGGATCACCTTTAAAGTGACACTGAAAAAACCATAAATCTGGATTAATATCTAGCTCGGCAATAACCTCTCCCTTTCCAAATTCGCCACCATCATTATTTATCTGAATGACTCGGTCAACCATGAGCATATTATCGGCTGGTAATTTGGCATTATCCATTCCAAATAATTCTCCTTTAGAACACTGAATTAATTCTTCTTTACTGAAACTATTTTGTTGTGACATAGCGAAATTTACTTTAACTTAAAAATCGCGATATTAAGCAGTATATTACTTGATGTCAAGTCAGCTTAATCAATAAGAAAAATTAATTCTTAGCCTTATTTTAAAATTAATATTCATTGTAAATAAAATTTACGTAAGTTATTGTTTTTAAACAAACATACGCAGGCGTATTCAAGATTTTTCCATACGCAAGCGTATCCAATGAGCTTTTTTCACCCATAAAAAAAGTCAGTGTAAAAACTGACTTTTTTAAATAATATCCAGTAATGAATTACCAAATTTTTACTCGTTTTTCTTCAGGTAAAAACATCTTATCCCCTTCTTTAACATTAAATAGTTTTAAAAATGGTGGGAAATTTCTTAATGGCCCGTTGCCTCTAAATTGACCTGGTGAATGAGGGTTAGTAGCCACCTGTGACAACAGTGCTTCATCACGCATTTTTCCACGCCATATTTGTGCCCAACCATAGAAGAAACGTTCATCAGCTGTTAGTCCATCTATTTTAGAGTTATCTGGGTGAGCTTTCTTAAAGGCTTTATAAGCAATCGTCAAACCACTCAAATCACCAATGTTTTCACCTAAAGTTAATTCACCATTGACATGAGCCTTACCATCCAAAACTTCATAAGCATTGTATTGCTCAATTAACATGGCTGTTTTTTTATTAAATTTAGCGCGATCTTCATCAGTCCACCAACTATTTAAGTTGCCTTCACCATCAAATTTAGAACCTTGGTCATCAAAACCATGCCCCATTTCATGCCCAATAACTGCACCAATTCCACCATAATTTACTGCATCATCTGCTCTAAGGTTAAAAAATGGGGCTTGCAATATACCTGCAGGGAAAACGATTTCATTTTTTGCTGGGCTATAATAAGCATTAACCGTTTGAGGATTCATCCCCCACTCTGTTCGATCGATAGGCTTGCCTAAACGTGTACGGTTACGTTGTAAACGCCAGTTGGTAACTGAACGCATATTCTCAAACAGAGACCCGATATTAATATGTAAGCTACTATAGTCTTTCCATTTGTTTGGGTAACCAATTTTAGGACTGAATTTACTCAATTTATCTAAAGCTTTAAGCTTTGTTTCAGCACTCATCCAGTCTAAGTCTTTAATACTATCTCCGTAGGCACTTCTTAAGTTTTCTATCATGTCATCCATGCGTTTTTTTGCATTAGGAGGGAAGTAGGATTTAACATATACTTTTCCAACCAGCTCACCAACCGAACCATTGACCGTAGAAATTGCACGCTTCCAACGAGGTTTTTGTTCTGTTGTTCCGCGTAAAACGGTACCATAAAATTTAAAATTTTCCTCATCGAATTTTTTAGGTAAGTAACCCGCAACTCGATCAATCAATTTCCATTGGTAGTAAGTTTTCCAATCATCAATCGAAGTATTCTTTATTAACTTATTAAGCTTCTGCATGTAATCTGGCTGACTAACAACAATTTTATCAATTTTGGGCAAATCTGTTCCTACAAACCATGCATCAATATTAAGATCTGGCATTAATGCTTTAAACTCTTCAAAGGACTTTAAATTATAAGATTTTTCATTGTCTCTTGTCTCAACATTTGTCCAATGTCCTTTAGCAATTTCTGTCTCAATATCCATAACAGTTTGAGCTGCCCTTTTTGCTTCTGGAAAATGTGCGTTATTAAATTGATTTTCAATTAAAATTAAATATTTCGAACGAATATTTTTGAATTTTTCATCTTCATTTAAATAGTAATCTCTATCGGGCAATCCAAGTCCTGCCTGTCCAACATAAGTGATATAACTATTAGAATCCTTCAAATCAATATAAACATAAAGCCCAAATGGTGAGTCGGTGTATTTATCTGCATATGACATATAAGCCAGCAAACTATCATAATCCTTTATTGCTTCAATTTTAGACAAGTCAGAATCAATAACTGCCATTCCTGCTGTTTCAATTTGCTCCTCATCCATGTAACTTTTGTATAAGTCACTAATTTTCTGTTCATCGGTGTCTTTAACATAAGTCTGATTCGCTAATTTATCTATAATACTTTTTACGTCTTTCTCACTTTTATCTCGTAATGCATTAAAGGAGCCATAACGAGATTTATCCGCTGGCATGACATAACTTTTCAACCATTTTCCATTAACATAGCGATAAAAATCATCTTGTGGACGAACTGTCTCATCAACATACTGCAAATCAACACCTGAGGTGAGCTGTTTAGCTTGAGTTTTGGAAGCCATTGCTTCTTTTTTATAAGAATCTGTTGCACAGCCACCAAGTGTTAGAGCTATTGCAATGAGTAATGCAGTTTTTTTCATAATTTTACCTGTAATATTTTTATAGGGATTCTATATTAGTGTTTGCTAAATTAACATAGGCCATAAGTCATGGATTTAGTAGTTATATATTTTTTCACCTGCTTCAATAAAGGCTCGAATTCGATTCTGGTGAGGAGGCAATGGACATGTTGAATATTCATTAAAAGCACAAGGTGGATTATAAGCTTTATTGAAATCAATTATCACTTGATTGCTGTTATTTGTTGGCTTTGGCACATCCAAAAAACGACCAGGCCCATAGGTTGTACGCCCACTGGTTCTATCAGCAAAAACAATGAACATTTCATCACCTGCATCTAAGGCATCCAGTTGGTATTGCTTATCATCAACTGAAAACTTCACAAAACCAATAGACTGCTCTTTATTTAGCAAGCCTAAGACATTAATGATTTCAATTTCTTTAGGAGGGTTATAAGCAACAAACTCACCTTCTATTCTAAATTTATCAGTTGTTGGATAATAATCAATTTGAGTAAAATCTTTACGTGTCTGTGCTTGTGAATCTTTAATTCGCAATGCGGGTTTGCCTCGTTCTATCACGTGAAATTTAAATGTATCAATTGTAAACACAGTGGGCTTACCTGATGAATCCATAGCCACATTTATTGTTTTGGTCACTGCTGAATTATTAGCTTGAATTTGTACATCCTTTTCAGGTGTAAATGTAATTGTTGTGTCTTTTAGCGTAAAAACACCCACTTGAGTCGGGCCATGAGGCAAAACAATGTCATTAGTTTCATTCGAACCAATACTATTATTCCCTTCATGCAACCATTCCATACCTATTAAACTCAGCCAACCATGTGGCTTTTTGAGACGTTCGACCCTATCTTTTTTCCAAGATTCCAGTTCTTCTTGCCAGGTTGCTGATGAAACATTCAAACAAACTAGTAGTAAAATTAAAATTACCTTCTTCATTTTCTTACTCCCATCTCTATTAGTAGCCTTTGTGTGTTATCAATAACATCCATTATCCATAAAACATAACGAATATCGACATGAATGGTACGCGTTAACTCCTTATTAAAAATCCAATCAGCATTAATACTTTCATAGTTGCCATCAAATGCTAAACCAACCAATCGCGCTTTACTATCAAGTGTTGGAGAACCTGAATTTCCTCCGGTTATATCTAAATCTGTTAAGAAATTAACCGGCACAGAATTTATGCTTTCATTAAAATAATCACCGTAGTTGTGAGATTTTATTGCATCCAATTGTTTTTTAGGCGCATCAAAAGGTTCAACACCAGTATCTTTTTGCAGTATGCCATTTAAAGTGGTAAAAGGCAGTTTTAAAATGGCATCTTCTGGGCTATAGCCCATGACATTTCCATAAGTGACACGAAGAGTACTGTTAGCATCAGCATAGATAGGTAAGCCCTGTTCTTTTGCATAAGCCAGATACGCTTGCATATAGTTCATGCGAGCCTCTTGAAGTGCCGCCGAGTAACTTTCATCTTGTTTTTCTTGTTTCATGTTCATAGGAAACATCTCAATGGCTAATTGAATAAAACTGTCTTTAGATTTTTCAAAATCATTGGCATCCTTATCCAACCACTGCATCCTTTTTTCTTTATTCGTCAAGTCTGTATGAGCATAAAGTCGGTCAAGTTTTTTGCTTATTCTTTTAGCATCCTTTTCATTACCTTTGATACCGAATATTTTATCAAATTCAGCAGAGCGTTCTTCTTTTTTCAATTGAGCATACTCATTAAGAATATATTCAGATAATATTCTGTCCATTTTAGCATCAAAACTGCGGTCAATACGCGCTACCTTGTTGGCAATTCTTTGCCAGTTACGTTTCTGATAGCGGCTATTTCTTTCCCTATCTTCTTTATTTTTTTCTACTGCTAAACGGTATAAGCGGTGTGCAGTTAAAACAAGAGTTCCTCGACGAAATTGACCAATATAATAGTCTCTTTCTCTGTGTGATTTTTTGCTTTCTAGTAACTCAGTTAATTGCAGCAAAGCTTGAGAAGCCTTTTTCTTATCATTTTTTTTCAACCACTGCTTAAATTTCAATTCGGCTTCCATTTTTTTCTGTAGAGGCACTGGATTTTTGAAACCATCCAGCATTCCTTCAGAATTTTTCATATAATTATTAATTCCAGCCATTCTACTGGCGTATTTAACACTTACTTCAGGACGAATGGTCGATTCTTTCTCTATCAATTCGATATATTTTGAATAACTTTTAATGACCTTTGGGTAACGCCACAATACCGAAGACTCAACTTCTTGAGCCAATTTATGACGTGATGTTCGGCCTGGATAACCCAAAACCATTGCAAAATCACCCTCTTCCAAACCTTGAGGGTTAACCTGCAAAAATGAAGTTGAATGATAAGGTATGTTGTCTTTAGAAAATTCAACTGATTCTCCCTTTGGAGAAACATAGGCCCTTAAAAAAGAAAAGTCACCCGTGTGGCGTGGCCATATCCAATTATCAATATCTCCACCGTATTTACCAATAGAGTCATTGGGGGCATAAACCAGACGAACATCTTTAATCTGTAACTGTTTGATAAGATAGAACTTCAACCCACCGTGAAAAGCTCTGACACTACAGCGATACACTTCTTTTGTCTCACAAGAACTAATAAGCATTTTTTCTTGTTTATCCATTTCATCAAAACGTGCTTGACCGTGTAAGCCGTCTAATGAATCAATCATTTTTTGACTAATGTCCTTAATGTCTTGAGTGACATAAACATATAATCCAGGTCCTCCAGGCAATTCATCTGACAATTCTTTTGCATAAAAACCATTATCAATCAAATTGTTCTCTTGAGTAGAATTATACTGAACTGCACCATAGGCACAATGGTGGTTGGTGATAATCAAGCCTAAATTTGAAACAAATGAAGCCGAACAAAATCCCAATGAGACCATTGCTGTCATTGGATGCTTATTTAGGTCAGAAATGTTTTCGACAGGGATTTCCAGCCCCTTTGCTTTAACATCATCAGCCAAGCTAAGTAACTGATAAGGTTGCCACATACCCTCAACAGCTTGAAGCTGTAAAGAAACGAGGAGAGCCATTAATAGTATTTTTTTCATTTATAGAGCCCTTTTTATTTCATGGTTACCAATTCTTCAGCAGAAGTCGGGTGAATTCCAATGCATTGGTTTAATTTTTCTTTCGTTATTCCTTGCTTAATAGCCACTGCAAATCCTTGTATCATTTCGCCAGCGTCAGCACCCACAATATGACAACCAACAACTAAATCGCTGTCTTTAGCAACAATTAACTTCATAAAGGTTTGATCTTGAATATCGGTCATGGCATATTTCATTGCCCTAAAAGTACTCTTATAAGTCACTACTTCACCAAAATGCTCTTGTGCTAATTCTTCGGTAAATCCACATGAACCAATTTCAGGCTGTGAAAATACAGTGCTTGGCAGATAGTCATACTCAATATAAGTATTACCATTACCATACCACCTATCCATTAATAAATTTCCTTCTTTTATTGCTACTGGAGTCAGGTTATCGTTATTACACACATCACCAACAGCAAAAACTGAATCAGGACCACAGTTTTGCTCGCTATCCACTTGGATTTGACCATTATACTTCCTATTAACTTGCAAATTTTCTATACCAAGATTATGTGTATTGGCTATACGCCCAGTTGCACAAAGAATAACATCTTGTTTTTTCAAACACATATCTGAATCCATCAACACTTCAAATTGATTGTCATCTTTTTTAATTTCAATAATATTAGAGTTTAAGATAACATTCATACCGTTTTTAATAAAAGATTCTTGGGCAAAATTTCTTACGTCCTGATCAAAACCACGCAACAGTTTATCACCACGATAAACTAAATTAACTTTTACACCTAAAGAATTGAAAATAGAGGCAAATTCTACAGCTATATACCCAGCTCCCATTATTGTCATTTCTTTTGGCAACTGTTCCAATGAGAGCGCTTCGTTAGAGCTTACTGCATATTCTATGCCTTTTATATCTGGGTAAAAAGGTGTACTGCCTGTTGCTATTAATATTTTTTCAGCAGTGTATTCCTTACCATTTGCCGTTACTGTATTTTTATCCACAAAACGTGCGTGATAGGGAATCAATTCCACCCCAGAATTATCTAATAAACTGTGGTATATTTTATTTAAACGGTTAATTTCCTCGTCTTTATTGGCTATTAATTTTTGCCAATTAAATTGTGGTTGACCAATATCCCATCCAAAAGCTGAGGCTGCTTTAAAAGTTTTGACAAAAGAAGATGCATAAACCAAAAGTTTTTTAGGGACACAACCCCGAATAACACAAGTTCCACCAACTTCACCAGCTTCAAAAATAGCCACTTTTTTTCCATAGCTTGCTGCAATTCGTGCTGAACGCACTCCTCCAGAACCGGCACCAATGACTATGAGATTAAAATCAAACTTCATACATAACTCATTATTAATAAAACATGAATTCTACCATAATTCATGCATTAACTATAAAGCAAATCTCAAAGGCTAAAATAATTCTGTTATAATCCTGTAAATTTTAAAAACTCATAAGCAACACTATAATGTTAGAATTAATTGGTAGAAAACTTCTGCAAAAACTCCCCGCTGAGGTGGCTCATGATTTGAGTATCAAAATACTCGCAAGCCCTGCAGTATTTATTGTTTCATCAAAACAAATAAGTAACCCAGTCAAATTATTAGGTATTAATTTTCCAAACCCAGTTGGTTTAGCTGCAGGTTTTGACAAAAATGCCGATGCCGTCAATGGCTTATCTAGCTTGGGGTTTGGCTTTATTGAGGTCGGAACTATTACCCCAAAACCTCAAGTTGGAAACCCTAAACCTCGATTATTTCGTTTAAAGGAAAACCAAGCCATCATTAATCGCATGGGTTTTAATAACAACGGAGTCGATTATCTCGTTGCACAAATTGAGAAAAACAAACCTAATTGTATCTTAGGTATAAATATTGGCAAAAATAAAATCACTCCAAATGACCTGGCTGTTGATGACTATATTTACTGTTTTAAAAAAGTTGCACATTTAGCAGATTACGTTACAGTCAATATCTCTTCTCCTAATACAGTTGATTTGCGTCAATTACAAAAGAGTAAAAATCTAATACAATTACTCAAGTCGTTAAAAAAAGTTCAAATTGAATTGCAAAAAAAGACAAACAAATATACACCTATTGTCGTTAAAATTGCACCAGATCAAGACAGTGAAACAACTAAAGAAATGGCAATAAACATTAAAAATAGTGGAATTGATGGCATTATTTGCACAAACACGACTATCGAAAAAAATAATTTAAAAAAAGAAAAGCACCAAAATGAAACGGGCGGACTCAGTGGAAAGCCTTTATTATCAAGGTCTAATGAAATAATTAAGACAGTTCGAAAGGAAGTTGGTCCTGATTTTCCCATTATTGGTGTGGGCGGAATTTTGACAGATGAGGATGCATTGAGTAAAATACAAGCTGGTGCTAATTTAGTACAAGTTTATACAGGATTTATTTATCAAGGTTCACAATTGATAAAAGACATTAACAACAAATTAATTGGTCATAAAGAAGAAAATAATACATGAAAGTAACAGAAAATTTTAACTTAAAACAACACAACACACTTGCAATCGATTGCCACTGTGATCAGTTTATCTTAGTCGAAAATTTACATGATGTGGAAAAAATAGTTCCCTATTGTGGAAAGCAAGGCTTTTTTATTCTTGGTTCAGGAAGTAATCTTGTACTAACTAAAAACATTGAAAAACCAGTTATACACTTAACTGATCGTTTTCATGCACGAGTTGTTGATGGGTTAACCGTTGTTTGGGGTGGTTCAATTTGGTCTGATTTCGTCATGTGGGCAGCAAAAAAAGGATTAGGAGGCATTGAGAACTTGGCAGCAATTCCAGGTACAGTCGGTGCAGCTCCCGTTCAAAATATTGGCGCCTATGGCTCTGAAATTAAGGACACCATTGTTTGGGTCGAGATTTTCAACTACAGAACAGGCAAATTTCAACGATTAAGTAATGAAGAATGTCGGTTTATGTACCGAACCAGTGTCTTTAAAGAGTCTGAAAACCCATGGATTATTACGCGCCTTGCTTTCGAGTTGACTCCACACGCTAAGATCAACCTTATTTACGATGGTATCAAAGAAGAATTACAAGCCAACAATATCTTAGAACCGAGTTACCTCAATATTGCAGATGCAGTGACGACAATTAGACAAAGAAAATTACCTGATTACAAAGAAGTACCTAATGTTGGTAGCTTTTACAACAATCCGATTATTGATGAAAAGCATCATAAAAAACTAGCAAGAAAGTACCAAGATTTAGTCTCCTTTCCATTAGAGAACAACCATTTCAGAATAAGTGCTGCTTGGTTACTTGAAACATGTGGTTTTAAAGGACACCGTATGCATGAATGTGGATTTTCTGACAAACATGCACTTGTGCTTGTTAATTACGGCAATTCTACGGGTAAAGAAATCATAAGCTTGAGTAAAGAAGCGATTCGTTCGGTTAATCAAAAGTTTAAAATTAAACTCAAAGTAGAACCACAAATCGTATAGGCTGAAGCTTATATTTAACTAGAGAGCTAGTCATTAGCTCTCTAACTTCACAGCAGCATCATAAGCTAGTGCGTAATAATTATTATTATTAAATTCAAACTCGCTTAATATATCTAAATTCAACTTCTTTGTATGTGCTCGCAGTGAACGTGGATTATTTTTATTAATAAAAGTCACCAGTATTGGAAATCTTTTATGCATTTGCTCACGTGCGTAATCAAATATTTGCTCTAACACTCCCTTCCCTCGCCATTTTTTATCAATACAAACTGGACCGTATTGATAAGAGTTATCAACACTTAAGGCTTGACCAAGATATTGCTGATTGGGTAAGTCATCAATCATGTAAGCAAACATTGGCCAGATGGACCAAAACTGCCACGATGCAGCCATCACATAAGCCACAACCTCTTCACCATCAAGAGCAATAAACAAACCATTTTCATCTTCAATTAAACTCACCATTTGTTCCTTAGTAAAAGGAGTAGTAACAAACCCATCGGCTTTATCTTCTTCATTAATCGAATCTATTTGATAACGATAATGTAACTTTAATACATTTTCAATATCTGATAGCTGTGCATTTCTGAATATCATTATTTTCATGTAACTATTCAGCGTATTTAAATTCAGGACTTTGATTATTAAACAATAACTCCAAAGCGATGCTTGAAGATACATCTTGTTTTTTACATGAGCTTATATAGCTTCTTACTCGACAAGATATTTCAGCGCCTTTAAAGCTCCTAAAACAGCCAGATATCTTTTGTTGTACCTTTTTCATACGCAAGTCATTTTCACCTTGATTGTTTGTAAATGGTACATCAATATCTAACATAAAACGCAAAACATCATCTTCATAATCAATAAGCCGTTCGAGTAAATTCCGAGATTTACTGCGTTTTAGCCTGCCTCTTTGCCCTTTAGATCTAGATTTAGGGTCTGGTGGTGGACATTGGGTTTCGGCTTTTTTGAGTAACTCTCGGTATTGACCAATGTAGTCATCAACGATTTCTTTTTTTAATGAGCCAGTAGAATCATCAACTGTTTTCTTTATTTGCAACAATAATTGAATCATGTCTTTTGCCCAAGCCATGCCATCTTGTTCATAACTACGTGTTGGACGAAGCCGCTATCGCGGAGTTTATCGAAAGTGGCTTTGTCATAAATTTAGTGTAACCTCATTCCAATTTAATTAAATAAAAAGTAAAGTTGTAATCTCTTAATAAAACAACAGAGGTTACCATGAAAATTAAAACACCAACCGATACAAAATTCAAGAAGTATCATTCACAATTACTAAAACACCTTAGACTCAAAGGATTAC
>JAMOMK010000023.1 GCA_027067055.1 Lysobacterales bacterium | reverse complement strand
TGTTGGTCACTGTTAAAATGACAGCACCAATATTTTCTGCACCGTGTTCTATTATGGCAGCTTCGAGTTTTGCAATGTCTATGTTGCCTTTGAAGGGATGCTCTAGAGCGGGTTGTTGTCCTTCTTTAGTTAGGCAGTCAATTGCCATTGCTCCACCGTATTCGATGTTGGCACGGGTGGTATCAAAATGGGTATTGCTGATAAAGACTTTGCCTTTGCCACCAAGTTGGGTGTATAAAATACTTTCACCAGCACGCCCTTGGTGTGTTGGTATGATGTATTGGCAACCAGTTAAATCACGTACCGCATCACGCATACGCTCCCAACTACGCGCACCAGCATAAGACTCATCACCACGCATAATGCCAGCCCATTGCTCGGCACTCATTGCTGATGTACCACTATCAGTAAGGAGGTCAATAATAACCTTTTTGGATTCGATTAAAAATAGATTGTTGTGTCCTTGAGCCAAAAAATCAATGCGTTGCTGTTCAGTTGACATTTCAATCGGTTCAACCGATTTGATACGAAATGGCTCAATAATGGTTCTGTGTTGCATGTTACCCAAATTCCGATAGTGAAAACACAATTATAGCACAACTCATTGACACACCTAGAAAACCTATAAAAGCTTCATAACCTTTAGTCTCTTCTCTTTTTGCTGATATTTAAACCTGTTCTTAGGTCTTTCAAAGTGCCGTTATTGATATCGCAAATCCAACCATGTACCGTTAAATCGAGCGACATCTTCGATATGCCCTAGCCAGTTATCAATGTTGATTTAATGCCACCATAACCCGGCTCCCTGCTTTCAAAAAAATATCCACTTTGTTGTTGTGTATAATTCTGTCTATCAAACGGACAAATGGAAAACATCAATGAAAAAACTACTATTGACACTGCTTATCGTAAGTACAACTATCTCTGCACAAACCGGGCCTATTTTCAAAAACGGTTTTGAACTGCCAGTCATTCAATTAATTCCTCTCAATGACACAGGCATAACATGGGGTGGAGAATACCCATCAGGCAACAACGCAACTTGTACCAGCAATATTATTACCTCTCCACAAGATTGTCATCAAGGGCGAGATGCAACGCATAACGATGATAGTGATGGTCATGCAGGTTTTAGTTTTACCAAATTAGATGAATTTGGCACTCCATTAGCCGACCAAAGTGTTGATTATGCCATCACACCTTGGGCATGTGTGCAAGATAATGTTACAGGATTAGTTTGGGAAGTGAAAATCACAGATGGCAGTATTCATGATAGAAATAATGTTTACCGTTGGGGCGACACATCTTGGCAGTAATTATGGTGCTTATTATTATAATGATTGGGATGTTTTGGTTAATGGTACAAATTCAGAAAGCCTCTGTGGTTTCAACGATTGGCGAGTACCAAACTCAACAGAATTGATGAGTATAGTAGATAATAGTCGCTACGGTCCAAGCATAGACAGCGATTATTTCCCAAATACCAATAATAGTTCGGGTTTTTGGTCGACCTCGCCCTATGCCAATACTCCTAACCGTGCGTGGTACGTCAATTTTACTGAAGGAGCTACCGGATTTGGTAACTACCGAGGCAACAGTCAATTTGTGCGACTTGTGCGTTTCGAATAGTGAAATGCGAAGCGTCTCAGGTTCTAGGAGCTAGGCTTTTAGGAGAGGGGTTGATTTGAATTCATCAACTAAGATGTTATTGTAATTTTTAATCAATACAGTTATTATTGTTTTTATGAAATTTGAATGGGACAAGCAAAAAGAGCTGAGTAATCTAAAAAAACATAAAATTTCTTTTGAGCAAGCTTGTTATGTCTTTTCAGACCCATTTGCATTAAGTCAATACGATTTGGAGCATTCGGATGATGAAGGTCGTTGGATTTTGCTTGGAAAATCATTGACAAGCTCTTTTAGTTGTCGTCCATAAGTTTGTAAATGATAAGGAAATTGTGATAGTTCGAATCATTAGTGCAAGAAAAGCAACCAAGAATGAAAAGAAAACCTATCAACAAAGGTGTGAAAAATGAAACAAGAATACGATTTTAGCAATGCAGAACAAGGCAAATTTTATCGACCATTATCTGAATTAGATGTGCCTATCTATTTGGATGATGATGTAAAGGAATATTTTTTTAAACTTTTGTCTGATAAAAAAATACATCTTCAATTAATGAAATAATCAATTCTTTACTCAAAAAAGATATTGAAATATCTGATAAATTATCTGTATTTTAATTTTGTTCTTTGACATTTTATTACCTCGTTTTGTCTATATATAAAGCATAAATGTCTCCGAATTTATTAGACAATTATAGTTAGTTATACAACGCATATGGTTAGGAAAAAGAAAAAAGAGGATAAGAAGTTTGCTAAGAAAATAGAGGATTTAATGAAAAGTATTGCTAGTCAAATGACTTGATCTCTATTTAAAAGCTAGAAAAAATATTGTCCATTTTATCTAAATTGTCTATAATGTAACTTTAATCATTGTCAAAGAAAATGAATTCAGTTACCTCAACTCAAGCAAAACAAGAATTTGGTAGTTTAATCATGCGTTCTCAAATTAAGCCTATCAGTGTTACTAAGAATGGAAAGCCAGTAGTCGTCATTATGTCGGAGACAGAATACCAAGCAATGAAATTACAAAATTTGCGTGCAGCACTAATCGAAGGTGAGCAAAGTGGCGATGCTGGACTTCTGGACATGGATACCATTAAAAATGAAGCACGAAAAATAGCACTTAATGCTACAGGTTTATAAACAAAACAAGGCTAAACAAGATTTAATCTCAATTTGGTTGTATTCGTTTGAGAACTTTGGAATCAATCAAGCCGATAAATATCTTGATGAAATTGCAAGAGCTTTAAATAATATTGCATCAAACCCAGAAATTGGGGTTAATTGCGATGCCATTAGGAAAGGATATAAAAAATACCAAATTAACGAGCATATTGTATTTTACAAAATTATTAACTCTACTATTCAAGTTGTCCGAGTCTTAGGAAATGATATGGATTATTTGCAGCATCTAGCATAAATGGCGAATACAACTTGTAACTATGTAAGTTTTTTTAACTAATCACGTTTTTAGAATAATAAACATAAGCAGGAATTATCGTAGCGCACATAATTAACAAGCCAATGACAAGTTGTTTAGCTTGAATTTTGGCTTCATCCCAGTGTTTAATACTGTAATAAATTGCCACAGGGTTAAGTAAAAAGATGACTATACCCATAATTTTTTCGTCTTTGCCCAGTGCCATAAAGATGGTGTTGACCCATCCGACAAAGTATAAAAGGATGCCAGTACAGGCTATTAACATGGCTAAGATGATGATGGTTTCGTTCATGGTTTTGTTGTCTCTTTTTCAGAATCAGTTATGTTCAATAACATTCTATTTTTCTTTAAGTTTCTCATGCTTTTGTAATTATAGTCCAAATCATTTGGCATTTTGCCAAAAAGTTTAATTATTTCAAGTTTACATTTGATATTCTCTTTGTTCATTTTATTAACTCGCTCTTTTCAAATGCACTAACAATAAAGAAACAGCCGCTGGTGTCATGCCTTGAATACGCGTGGCCTGTCCGACGGTTTGGGGTTTTATCTCAGCAAGCTTTTCGGTTAATTCTGCACTCAATCCAGTGACGGATTTGTAATCGAATTGATTAGGAATTTGTTTATTTTCATGTGCTTTGGATTTTTCAATTTCAGCCAACTGGCGTTCCATATAGCCTGAATATTGTGCATGAATTTCAATTTGTTCTATAACTTTTTCATCGGTCAATTGATTGGTTAAGCCTTCGACTTCAATTAACATGCCATAATTCATTTCTGGGCGACGCAATAAATCATAGGCGCTGACTTCTTTGTTTAAT
>JAMOMK010000022.1 GCA_027067055.1 Lysobacterales bacterium | reverse complement strand
GGGCTCACATTGTTTTAACATTAAGGGCTCTGGTTCAGTCAGGCAATCGGTGGGAGCAGTTTTGGGATAAGATAAATAGATACGGGGTTAATTTAAAATGATATTACATTGTGACAAGGCTACACCCAAGTATTTCGCAGTTATTCAGTGGCAAATACTTTAAACAGTAACGGTGGTACAATTAACACAATAGAATTAGCTGTTTCTTGGGTCAAAGGTGGATTGGCAACAGTTGGCTTATCAGCCATGAAAATTGGTGACGTGATACAAGCCAGCGCCCCTTATGGGCGATTTTGTTTAACCGATGATAAATTTAAGCGTTATTTTTTGGTAGCTACTGGTACGGGTGTTACGCCTTATCGTGCTATGACTAATGAACTAATGATGCGAATAGAAAATGATAATGCCGAGGTTTTTATCATCATGGGAGCACGTGATGAGTCAGGATTATTGTATGCCAATGAGTTTCGCAAAAATGCCAAAGAAATAGATGATTATCATTATGTCAGCTGTTTGAGTCGAGTAAAGTTAGAGAATCCTTCGGACTTTGACCTTGAAGGACATGTACAAAGCTATCTTGAAATGGTGAAATTTGATGCCGAAAATGATGTGGTCTATTTGTGTGGAAATCCAGCGATGGTAGATGATGCTTTTGGGTTACTCAAAGAAGCTGGAATGCCAGTGTCGCAAATCAGACGTGAAAAATACGTTTCACCACCGGTGCGTAAAAAGAAAGCGGCATTTGTAATAAAATAGTTAATCAGAAAAATTTGAACACTTAAAGCAAGCAATCACTTTCTTGCCTATGACTAAATCAAGTCTTGTGATTGAATTGTTCATTAGTCGGGCATAAATAAACTGTTCATTATCATTGTCTGTATACTGTAACTTAACTATAGTAACTTTTGCATTGCTTTGAATATCAACAATGCAGGTTTCTAGTTGATAAGAAACACTTGACTCATTGTTTTTCTTAAGCCAGATACTGACATCTTCGGCATAAACAATTAGCTGTTGATGTTCTATCGTAACTTTGCTGGCAATCGGTAGTGATTGATGATTGCTAGACATTGCCTTTGCAATATTGTTTTGGTAGCTGACAACACCTTCTTTTAAAAATATTAGCTCATCCGCAAACCGATACAGTTCTGAAATTTCATGTGTTACGAGTAAAATCAAGCATGTTTTTTTATATTGCTTAAGTAAATCAAGCGCTGTTTTTCGCATTTTGGGGTCTAATGCAGAAAAAGGCTCATCAAGCATAACTAAACTACCCTCTTCAATTTGCAATAATGCACGTACAAAAGCGATGCGCTGTTTTTCTCCACCTGAAAGTTGACAGGGATACATCTGCATTAGTTTTGTGCAATCAAGTTGTTGTAACAACAGGTCTCTGTTGTTTTTATTTTGAGTCCCGTGAGTTAGTGCAAAATCAAGATTTTCTTCTACACTCCAGTGCGGGAAGAGTATGGGATGTTGATTCATATAGCTGCATTTAGTAATGCCTGTGAGTTTTTTATTATTAAACTCAATATAGCCTTGATTACCACTTTGATAACCTGCAATGGCATCAAGCAAACTAGATTTTCCACTGCCTGAGATTCCATAAATGCCAACAATACCTCTGTCTGCTGTTTGAATCTGATAGTTATAGTAAGGACGTTTTGAGGAGATGGCGATTTTCATACCAGCACTTGTGAATGTTTGTTGTTAAAGTTCATCCAAAAAATAACAGCGAATGAAATAACTAGTAGTATTAACGATAGTTGATTGGCTTGTTGCAATTCCATATTTTCTACATGATTAAATATCTCAATTGAAACCACACGGGTTTGACTGGGGATATTGCCGCCCACCATTAACACTACGCCAAACTCCCCAAGTGTGTGTACAAAACCCAATATGGATGCCGAGATAACACCTTTTTTTGATAAAGGCAGGATGATTTTCCAAAAGATTGTGCGTTTGTCAGCACCAATGGATTGTGCTGTTTTAACCGTATCTTCACCAATATTATTAAAGGTGTTGACCATAGGTTGTACCACAAAAGGTAAGGAATAAACGACAGATGCAATGACCAGCCCAGTAAAGCTAAAGATAAGTTGTGAATCGGTTAATTTAATAAATAAAGAACCCACCCATGAGTCATTTCGCATGACACTCAATAAATAAAAACCCAAGACAGTTGGCGGTAATACTAAAGGCAAAACAACAACGGATGTCACAAATGGCACTGATTTATGTTTTGAAAATGCCAACCATTTTGCCAAGGGTATACCAATAATAAGCAGTATAATTACAGTTATTGTGGCTAGTTTAAAACTAAGCCATAAAGAGGTTAAATCAACGGATATCATTTCTTAATTTTAGTAGTAACCAACACTTTTGAAGTCATTGTATTATAGCCTGATTCTTCAATGAGTTTTTGAATTTCTTCAGATAATATAAAATGATAAATATCTTTGGCTTTTTCATCTAGTAATATCATTGACTGACTCAATTCTCGGTGTTGAAAAATTTGTTGGCAGCCTTCACCATTTCCTTTAAGCATTGAGTAGGCAACAAAACCGGCCTCGGCAAACTTGTTTTTTGTATAGAGGAAAGACTGAGCTATGTTGGCAGCATGAATGGTTTTTTCAATATTAATCGAATGCTTACTTAGTATCTTTTCTGAAACTGCTCCATATGGTGCAGTTTTGGGGTTAGCTATAACCAAAGTTTCAACCTTGCTCAATACATTAATACAACGATTACGTTCCTTACTCTCAGGTATCCACAAAGCCAATTGCCCTACTGCATAAACAACTGGTTTGATTAATGAGGGTGTTTTATTATAAATAATTTGTGGCTTTTTAATATCCGCAGACAAAAACAAATCAAATGGCGCCTTATTTAAAATCTGATTGGTGAGCACTCCTGATGCACCAGATATAATATTAACATTACTTTCGGGGTGCTTTTTTTTAAAGCGTTTGACAATGACTTTTAATGTTTTTTCAAAATTACTGGCAACAGCAATATTGGCAACCTCTTTTTGACTATTGCATGAGCTAAGACTTATAAAAAAACTAATCAGTAGAAAATATCGAATACTATATGCCATTAAACTGTTATTAAATTTAATGATTTTAGCACATGTGCTAAATAGTGACTAATAGCACTGTCTTGTTTGTTTAAATTTGGCATAATATCCCTGAGTGAAAATCCAAGTAAGGGGAAAATGAAAAAAATTAAATTAGCTATTGCAATTAGCACTGTTTTTTTTGGTATGCAGGTCTGCGCCATTGAATTAGCAGAATGTCGAATTGGTCCTGTAAACAGTATCAATAAAATAAAAGCAGAGTGTGGTACCTTATCAGTTGCAGAGAATCGTGAAAGCCCATCTCGCATGATTGACTTGAACATTGCGATTATTCGCAGCAAGTCAATTAAGAAAAAGCCAGATGCTGTTATTATGTTGGCAGGTGGCCCAGGTCAATCGGCTGTTGAATCCTATCCAGCAACTGCGCATGCTTTTCGTGGTATATTAAAAGACCGCGATGTCGTTCTTGTCGATCAACGTGGGACAGGTCATTCCAACCCATTGAAATGTGAATTTGATGAATCCCTGCAAGAAAAGTTGTTAGAAGATGAGTCATTATACTTGCCTGCATTAATGGAATGTGTTGATAAACTCGATGCGGATACGCGGTTTTACACCACGCCTGAGTCCATTAAAGATTTAGAAGAAGTCAGAAAGACACTGGAGATTCCCCAATGGAATTTACTAGGTGTTTCCTATGGTACTCGTAAAGCCCTAACCTATGTCAAAATGTTTCCAGAGGCTATTCGTTCGGTTATTCTCGACGGTGTTGTTCCACAGCAAGAGCCTTTGGCTCAATCACATGAAAAAAACCTGATTAATGCATTGCGAAAACAGTTTGAACAATGTGAAAAACAAGAAGCATGTCATGAAGCCTTTGGTGATGTAGAACAACAGATGTGGCAACTTTTTGAAAAAGTTGAGGCAGATAAGCCCATCATAAAATTGCAAAATTATATGACAGGTGATTACGAAGAGGTTACTTTAACAAAACAGTCTCTGGGCATCGCCATCAGAATGTTTTCTTATTCGTCAAAAACAATGGCACTTTTACCTTTAATGATTTCAAAAGCCAATCATGGTCAATACGAAACTTTGGCAGCACAGGCAAGCACCATAGCAATATTGCTTCAAGAAGGCATGAGTAATGTTGAACTTTCTATTGTTTGTGGTGAAGATGTGCCTTTTTATACAATAAATTCTGCCAGCGATAATAATATTTTTGGTAAAGATTTTTTAGCCAAAACTCAAAAAAGTTGTGATGTTTGGCCTCATGTCAATAGTGATGCCAGTTTTAAAGAAGCGGTGGTTTCTGATTTACCAATCTTGTTATTATCAGGAGAACTTGACCCAGTCACGCCTCCTGAGTTTGCCGAATTAACCATGGAAACTTTATCCAATGCTCAACACCTTGTTGCAAAAGGGCAAGGGCACAATGTTTTTCCACAAGGCTGTATGCCAAAAATTATCACACAATTCATTGAAGACCCAGAGGATGAACTGAAAACAGAATGCTTGAATGATTTTAATTATGAGCCATTTTTTATTAACATGATGGGGCCAAAACAATGATAGAAGTAAAAACAGTAAGTAAGAGTTTTGGCGATGTTAAAGCCGTAAAAGAAATTACTTTTACCGCACCTGATTCCCAGGTCACCGCTCTGTTGGGTGCCAATGGCGCAGGCAAAACAACAACACTACGTATGATTTATGCATTAATCACTCCACAAACAGGCGAGATATTAATTGATGGTATCAACCCCAAAGAGGAGCCAGAAAAGGCACGTAAACTCTTGGGTGTTTTACCTGATACACGTGGATTGTACAAGCGCTTAACAGCACGAGAAAATATTGAATATTTTGGCAAGCTACATGGAATGAATGATGCAGATATTAGAAGCCGTACAGATTCATTAGTGGAAGATTTACGTATGCAGGAGTTTATTGACCGTAAAACCGATGGCTTTTCTCAAGGGCAACGCGTCAAAGTCGCTATTGCTCGAGCCTTGGTTCATGATCCACAAAACATAATCCTTGATGAGCCAACAAATGGATTAGATGTTATGAGTACGCGCGGTGTCAGACGTTTTCTTAATAAAGAAAAGCAACGGGGTAAATGCATTTTATTCTCATCCCATGTGATGCAAGAAGTGGCAGCTGTGAGTGATGAAATTCTAATTGTCAATGATGGTACAATTACTGCCAAAGGCACTCAACTAGAACTGCAACAACAAACGGGAAAAGATAATCTAGAAGATGCTTTTGTGTATATTGTTACCAATGGAGAAGGCCATGAATAAGCAAATACTAACCGTTATGTTCAAAGAAATAAAAGACAATATTCGTGATAAAAAAACGGTCATGTCCTCAATTTTCATGGGGGCTATTTTCGGTCCAGTTTTACTGGTAGTTATGATGAATGCAGTTAGTGGCATGATGAAAGATAAATCAGAGAAGCAGTTGGAGCTGCATGTTGATGGAATGAACAATGCTAAGAGCTTCATTACTTTTGTTCAATCACAAGGTGCTAAGGTCGTTGAGTTTTCTGGTAATGCCAAAAAAGCCATACTGAATAAAGATAAAGAAGCAATCTTAGTTATCCCCTCTGATTTTCCTAAAAAGTTTGAATCTGGTCTGCCTGCAGTAATACAGCTTTATTATGATGCCACTGCAAAAGGAGCAACAAATATTACACAAGAGCGTATTAAAGCCTTAATAAAGGGCTATTCACGCACCATAGGAATGACACGCTTGCAATTGCGTGGAATAAGCCCTTCACTATTGCAAGCGGTGACTATCGAGGACCATGATGTCTCAACCGCAGAATCAAAAGGAGCAAAAGCGCTAGCCTTTTTACCCTATTTTTTAATCATGGGGTTGTTTATGGGCAGTATGTATCTTGCCATTGACACAATGGCAGGAGAAAAAGAACGAAACTCATTGGAGTCCTTGTTACTGAATCCAATTAAACGTTCTCATTTATTAACAGGCAAACTATTAGCAACCATCAGTTTTGGCATTGTTACCATGTTTGCCACATTACTAACTTTTAAGTTTGCCCTGCCTTTCATGCCATTTGAAAGTATGGGGATTAGTTTTACTTTTGGTGTTAAAAACATTGTCCTTTTTGCCATTTTACTTGCACCATTATCTATAATGGCAGCATCTCTACAAACCATCATTGCAACATTTAGTAAATCTTTTAAAGAAGCCCAAACTTATGTCAGTTTGTTAATATTTATTCCAATGATTCCAAGTCTTATATTAATGATGGTCCCTGTTAAAGAAAAACTGTGGATGATGTTTGTGCCAATTTTAGGGCAAAATTTAGCCATTAATCAAATTTTGAGAGGTGAACCTGTTAGTATGGTTTGGTTTATAGCTGTGGCAGTAGGATCGTTAATAGTTGGCGTGTTACTTGCACTTTTAGCAATAAAACTGTATAACAGAGAAAGTTTATTATTTTCTGATTAATTATGAAAAAAACAATTTTAATTATTCTGAGCTTAGGTTTGTCTACACTAGTTAGTGCGGGTAAAATATATAAGTATACTGCCCCTGATGGCAGTATACATTATACAGATGTTAAACCAGATGTCAGTTCCCAAGAGGTGAAAACAGATAAAATCATTGTTGTTGAGTCAACCAAAACACAATCCCGTAAAAACTGGAAGCGTCTAACAAAAGGCAAAGAAACAACCCCGTTTAATTACGATAATTTAGCAATTTCTAAACCAGATGTTGATGAATCGCTTTGGGGTACAGGCGGAAATGTAACAGCCAGCGTTAATCTTGATGGAAAAATCCCAAGAAAATACCGCATTAAATTTTTTCTTGATGGTAAGCCTCATGGTCGGGTAAAATCTAATACACAGCTCATAGCAGATGTTGAAAGAGGCGAACATTTTATTTATGCACAAATAATCAATGCACGCAGTAGAAAAGTTTTAAAAACCACTAAAAAAGTCCGGTTTTATGTACAACAACAATCAAAAAAGTAAGAACCCGGCCCGTACTAAAAAACTCAAGGCAATTAAGGTATAAAACCGAAGAAGCATTACGAGCCGGGTTAAGAAATAAAAGATGATGACCAACATGTATTTAGTGCCTTACGTAAAGGTGCTCGTGGATATATTCTTAAAGATAAGGATAAAGATCAGTTGGCGCAAATGTTAATTAATATCGAAAAAGGACAATTACCAATCTCACCTTCTATAGCCAAAGGAATAAAAGCTCCTGAAGCAGCCGACTTGTTGGAGATAAAAAAATCAACGTGTTATGGCTATGTTAAAGACATTTACCAGAAACCAGATATTAATTCCAGATCAGAGGCAACAATGGAAGCTTCAAAAATGGGATTAATCGACTGAAACCTTTAAACCCTAACTTTTGAATTGTTAATTATTGTACAAATAAGGTACAATCAAACGCAATAAAAAAATTAGAGGGCGAAACATTCATGAGTAAACGAATTCTTATGGCAATAACTTTAATGTTATTGCCTTTTTTAAGTCATGCAAGTATTGATGAAGCTATTAATGCTTTTGTTCAGCCAATTTCAGATGCTGTATTTTCAGTTATTTTTTATCAATTACCAATCCCTTTTACTAATGGCCATATACCTTTTATATTAGCTTGGCTTATTGTTGCTGCAACTTTTTTCACCATTTATTTTAAATTTATTAATCTTCGTTCATTTAAGGTCGGTTATGATTTGCTTAAAGGGCGTTACAATGAAAAAGAGGCACCAGGCGAGGTCACTCATTTTCAAGCTTTAGCCACTGCAGTTTCAGGTACTGTTGGATTAGGCAATATTGCAGGAGTTGCTACAGCAGTTTCACTCGGTGGAGCCGGTGCTACATTTTGGATGATTGTGGCTGGGTTTATTGGCATGTCTTCAAAGTTTGTCGAATGTACTCTTGGTGTGAAATACCGTGACATTGCTGCTGATGGCTCAGCTCATGGCGGGCCAATGCGTTATTTATCCAAAGGTTTCGCAGAGCGTGGTATGGGTGGGCTTGGAAAAGTCTTAGCCATCTTCTTTGCTATTATGTGTATTGGGGCCTCTTGGGGCGGTGGAAACATGTACCAAGTTAACCAATCATTGGAGCAAGTCATCGTTATGACTGGTGGACAAGGTAGTTTCTTTGACCTACATGGTTGGGTCTTTGGTGTTATTGTGGCTATCTTTGTTGCTGTTTCCATTTTGGGCGGGATTAAGAGTATCGTAAAAGTGACCTCTAAATTAGTGCCTTTCATGGGCATACTTTATATGGTTAGTTGTCTATTTATTATTGCTATAAACTACAGTAATATAGGTCATGCCTTTGTACAAATTTTTGAAGGAGCATTTAATGCAAAAGCGGGGCTTGGTGGCTTGGTAGGTGTTTTAATTGTTGGCTTCCAACGTGCTGGATTCTCGAATGAAGCGGGTATTGGTTCAGCCTCTATTGCACACTCTGCTGTAAAGACTAACCACCCTGTAACAGAAGGCTTGGTGGCTTTATATGAGCCATTTATTGATACTGTTGTTGTTTGTACTATGACCGCACTGGTCATTATTATTTCTGGAGTTGACGGTGTCGGCGTTGGAGCTGGTGGTGAAGGACTTAAAGGTATTGCCTTAACATCTTCAGCTTTTGAAAGTGGTATTTCGTGGTTTCCCTATGTATTAACATTTGCAGCTGTACTGTTTGCTTTTTCTACCATGATTTCATGGTCATACTACGGCATGCGTGCTTGGACTTATTTGTTTGGTCATGGGACCGTACAAGAAAACATTTACAAAGTATTATTTTTAATCTTTATTGTTATCGGATCTGCTGTTAATCTTGGTGCCGTATTGAGCTTTTCAGATGCTATGTTATTTGCAATGGCATTGCCAAATGTTATTGGCTTGTATTTACTAGCACCTGTTGTTAAGCGCGAGTTAGTTAGCTTTATGGCAAAGTTGAAATCAGGTGAGATAAAGGCAAACTGGTAATAAAAGAAACCTTTGAAATAAAAATGGGTCACCTTATTCGACCCATTTTTTTTTGTAAAGTGTGCTATTTAGTTTTCTGATAACAAGGAAAATAAATGTTTATCTTTTCTTAGTGCTAGGCTTTTTCCCTTTTGATTTTCCTTTAAATTTTTTAAATGAAGAGAATTGAGGTTTAGGCTTCTTACTTGCATTTTTAATAAATCGAGTGCGTTGACTGACTTCGTATCCACGTCTAAAGACACGTTTAATTTTTGTTCCAATAATTCGCTCAATTCGACTAACCGCTTTTTCTTCTTCTGGTGAGACAAAAGAAATGGCTTGCCCTGAGTTGCCGGCACGTCCTGTTCGGCCGATGCGATGAACATAATCTTCTGCCAAGAAGGGTAAGTTATAATTCACTACAAAATCTAATCCTTCGATATCCAAGCCACGTGCAGCTATTTCGGTAGAAACAAGTACTTGTAGTTTTGCTGATTTAAAATCTGCTAAAGCGCGACGTCGAGACCCTTGTGATTTATCACCATGCACTAACGCGGCTTTGACTTTTTTCTTTTTTAGAGTTTCCAGTAGTGCATCAGCCTGTCGCTTGGTGCTGGTAAATACCAATACCTGAAACCAATTGTACTGGTGCAATAAATCCATAAATAAACTAATTTTACGTTCTTCATCAACTGGATAGATTACATGTTCAACTGTGTCAGCTGTCGAGTTGACCTTTTTTGAAGTCCGAATTTCTTGGTGGTTGCTCAATACTTGGTGTGATAGTTCATTTAACGCAGGTGTCATGGTGGCAGAAAACAACAAGGTTTGGCGCTTGGGGTTTGTTTTATGAATGATTTTTGACACATCGGTGATAAAACCCATATCTAGCATACGGTCGGCTTCATCTAAAACTAAAAACTCTACCTCTGATAAGGTGACATTATTTAAATTAAGGTGCTCGATTAAACGACCAGGAGTTGAAATTAACACATCAACACCTGCATTTAACTTAGCCGCTTGCCCTGAACATTTAACACCGCCATAGGTCGCTATAATGTTAAAGTCTAAAAATTGTGCGTATTGATTAATTATAGTTGCTAATTGCTCAGCCAGTTCACGAGTTGGAGTCAAAATTAAAGTCCGAGGATGCCCAAATGAATTGTCCGTGGGTTTATCCAACATTCGTTGTAAAAGTGGCAAAGCAAAGGCTGCAGTTTTACCGGTGCCAGTTTGTGCATTGACTAATAAGTCACGCCCTTTTCTTACCAGGGCTATCGACTTTTCTTGTACTGGCGTCATTTTGGTATATCCACAGGCATCAATAGCTTGTTGAATTTGATTGGCAAAACCAATGGAGTTAAATTTCATTTTCTATTCTCTTAATAATTAAGCCTGAATGGGCTTTTAACCCTACATTATAGGGTTTTGCTCTACACTCTTGTATTTATTTGCTAAATTTAACATTGAATTTGCTAATTCAGGCACTTTTTAAGTAACATGGAGCTTTTACTGTTAAGACTGTCATGAAAATTTTTATTGGGATTTTAAGTTTGCTTTTTTCTATTTCCACTTACTGTGAAAGCTACCGAGAGTTGAGCTTTGAAAAACTGACACAAGCCGCTGAAAGTGATGATGAGGTGGCAATGAGCTTCTTGGCTGAAAACTACCAACATGGACATGGGGTGGCTCAAGATTACATTAAAGCCTTAAAGTGGTATAAAAAATCAGCCGAACTTAATTATGCACCAGCCCAATATAATTTAGCCGCTTTGTTAAGTTCTGATGAGAGTTTTAGCCAAGATTTACCTCAGGCATTTTTTTGGGCACAAAAAGCAGCTGAACAAAATAATGCCAATGCACAATTTTTAGTTGCTAGTTTATTTGAACAAGGCAAGGGTACGTTCAAAAACAAGGCTCAAGCACGCAAATGGTATCGAAGAGCTGCTGTACAAGAACATAGTCAAGCCCAGTTCAATTTAGCACTTATGCTACTTAAAGGAGAGGGAGGGAATGTTGATTTGCAAAATGGTATGAAATGGTTAAAAAGCGCAGCTCAACTCCATCATGCCCAAGCAAAACAGACATTGTCTTTAATAAACAAAAATTCTAAAACTCAATAAAAATGAGATTCACCTTCTGGTTGAATACTGAACCGTTTATAAGTCCACTGGTATTGTTCTGGTGCTTTATCAACAATTGATTGTATTTTTTTATTCATATAAGCAACAGAGGTTTTACTATCTCCATAGATGTCTTTATCGCTTTTTTCAAAAGTGACCTCAAAGCCGTTTTGTGTTCGTAGTGCATAGGCAAAAAATACAGGTACTTTTGTTTTCGCTGCAAGCCTTGAAAACAATGTCATGGTATAGGTGGGTATGCCGTAAAAGTCAGCAAACTCTCCTTGTCCAGATTTTGGGCGTTGATCTGGTAAAATGGCAATAAACCCCTTATCTTTTAGGTGGGTCATTATTTTACGCACACCTTTTAAATTGGCTTCAATTTGTACTGCTTTTGACTTTCCTCGGTATTTAACTAACAAATCCTCAACTTTTTTATCTGATGGTGGTTTATATAAAAAAGCAAACTTGTCAAAGCGAGCCAAAACCAAGTTCAAAACCTCCCAGTTACCCATGTGTGGAGCAGCTAACAATAAGCCTTTTCCTTCATCAAGTGCTTGTTGAAACTCATTAATGCCATTAATTTTTCCTATAAGGTTTTCAATTTTTGTTTGCTTCTTCCATAAGCATCCCAATTCAAAAAAATTCATTAATGCTGCATTGATACTGAGTTGAGCTCTTTTATTTTGTTCTTGGGATGAAAGTTTGGGATAACATTTTTGAATATTGGTTAAAGTAACATGCTTATTTTTTGTTGAATATTTCCACATAAGACGGCCAAAAAAACGTGCCAAAGATCGGCTTTTAGCCAACGACATGTGCTGTGACAATTTTAGAATTAAATTAAACAGAATAGCTTTCAATTTGTTTTAGAACGGAAAAGAATTTAATAATATAGATAGTTGTAAGTTTTTGGAAGTTGAAAAGCTTTATTACAAAAAAAAACCGTCAGATAAACTGACGGTTTAAAAATTTGGTCTTCCTGACCATATCCTTTTCCCCGAATTACAAATCCATTTGTCAAATCACTGCCATCCTACGCGGTAGACTTGGTGTCTTGCACAAAACATCCATTTATCCTTGTTTGACACTACAAATCCTTCCTTCGATTTGTTTCCTTTAACAAAACCATTATCCATTTATTAAAAAATAATAACAGCGGCAAATTACTCTTTGTTTGTAGGAAATTTCCTACAAAGTGTAGGAACACCAAATAAAACAGAATAAATCATTGTATGTGAGAGAGATGATTTATCTTGTTTCCTACTACGTAGCAGTAAAGTTATCTCAGTCAAATAAGGAGTTACTGAAAAAAGTAGATATTTTTCTATTTTTCAGAGGCTCCTTAAGCACTATATTAAGTGTTCCTAACTATATAGTGTCTAATTTGATTAAATCTCCCACTTGTCGAGATTTTTTTTTATAATAAGTATTTTACTAAGTCAACAATCTGTATGAAAGCATTGGTACAAAGAGTTTCTCAAGCACAGGTGAATGTGAACAATCAGGTAGTTGGTAAAATTTCTGGTGGCATATTAGCATTTATAGGGGTTGAAAAAAATGATTCTGAAGAAAATGCAGATAGACTTTTGCAAAAAATTGTTAACTATCGGATATTTTCTGATGCTCAAGGTAAGATGAACCTATCACTACTTGATGTTCAATCAGAACTGCTTCTGGTTTCACAATTTACCTTAGTGGCAAACACTCAAAAAGGGTTGCGGCCAAGTTTTTCGAGTGCTGCTAATCCAGAATTAAGTAAAAATTTGTACAACTATATTATCCAACAAGCCAAAGACCTTGGGATTAAAGTACAAACGGGGATTTTTGCCGCCGACATGCAAGTATCCTTAACCAATGATGGCCCTGTTACCTTTAATCTACACTCCTAAAGAGTTTACCCATGCTTAAAACATATACTATTGCTACAGGAAACGAATTTACCAGCAAAGCGGCAGCCCAAATTTTAGATGATGGGGGTAATGCTTACGATGCAATTTTAGCCGCACTATTCATGTCCTTTGTGAGTGAGCCTTTGTTGTCATCGCCTGGAGGTGGGGGGTACTTATTAGCTCAATCCAATACTAACAAGGCGCAGGTTTTTGATTTCTTTGCACAAACTCCATTTAACAAAGATGTTGTAAATAAGGATTTTTACCCGATTATTGGTAATTTTGGTGCAACTCAACAAGAGTTTCATATTGGCATGTCTTCGATTGCTACCCCTGGTATCCCAGCTGGAATCTTTGCCATACACAACCAGTTAGGCTCAATGGCTTTAGCACAAATTGCAGAACCAGCCATAAAAAAAGCACGAGAAGGTATAGAAGTAAATGCCATTGGTGCTGAGGTGATTAAAATTCTAAATCCAATTTTAACCAGTTCCTGTCATGCCAATGCATTATTCTCTAACCAGCAAAAGCAACTCCTGAAAGAAGGTGAGATTCTACGTAATAAACACTTAGCAGCCTTTTTAGAAGGCCTTGCAAACAACCCAATGGATTGGTTTTATTTTGATACACCGGCTTATGACATTGTTAATGACATGAAACACAATAATGGTTTGTTAACCATAAAGGATTTTGAAAATTATGAAGTGTGCATGCGAGAGCCATTGTCTCTTGAGTTGAATAAATGGAAGATATTAACCAATGCCCAGCCAACAACCGGTGGAAAGCTCATCACAGAACAATTAAAACATGCATTCAACTCTTGTGCTTCCAGTACTAACCAAAAAATTATTGAAGCAATGATTTATGCAGATAAATTTAAAAACCAAGAGGCTTTTGAAAGCTCTAAGGGAACAACGCACATGAGTGTTATAGATGCAAATAATAATGTGGCTTGTATGACGGTTTCTAATGGAGAAGGCAGCGGATATGTTGTACCAAATAGTGGTTTCATGTTGAATAATTTTTTAGGTGAAGAAGATATAAATACTAAAGGTTTTTTTAACTTTGAAGAAAATACAAGAATGGCATCAATGATGTCACCCACGATTTTATCCAACAGTACAGACAAAATTGCCTTAGGAACAGGTGGATCAAACCGCATCAAAACAGCTCTATTTCAAGTGATATGGCATATCGTTGTAGATAAACAAACGTTAGATCAAGCGATTAACACTGCTCGTTTTCATTTTGAGAACGGTGTTTTAGACATAGAACATGGAATTAATAAGGAAGAAATAGCTGGTTTGGATTTATCTTTCGATGATACGGTTTCGTGGGTGCACCGAAGTCTTTATTTTGGTGGTGTTAATGTTGTACAACATGGAACAAAGAGCAGTGCTATTGGTGACAGTCGTCGAAATGGTTTTGGAATAGTCAAAAGTTATTGTTGAAAGTATCCCTCTTCATCAAGTACCGGATAAGGTTGATTTTTTTCTCGATACATACGCGCAATACGGGGGTAACTCCATTCAAAAAGTAATTTGTCATAACGTTCATCAAGCATTGTCCGTTTTCCATACATATTAGCTGCCAACCTTTGTTGCTGTGCTTCAAACAGTATCACCGCACAGGCAACAGATACATTTAACGAAGCAATCATTCCATGCATGGGAATAGTGATGTGTTTATCTACAATGCTTGCTGTTTCATCGTTAATGCCTTTTAGCTCTGTCCCCATAACAATGGCAGTAGGAATAGTGTAGTTAATTTGTCGGTAATCAACCGCTTCATCTGAAAAATGAGCGGCAAGTAGTTGATAACCTTTGTCTTTAAATTTGCCAGCAACAGCAGGAAAAGTGTTATGCTTATGTGCTTTAACCCATTTTTGCGAACCTTTGGCATAATAGTTTAATTGCCGATACCCTTTAGTTACAGGGATGTACTGAACGTCTTGAATTCCAACTGCATCACAGGTTCTTACGATGGCATTGAAGTTGTGTGGTTTATGAATATTGTCCATAATCACTGTTAAATCCATTTGTCGATTTTGCAGCACTTGCTTAATTTTATTATATCTTTCGGGTGTCATATTTAGTATTCTTGAATTATATTTGTATTTTATTAGTTAATTTCTTGCTTTAACAATGTTCTCTATGTTATTGTTATTCCAAGTTAAAAATGCCCTTTGATAATAATAATAAAATATTACCTCAATTTGAAGCCGAACATTAAAATGTTTGGCTTTTTTTATGCTCTTATTAAATTGCATTGTATCATATTAATCCTACAGAATAATTTTAGTCATTAGGAGAACAAAAAATTCTCACATCAATAACCAAAGTTTTTTGTTAAGGATAGTGTTGTGTTATTGGTTTTGAGAAAAACAGAGTCTTTTACAACCGCAGTGTTTCCACTTGAATGATTAGTGACAATTCTAACATTAGATAAAATAATTTTAACCAACCACCTAAAAATAGTTAACACGGTTTAACATGATTCAAAGAATAGAAAGTTAAGCTATATGTATGCTACGCAGAGGAAGGTATGAAACTAGAAAAAAATTATTAATAACATTTATTAATTTAAATTTTTACTAGCAGATACACGCTTTATGACTTACTGAATTGTCTCTATTTTTTAGGAACTCTTTAACAATCTTCTTGAAGGTCTGTCCAAAGAGCATCCATCTTATTTTTGACCGTTGTACTCATTACAATAGGTTCTCCCCAAACACGATTTGTTTCGGATGAATCTTTATTGGTTGCATCAATACCCATTTTCGAGCCGAGGCTCGCAATAGGTGAGGCAAAATCAAGATAATCAATGGGTGTATTTTCAATTATTGTACTGTCTCTTTTTGGATCTGTCCTTGTAGTTATTGCCCAAATCACTTGATCCCACTGACGTACATCAATATCATCATCTGTAATGATGATAAATTTTGTGTAGGTAAATTGTCTAAGAAAAGACCATATGCCAAACATGATGCGTTTGGCATGTCCTGGATAGGCTTTTTTAATACTGACAACTGCCATGCGGTAAGAACAAGCCTCTGGAGGCAAATAAAAATCAACAATCTCAGGAAATTGTTCTTGCAGTAAAGGCACAAACATTTCATTTAAAGCTGCTGCCATGGCTGAAGGCTCATCATGTGGAGGTCTGCCCATATAAGCACTTATGTAAATTGGATTATCGCGATGGGTAATTCGCTCGATAGTAAAAACAGGATAATAATCTTGAGCATTATAATAACCCGTATGGTCACCAAAAGGACCTTCAAGAGCTGTTTCCTCAGGCTCAATATAACCTTCCAAAACAATTTCTGCTCGTGCTGGCACATGTAAATCACTATGGAGTAAACTTTTAGCAACTTCGGTTTTTGCTCCTCGAATAAGTCCTGCAAACTGGTACTCACTAATGGTATCAGGAATTGGAGAAACGGCGGCTAAATGTGTTGCTGGGTCAGTGCCAATGGCAACAACAACGGGAAATCTTTTATTAGGGTATTTTTGTTTAAATTCTGCAAAGTCTAATGCACCTCCTCGATGTTGTAACCACCGCATGATGACTTTATTTTTAGCTATGACTTGCATTCGGTAAATGCCTATATTTTGCCTTTGTTTGAGCGGTCCTTTGCTAATGACTAATCCATAAGTTATTAATTTACCAGCATCTTTTGGCCAACACGTTTGAATTGGAAATTTATTAAGGTCAACATCTTGGGCTTGAATAATGTTTTGTTGGCATTTGGGTTGAGTGATAACTTTTGGATTGACGTGGGCTAGTTTTCTGAATTTTGGTAAAACTTTTAAGGCATCTGACAAGTTATTAGGTAATGCAGGTGTTTTTAAATAGGCTAAAACTTCTCCTATTTTACGCAAGTCTTTAACTTCCTTTTGACCCAATGCTATCGCTACTCTTTTTCCTGTTCCATAGAGGTTGCCTATCATGGGTATTTTATAACCTTTTGGATTTTCAAAAAACAATGCAGGTCCTTTTGCTTTACGGCTTCGGTAACATAACTCTGTCATTTCTAATTTGGGATTGACTTCTTGTTTTACCCGTTTTAATTCTCCTATTTGTTCCAAAGCTGCAATAAATTCTCTAAGGCTTTTGTAATTCACTAAAAAAACCTCTCAAAAAAATTAATGCCATGATGCAAAACGCTATCTAATTGTTTGTGGTATTTGAAAGAATCCATATCCATACCATCGAGTAGATTTTTTACATACAAGCCCAAATCGGTATCGCCTTGCATTTTTAAACGGCGTTGAAAAAACAAGGTGTCAGAATCTTCTTTACGGCTGGCAAGCAACATAAAATCATATAAATTGCCCGACAAGTTGAGTTTATCTTGTTTTTTCCATCTGCTTGTTACCAGTTTTTCATTGCTTAAGCCAAGAGCAAATTTTAATTTTAAATCAGAAACTTCAACCGAAATGCTTTGTTGTTCAAGAAAATCTAACTCACCGTCTTTTAATGCCTGTTCCAACAATTTATTTAACACTTTGATAATGACTGAGCTGTGAATTTTTTCAGGGATGAGTTCGATTGGTTTGGCTAGTAAACTTGGTAAGAGGTGTTGATTACCATTGCTTGTAGTGTGGTGACTATTCATCATTGGGTTATTCATACTTTACTCGCTTCAACTTGAACTAATGGAATTGGATTTGCTTTGTTTTTAACCGTATTTTCCATGCCTGCTTGACCAAACCAATAACCATTACAGACACCAGTTGGAGCTAATTTATCTAAATTTTCCCTGTCCTCGCCCCTGATTTGATTGTTGGCTTTAAGTGCTTGAGAGAATATATTTATAATTTTGAGGGTGTGTTGTGACTGTGGGCTGATTCGTAACACATCAACATTCAACTGTTGCATGGTTTTAATTTCGTCAATCAGATTACAAGTGAGTGCTGATTGTGTTTGTATGCCGTTTATACACAAAAAATCTTGCCCTTCACGAGTTTTCATTATCAATCCATCTGCATCATCAATACATTTAAACTGACAATTATCTTTGGGTAAATTATGTGACCTAGCAGTAAAACATCTAGCTGAATAAGCCAGTGGCATTTTGCCCCAGACCATCACTTCACTTTGAATATCCTTCTCTTTTTTTGATTGCAATAGTCCTAATTGTTTTTTGCCAAGTTCTACAGAAAGATTCCATCGTTTCATTCCTTGAGTATGTAAAATCGCAAGACTTCTTTGATTGTAGATATTTATGGAAGCTCCTGTGATAAATTTTTTACCAGCTTGAGATAATATTTCAATCGCACCAAAGTCGTTAGCTTCAACACAAAATTCATCTTGTTCGCATACACGCCGCATACGTGAGCGTTCAGATGCTGCCTCAATTAATGTCATGGTTGATAAAATGACGACCTTACCGCGATTTTTTAAGTTCCTTGCAAGTTCAATCCAGTCGTTAAATTTCATTTCCAAACGTTTTGAACATACGACTTCACCCAAATAGACAATATCTATCGCACTATCTGCCACTTCGTCATAGAAATCGAATATTTTTTGTTTTGACCAATAATAACTTATTGGTCCTAATGATAATTTTGTTTTCATATTTATTGCCAAGGTCGATGGTAAGCACCTAAAGTGGTTTGAGATCCTTCTGAAACTTTTAATAAGGCATTCATCCATTCCTCTTTTGCCAAATAATCATCAGGATTTGATCGTAAATAATCCAATGCCGTGCGTAATATTTTAGTCACATGCCCAACATAGGCAGGGCTTCTTTGTCGGCCTTCGATTTTAATCGCTGTAACACCAAGTTTTTGTAATTGTGGTAAAACCGACAATGTGTTTAGGCTGGTTGGCTCTTCTAGGGCATAATAAGTGTTGTTTTTTACCTCAAATCGCCCTTTACATAATGTTGGATAACCAGCTTTTTCACCTGCCTGAAAACGATCAATCAAGACATTATTCAAACGTGTTTCTAAAACTCCGTCATCTTTTTCCAACCATTGAACATCACTGCCAGGCGAGCACGCTCCGTAAGTATTGGGTGATTTTCCAGTTGCATAGGATGACAACAAACAACGTCCTTCGACCATTACACATAAACTGCCAAAACCAAAAACTTCAATAGGAACGGGAGAATCTTGTGCCACTTGTTCAACTTGTTTGATGGACAAAACGCGTGGTAACACGGCTCGTTGTATCTTGAAATTTCGATGATAAAAATTTAATGCCTCAGGATTGGTGGCTGATGCTTGAACCGATAAATGTAAGCGCAATTCAGGGTAACGTTCACAAGCATAATCCATGACGCCAATATCTGCTAAAATCAAAACATCTAGTTGCAAATCAGCTGCACGATCTACCGCATTTTTCCAACGTTCAAACCCTGAGGTTTGTGCATAGGTATTGATTGCTGCAAAAATTTTAACACCACGTTCTTTGGCATAGCTAAGACCAGCTTGTGCTCGTTTGTCATTAAAATTTAAACCTGCAAAATGACGTGCATTGGTATCATCTTGAAAACCAATATAGACAGCATTTGCGCCATTATCAACAGCGGCTTTTAGTGATGGTAGATTACCTGCTGGGCAAACCAATTCCACAATTATTTCTCCAATATGGTTTCTAAATAGAACGCAGTATTTTAATCAAGTATGACCTTGTTTGAAATTGACTACGGTCAAGTTATTCAGACGAAAATGTAATACTAGGCATAATTCCTCTAAGCTCATTTTTTAATTTAGATAACTCTTGCTTTGCTTTAACTGAATATCTGAGATTTGAATCTAACATTTTTGTTATTCTTGAAAATTGCACACAATAATTATCTACACCTATTGCTTTCATTGTATGAGTGAGTTTAAATAAACGAGCTTCATCAATTAATTGCCAATGAACAGTTGTTCTACACTGATAAGTTACATTGCTTTTAAGGAGCAATTTGAGACTCTGCCAATTTTTAACACCTGAAGTTTTAACTTGTGTGATGCTATCGACATAAGAGCTTAAGTCTTTTACATCAAACCCAACCCAATTAACTAAAGGCAAGACCTGTTTAAAACGCTTAGGAAGAGCCCCTGCTGTATGTAAACCAATTTTAAAACCCAAGTTTTTAATTTGCATCATTGCTTGAACCAAGTTTTTCTGTAATAACGGTTCTCCACCACTAAAAACGACTGCTTCCAATAAGTTTTTTCTCTTTTTTAAAAAGCTAACTAGCTTTTTCCAAGAAAAATTGGCGGCAGTGTTTATGTCTAACAAATCTGGATTGTGGCAATATCGGCAACGCCAAGAACAACCTTGGCAGTAAATTACACAAGACAAATGGTCAGGATAATCTATTGTCGTCAATGGTGTTAATCCACCAATTTTCAATAAATCCAATTTAATCTTAGGCTTGTTTTTCTTTAAAATGTAAACGTTCTATATGTTCTGATTTTTTGCCTTTGTTAAACTCAGACACAGGACGGTGATAGCCCATCACGCGTGTCCAAACTTCACATTTTTGACGTTCTTTGTTGTTTAATTTTGTTACAGTTGTCATTTTAGTCTCCAAAATTATGCTTGTTTTTTTAATAATATTTCATCATCACATTTGGGACAATATTCATGTTCGCCTTGTAAATAACCATGCATAGGACAGATTGAAAATGTTGGTGTAATGGTGATGTAAGGTAATTTAAAATTAGTTAATGTTGTTTTAACCATTTTCATACAGGCTTTAGCACTTGAAATTCTTTCACCCATGTATAAGTGTAGAACAGTGCCGCCAGTATACTTGCATTGTAATTCATCTTGCATTTCTAATGCTTCAAAGGCATCATCGGTAAAACCCACAGGGATTTGTGATGAATTTGTATAATAGGGAGCATCTTCGTAACCAGCTTGCAGAATATTTGTGTATCTTTTTTTGTCTTCTTTAGCAAAACGATAAGTCGTGCCTTCTGCTGGTGTTGCCTCAAGATTGTAAAGGTGTCCCGTTTCTTGTTGGTACTTAACCATAGTCTCACGAATATGATCTAACATATCTAAAGCTAATGATTTTCCTTTTGTAGAACTTATATCGTATTTATCATCAGAGAAATTACGAATCATCTCATTAATGCCATTAACACCAATGGTAGAAAAATGATTGCGTAAAGAGCCTAAATATCTTTTTGTATAAGGGAATAATCCATTATCAATATAACGTTGAATAATTTTACGTTTACTTTCAAGCGAGTCCTTTGCCATATCCATTAGCTCATCAAGTCGACTGTACAATGCATCACTATCATTTTTATAAAGATATCCTAAACGAGCACAATTAATGGTAACAACACCCAATGACCCTGTTTGTTCAGCAGAACCAAAAAGTCCATTGCCTCTTTTTAACAATTCTCTTAAATCCAGCTGTAGGCGACAACACATTGAGCGAACCATGTTTGGTGACAATTCAGAATTGATAAAATTTTGAAAATAGGGTAAACCATACTTTGCCGTCATTTCGAATAATAAATGAGCATTTTCCGAATCCCAATTAAACTCAGGGGTCATATTATAAGTTGGGATTGGAAAAGTAAAAATTCTTCCCTTGGCGTCACCTTCACTCATGACTTCAATATAAGCTTTATTGATTAAATCCATTTCTACCTGCAAGTCACCATAGCAAAAAGGCATTTCTTTGCCCGCAATTATGGGTACTTGTTGTTTTAAATCTTCAGGACAAACCCAATCAAAGGTAATATTGGTAAAAGGAGTTTGTGTTCCCCAGCGTGATGGTACATTAAGATTATAAATAAATTCTTGAATACATTGTTTTACTTCTTTAAATGACAATTTGTCTACACGTACATAAGGAGCTAAATAGGTATCAAAAGAACTAAAGGCTTGAGCTCCTGCCCATTCGTTTTGTAAAGTACCTAAAAAATTTACCATTTGTCCAATAGCACTGGTTAAATGTTTAGGTGGAGCCGATTCAATTTTACCAGGCACACCATTCAAACCTTCATGCAATAAGGTTTTCAATGACCAACCTGCACAATAACCTGCAAGCATATCTAAATCATGAATATGTAAATCAGCATTTCGATGTGCTTGCCCAATTTCTGGGCTGTAAATATGATTCAACCAATAATTGGCAATAACTTTACCAGAAACATTTAATATTAATCCGCCTAAAGAAAAACCTTGATTGGCATTTGCTTTCACTCGCCAATCTGATTGAGAAAGGTATTCTTCTATAGATTCTGTCACATCTAATAAAGTTTTATTATTTTCACGAATTTGTTTATGTTTCTCTCGGTATAAAATGTAAGCTTTTGCTGTTTGAAAATATTTGTTTACCGCTAAACAATGCTCGACAATGTCTTGGACTTTTTCAACGGTAGGAACGGTTAAATTACCGAACCGAAATGCCAAGACATCTTGCACTTGCTCTGTTAATTTGTATGCACCAACCTCAGAAAATTCGAGGGTTGATTGTCCTGCCAACAATAAGGCATTAAAAATCTTTTTTGTATCGAATTTAACCTCGGTTAAATCTCTTTTTATCACCTTGCTTGGATACAAAGGTTTTTCAATATTTGAAGTAGGCATGAATAGTAGATGAAATAAAAAATAATAAACTTACTATAATGTAAAATTAAAAATCAATCTTGACCAAAGTCAATTTAGATTCAGGTTAATATGATATGTTTTTTTGTTTATAAATTTTCGAAATTATCTCCCTGAGTTTAATCTATCCGAATACAAAACCAAAGAGATTTTGAAATAAAGTCATTTATTCGCAACAAAGTTGAAACCATTTACCACCCTGTAGGAACAAACAAAATAGTCAATGATGATTTGACCGTGACCATTGTCGACAAAAATTAAGGGTTCATGGAATTAACAGCTTACGTGCAATAGTTGTTTCACTCATATAAATTGAGTATGCCAAAATACTAAGCTTTTTACTATTACCCAAATCCCGATATAGAAAGTACGATGATAGCACAAGCCCTTAATGCACCTAGAAAACCCAGAAAAAGCTTCATCACCAATGAGGTGACTTTAGTTTTTCTTGATTTCCTATGCACATCAGTTACTTGCACTCTCAAACGCATTTCTATATCGGGATTTGGGTATTATGTTTGTTGAAATAGTTAGCGAAGAAATTATTGGTTAAATACTATAAATTGTGATTATTTAATTGACATCATATTAAACTTAACTAATATAAGGAGCGTGAATATGATTTTAACAGCTATCCGCCATCATCACCGCCATTCTCATTTGGACGGTGCTTGCTAATATGCGTTAAACAAACCATTTAAACAAAATTATAAAAGCCCCGTTAGAGTAACATCAACGGGGCTTTTTTTATAACTGAAAAATAATGAGATTCCTGCCTTCGCAGGAATGACGGAGTACTAAAATATGAAAATAAAAATGGCAATACCAAAAGGTAAGCTGCAGGTTGAGATTGTAAAATTGCTTGAAGAAGTCGGCTTGTCTTTTAAAAGCAACGAGCGTAACTACCGGCCTATTTGTTCAGATTCGCGTTTTGAGATTAAATTGCTGAAATCGCAAAACATTCCAAAATTGGTTGAACTGGAGCAACACGATATAGGTTTTGCTGGGCTTGACTGGATTGCTGAGCAAAAGGCTGATGTGAAGGTGCTGAAGTCTTTGGGCTTTAATCCCGTTGAAATTGTCGCATGTATTCCTGACAATTGGGACTATGCTGATTTGAAGAAGCGTAAAATCATTGTTGCTACCGAATATAAAACTTTGAGCGATAAATTCTTAAGTGAAAATGGCTTTGATTACCAATTAATTCGTTCTTATGGTGCAACCGAGGTGTTTCCACCAGAAGATGCTGATATGATTATTGACAACACCAGCACAGGCACAACCATCTTAGCCAACCACTTAAAAATTGTCGATACAGTTTACACTAGTAATACCCAATTTTTTGCCAATCAATCTTGTTTAGATGACCCAGAGAAAAAAGCTGTGATTGATGATATGTTGGTGTTAATGAATGGTGTGCTGAATGGCCGCAAGCGTGTTTTACTTGAAATGAATTGCGATGAGGCAAATATCGATCAAGTGGTTAATTTATTGCCTGCCATGCGCGCACCTACGGTTGCTAAACTTTATAATAGCAAGGATTATGCCGTAAGAGCTGCAGTCAAAATGAGCGAAGTTAAATCATTGATACCACAATTAATAAAGGCTGGAGCGATTGATATTTTAGAAATTCCCATTCGCAAGGCGATATAGCTTTTTAGGTAATGATGCGATGTTAAAACTAGATTTCAATGAGCGAGCCGATTCAATTCCTAACTGGTTAAAGGACTTTAGCGTGGATACATCGCAGTTGTGGAAGTATCCTAATCGAGTCGAAGTGGAAGAGTTGATCGCACAAAATTTAAACTGCCAGAAGAATAATATCTTCTTATCTAATGGTGGAGATGAATCCATCGACTTGCTGTTTAAAATGTGTAAATTAAATAAGCAATCCATCCTTTTGCCAACACCTGTTTTTAGCCAATACACACATCAGTTACGTATTTGGGAGATTGAACACACAATCATAGAAAGCTGTGATGATTTGTCCATTGATTTAGAAAAAACGGCACAAAACATGAAGCCCAATCAGTGGTTGGTAATTACACGTCCCAATAACCCAACAGGCGAATGCATCAGCGAAGACAACCTAATCAATTTAATTGAAATTGCACAAACCATCGGCACTAATGTCTTTTTGGATGAAGCTTATATAGAATTTTTCCTAGAGAACTCAAAGCTTAACTACGCCTTAAACTACGATAATGTTATTTCCCTGCGCACATTCTCAAAAGCCTATGGTTTGGCAGGTGCGCGTTTAGGATACTTGGTTGGTAACAGCGATTTAATCAATCATTTTAAAAAAATAGCATCACCCTTTAATGTCAACCAATTAAGTTTGCAAATGGCGAAACATGCTTTAAAAAACACCAATGAAGTGGCACGTTACTGCAAAGTGATTGCCATTAATAGGCAACTGGTTTATGGCTTTCTCAAATCCTGTGGCATCGATGTTTTTGATGGCAAAGGCAACTTTTTATTATTTAAATTACCACCTAAGAAAAAGATATTACTGAGTTTATATCTTGGCAAATTAGGTATACAAATCAAAACCAACGTTGATGATTTACCCGATTATGTTCGCATCACCATTCCTGAAAATATTACGCTGTTATTTGATGCTTTACAGACTGTTTTTAAACCCGAATTGATCGGTTTTGATATGGATGGTGTATTGATTGATACATCTGGATCTTATGATCAGTGCATTATTGAAACGGTTAAGTATTTTACTAAAAACAGGGTAAATGCAAACAACATAGCCGAACTTCGCTCAAAAGGCGGGTTTAATAATGATTGGGATTTAACTCAAGGACTGATTGATCAGTTAGGGTTTGATAGTAAATTAGGTAAAGTTATTGAAAAATTTCAAGAATATTACCAAATCTATAAGAATAACGAAGTCAATTTATTACAGGATTATAAATTGTTCAATAAAGACTACACAACTGCCATCATCACAGGCAGGCCAAAGATTGAAGCACATGATGGTATAAAACAACTGGCTATTAAACCTGATTACATTATCTCAGCTGATGATGTCAGTCAGCAAAAACCTTCACCTGAAGGCATTAACTGGTTAAAAAAGGAAACCAAAAAATCACGCATGTGGTTTTGTGGCGATACCGTCGATGATATGCAAGCAGGCATGGCAGGTGACTGCCTGTGCATTGGTATTGGCACAGATGCCGAAAACCTCTATGCAGCCGGTGCTGATATTGTCCTTGAAAACATAAACCAACTCGAAGAACTGTTATGATAACGATTAATCGTAAAACTAAAGAAACAACTATTGAACTGACACTAAAAGTCAACAGCCAAAAACCGCAAGTCACTATTGATACAGGCTTGCCATTTTTTGATCACATGTTGGATCAACTGGCATCGCATGGTGGTTGGGATTTAAACTTAAAAATGACTGCTGATTTAAAAGTGGATGACCACCACGGCATCGAAGATGTCGCCATTTGTTTGGGACAGGCATTGCAGCAAGCATGGAAAGCACAAAGCAACAAACGCTATGGTCAACGCTTATTGCCAATGGATGAAAGTCTAACCATGGTGGCGGTGGATTTATGCGGGCGCGGTTACAGCGTGACTAATTTGCCTTTCACTATGGAGCAGCTAGGTGGCATTAGTACCGAAATGTGGGAACACTTTTTCTACACTTTTGCTATTAATGCGCAAATCAATTTGCATATTGACAACCGCTATTTCAAAAACAACCACCACTTAATTGAAGGTGCTTTTAAAGGGGTAGCCTATGCTTTAAAAGAAGCACTTACTTCAACAAACATAAGCACAACAACCAAAGGTGTGCTGTGAAAGCAGGAATAATCAATTTAAACTCAGGCAATTTATTGAGTATTGTTTCAGCCGTTGAAAAATGTGGGTTCGAAACAACAGTAATCAACAAACCACAAAAAGGCTTTGATGTTTTGGTGATGCCAGGACAAGGACGCTTTGGCTTTGTTGCGCAACAATTGGAAAGTAACAACTGGCGTGAATTTATCCTTGATTGGATAGCCCGGGGCAAAAAATTTGTCGGTATTTGTGTTGGTATGCAGGTGTTATTTGAATCCAGTTCAGAAGATGCGCAAGCCAAAGGTTTAGCGGTTTTTAAAGGTTTGATTGAAAAGCTTAAACATCCAAAAACACCAATGGTCGGTTGGGCACAATTAGATTCAAAAGATGAATTTTATCAAAATCAATTTGTCTATTTTGTAAACTCCTATGGTCTACCACAAAGCCAGTATTGTGTGGCATCTGTTAATTATGGCGAACAATTTTGTGCCATCGTACAAAAAGATAATGTCACAGGCTTTCAGTTTCACCCTGAAAAATCGGGTCAATACGGCTTGGAGGTTTTGAAAAGGTGTTTAAAATAACGAGTTGGGGCATGGACTTTAGTCCATGGTTTTCCCTGTTTTGCGGACTAAAGTCCACACCCCGTGGAGTGCTATCATGTCTCTAGTTCCTCGAATTATCCCCTGTCTAGACGTTGCCAACGGTCGCGTAGTCAAAGGCACAAACTTTAAACAATTACTCGATATGGGCGATCCAATCGAATTGGCGTTGAAATACGAGAAACAAGGCGCAGATGAAATCGTATTTTTGGATATAAAAGCCAGTGTCGATAAACAAGCATCTGCCCTTGCCATGATTAAAAAAGTCGCCATGACTTTGTCGATTCCTTTTACTGTTGGTGGTGGCATTAAACAATTAACTGATGTTGATAAATTTTTTGAGGCTGGTGCTGATAAGGTCACACTCAATACCGCAGCAGTTGAAAACCCTGAACTGGTTTCACAAATAGCCAGTAAATACGGCTCGCAAAGCCTAATAATCGCAGTTGATGTCAATCTTGAAGTTAACGGCGAGTTAGTTTTATACACTCATGGCGGAAGTCAAAGAGTCACAAAACACTATTCACAATGGATGGCTGAAATTATTCAGCGCGGCGCAGGAGAAGTGATGATAAATGCCATGCATAAGGATGGCACAGGCAGTGGTTTTGATTTGAAACTATTATCAGAACAGCAGTACTCCTTACCCATTATTGCATCCGGTGGTGCTAAAAAGCCTGAAGACTTTTTAGATGCCATTAAAGCAGGAGCTGATGCGGTATTGGCTGCTGGTATTTTTCACCGCGATGAATATAGCGTAGCTGATGTAAAAAATTACCTAATAAACAATAACATTAAAATGAGAATATAGCCATGTTAATCCCATCCATTGATTTACTAGACGGCAAAGCCGTACAATTACAACAAGGACAAGCCGATAAAAAGATAGTCGAAAAAGACGATGTTTTTGCTTTATTAGAAGAATTTTCGCTTTATGGCGAAGTGGCAATCATTGATTTAAATGCCGCCATGGACACGGGCAGCAATCAAGAGCTGATTGAACAAATGCTACGCAAAAAACCTTGCCGAGTCGGTGGCGGAATACGTGATTTAAAGACCGCTAAAGCCTATTTAGCCGCAGGAGCGACCAAGATTATTTTAGGTACTTCGGCAAGTGCCGATTTTGTTAAGAAGCTGCCAAAGAACTCACTGATATTTGCTATTGATGCCAAGGGCGATTACCTTACGACCCATGGTTGGCAACAAACAGCTGATACAAAAATTGTTGATATTATTCCTGAACTAGCCAAAAACTGTGGTGAGTTTCTCTACACCCAAGTCAAAAATGAAGGCATGATGGGCGGTATTGACAAGGTAAGAATTGAACAAGTCATTAAGGCATCGCCAATTCCAGTTACTGTTGCTGGTGGTATTTCCAGTTATGAAGATTTGCAATGGATAAATAACAAGGGAGCCAATTCACAAATTGGCATGGCGATTTACTCAGGTGCCATGCAATTAGATAAAGCCTTTATGTCATTGGTTGATTTTAGCAAAATGGATTTGATTCCCACTATCACGCAAGATGCCAAAACAGGCAAAGTCTTAATGATGGCTTATTCCAGTAAAGAGTCTTTGCAGTTAGCATTGTCGCAAAGAACAGGCACCTACTTTTCACGTTCACGCCAAGAGTTGTGGACCAAGGGTTTAACCAGCGGCAATACACAAAAATTAGTGCATATTGATGTTGATTGCGATGGCGATACGATATTGTTCCAAGTAGAACAAGGTGGCAATGCCTGTCACTTTGAACGCTACAGTTGTTTTGCCAGTCAGACCAAAAATTACTCACTGAATTATTTGGACGAAATATTTGAAACACGCCTTGCCGAAGTCGGTGATAAGCCTTCATTCACCCAACAACTATTTGCCAGTCAAGAATTGCAAATCGAAAAACTAGAAGAAGAATGCCAAGAGCTGATAGAAGCAACCGAACACAATCATGTGCGCTGGGAAGCGGCTGATTTATTGTTCTTTACATTGGTTATGGCGAAAGCCAAAGGTGTCAGCATCACTGAGATTGTTAGTGATTTACGGAGCAGAAACAATGAACGATAAAATCATTTTAGCAAAAGACTACCAACGTGCTGAGTTAAAAGATAACCAGCAAATTGAAGACACGGTTGCCGAAATTTTAAGCGATATTCGTATAAATGGCGATAGCGCAGTCGACAGCTGGAGTCAGAAAATTGATGGGCAAAAAGGCAAACTCATAATACTTAAAGCTTTTGAAGAATACGGACTAAAACCAGAACTAGCTGAAGCAATTAAAATTGCTTATCAACGCATTAAAGCTTTTTGTAAGTTTCAGGCAAAAGACCTCAAAAATGACTCTTTTAACGATGGACTTGGCGATTTTGGTTACATTTATCAACCAATCCAGCGAATTGGTGCTTATATTCCTGGTGGACGATTTCCATTAATTTCCACCTCTTTAATGACCATAACACCAGCTCAAGTAGCGGGTTGTGCTGATATTATTGCTTGCTCCCCATCAAATCACCCAGCATTACTAGCGGCAGCTTCACTAGCTGGTGCAACGCAGTTTTTGCATTTGGGTGGCGCACAAGCCATTGGCGCGTTGAGTTATGGTTATGGTGAAATTGATGCAGTTAATATGATTGTTGGCCCAGGCAATGCCTATGTTAATTCCGCCAAAGCCCAGGTGCAACACTGCACTAAAATTGATACTTTGGCAGGTCCAAGTGAGCTATTAATTTACACTGAAAACCTACAAAATCCCGATTGGATTATGTACGATGCCTTGGCACAAGCCGAGCATGATCCCAATGCTATTTCATTGGTTGTCAGTACATCACAACAACTGTTAGAAAATCTTTACACCCGTACAAACGCAAGCGAGGCGGGACAAGGTTTGATTGAAAAGGAACAAATTATCTTTATCAAATGCGAAAACCAAACCCAAGCCATAGAGTTAATCAACGATTACGCCCCCGAACATTTGCTGGTAACAGATACCGAATGTGATATGAATTTATTCACCAATTACGGTTCCCTTTTTATCGGCGAAAACTCAGCGGTTGCCTTTGGCGATTATTGCGCCGGTCCAAACCACACCCTACCAACCAATGGCGCAGGAAAAAACTCAGGTGGCTTAAGCGTCCATCAATTTTTAAAAGTGTTATCCACCCAAAAAGTGAATGACAAAGGCCGAGTTGAATTAGCGAAAACCTCAAGTATTTTGGCAGAAGCAGAAGGCTTGGTGTTTCATCAGGAAAGTGCGGATGTGAGGAAGTAGAAAAATCCAAAGTAGTGGAGTCCCTTGTGGGCTCCTTGCATAATTTTATTGAAGAGATTTTATTATAAAAGAAGCCCATCCTCAGTACATCAGTTGGTTAGTAATGCTCATAGTTAGGTGAAAAAATATACTTTCAAAATAAACCTGCAGTAAAGTGTGCCTAACGGTTAAGAATCCGCTTATTGGACGAAATTTAAAACGAACTAACGGTATACTGCTGGATGCCATTTTGCTTTATTTGGGCAATAGCACTGACCAACTCACCTGTTTTGACTTCTTTTGATGAAATAATTTGTGCTTTGATCTCAGGATTAGCCGCTTTTAGGTTAGCAAGCAATGATTCAATACCATCCAAAGTTGTTGCAACACCATTAACCGTGTAATTGTAGTTAGTATCTAACTTAATTGTTGCGACCTTTACTTTATCCGAATTAATCGTGCTGCTATTGGCGCCAAAAATTCGCAAACCCGTTTCTTTGTTAAAAGTTGTCGTCACAATAAAAAATATTAGCATAATAAACACCACATCTAACATTGGCGTGATGTTAATTTCCGCTTCATCTTTGTTTCTAAAAGTCCGTGTTGCCATAATTACCTCTTTATTAATGAGTATAAATGTGACATCGATTAGAAAAGATTAGTTCAACATTGATAAAATATAATAAAGCCAGCGCCATTTCAATAAGTTTAAACTTACCTATTTTCCGTAAGGTGGGCTTGCCCACCAACAGTGTTTATGTTGCCTCGATTATCAGAAGAGTATTAAATTTGGTGGGCAAGCCCACCTTACGGTTTCAGGCATCTTTCCAAAATTACCGATATAGCAATACCAACCATACCACCAAATAATATGACCAACCCATAGTTACGCCAATAGTACATCATATTGGTTGAGCTGTACAATATACCATTACCGAGCGCCTCAGGGCGTCCAAGCAATGCTAACAATACAACAAGTAAAAACCCCCAATACTTCAAAGCTAGAGATTTAGGGTTTATAACCCAAAATAAAAACACTATAGCAATTCCCATACCGAAATACTGCCAAGAAGAACAACCTGACACTAAAGTTAAGAGTCCTTTTTTTCACAACCGCCAAATGGTTCTGAATAATAGGACAATGAATTTATTACAAGATAAGTTGAAATAAAACCTAAAGTTAATCGTAACATCATCAAAAACCTTCTGCCCTCTTTATCTTTCATACTGTTCTCTCATATTAACGTTTAATTCAAATGCGATAACACCCAGGTTTTGACTTGGGCATAGGGATATTTTTCAAGGTAGGCAAAATAGGGTAAGGCTCTGACTTTGTATTTTCTGAATATGGGTGTGGAGATTCCGCACAGGTATTTAACCAAATTGTTTGCACTAAAGGCATCGCCTGTGGCGTGGATAAATTCTGCGGTGAGTTGCTCAAAGTTGTGTGTTTCGATTTCAGCTAATTCATTCAGGCTTTTAAAATTCGCTTGGCCTGTTAAACAATGCGAACAATGCCCACATTTTTCAAAATCTAACTCTTCTCCAAAATAGTGCGCCAACTCTTTACTCAAACAGGTATCTGATTCAAATAAGGCAATCATATTATGAATGCGTTGCACTTCGGTTTGTTCCTTTTTCAAGAAGACATTAAACAATTCTTTTGCTAATTGCGAAGCATCAAACTCACGAGTAACAATATCAAAGCGTTCTACCGATTGCTTGGCTTGTAACTCCAGCAAACCTTGCTGTTCAAAATATTCCAGTGCCACAATTATGCGCGCTCTGTCAGTTGCGTAGTTATCCATAATTGCCTGAATATCTACATAAGTCCACATTTTTTTCTTCACACAGTTGTTGAAAATAGCGGCTATAAATTCTTTTCGCTCAGCCTGAAATCGATTAATTAGCGCATCGGTATCACAATTTTTAAACGAGTATTCTTCAAAATAGGTAAACTTTGGTTTGATGATTTCACGCATTTCTAGATAAACCAACAAAGTCTTTAATGGCAACACTTTGATATTCAATTCATTGGACAGGGTGATAATTTTGGTTTCCCAAAAGGGTTCTTGGCTATTTTGTATTTGTTCTAACAGTAATTTAATACCCTTGAAATCGGGTGTATCGCCATAGACAAAATTTTCTTGTACGGTTATGTTGTCACTGTTGGCAAGAATTTGACACAATGACTTTCTACCATCACGACCTGAACGACCAATTTCTTGGCTATAATTTTCAATAGACTTGGGCAAATCATAATGAATCACACGCCTCACATCTTTTTTATCAATGCCCATGCCAAAAGCAATGGTGGCAACGATGCAATTTATTTGCCCTTGCATGAATTGGTTTTGAATGAATTCACGCTCTTGCATTTTCATTCCTGCATGGTAATGCTGGGCATTGATACCCTTATTTCTTAAACATTCTGCAATTTCATAAGCAGTTTTTTGTAAGGTGACATAGACAATAGAAGGTAAATCTGGTTTTTTAAATAATGTCTCAAATAGGGCTTGTTGACGATTTTCAACCGGAGTTGGCTGCATTTGCAAAAAGAGATTGTCGCGATAAAACCCTGTTATGATGACATTTTCTAGAGCAATCGCAAATTTTGTTTGCATATCCTCAACCACTTGCTTGGTTGCCGTTGCCGTTAATAATAAAACAGCAGGTATGGCAAATTCCTGTTGATAGTGTGGTAATTTCAAATAATCTGGGCGGAAATTATGTCCCCATTCGGAAATACAATGCGCTTCATCTATAACCATTAATGATACATTCATGCGCTGTAGTTGAGCACGAAATCGCTCATTTTTAAAACGTTCAACCGAAATCATTAGTATTTTTAGTTGGTTGCTCTTGGCTCTTTGCAAAACATCATTGTATTCATCTCGTTCTAAAGAAGAATCCAGTCGAGCAGCAGAAATGTTGTGTGATAATAAAAAATCCAACTGATCTTTCATCAAGGATAATAAAGGGGAAACGACCAATGTAAGACCTGGCAATTGCAAAGCGGGTAATTGATAACACAAGGATTTACCTGAACCTGTAGGGAAAATTGCGGCACACGATTTACCTGCTAGGACTTTTTTTATGACTTGTTCTTGACCTGTTTTAAACCCCTCAAACCCAAAAACACCCTGTAAATTTTTTAAACTCATTATTTTTCACTTTAATTTGGAACAATTTAACATAAAACTGTCTAACTTAATTAACCTAAATAAAAAAGAGAGCCAGCACATGAAAACATTATTACTTTTAGTCATGAGTTTTGCAACTTATGCAACTTTTGCCGATGATTTTAAAACCACAGAGGATAAGTTGATTTCTGCTATGGAATCATCTATCCGCACAGACAAAGAAAAACAACGTGACGGAAACCGTCGCCCAATAAGTACATTGAAGTTTTTTGGTCTCCGTGACGACATGAAAGTTGTCGAGCTTATTCCTGGTGGCGGTTGGTATACAAAATTATTAGCGCCTACGTTAAAAGAAAAGGGCGATTTTGCTGTTGCTTATGGCACTTCACGAATCGAAAAATCTTTGTTAAATACAGATGATTTTAAGAAAGTTAAGGTTTTAGCAAAAAACAATAAGATGTTTCGTAAAGATGGTGCTAGATTTTATTCCATAGAGAATACAGACTTAGACACTAAAAAGGCCGATATGGTTTTAACCTTTAGAAATTACCACAATTTTGATTTTGAAGGCAGAAAAGCCATGAATGATGCCGCTTTTAAAGCCTTGAAAAAAGGTGGAATATACGGAGTGGTAGATCATACTCGCCGACACATGCAAGGTGACAATGATGAAAATCGCAGACGATTTGATCCTGTTTTAGCCATTAAAGAAATACAAGATGCTGGTTTTAAGTTGGTTGATTACAGCACACTTCATTACCGACTTGATGACGAATTGCGTTACGAAGTAGGAAGAAAAACAGTCACAGGAAATACCGACAGATTTACTTTGAAATTTGTAAAGGTAAAAAAATAACAAAAACTAATCTTCTTTATCAGCCGTCTTCGTCTTAGGTGGGTGATATTTATCAATCAAATACAAGGGGCGTTGTTTGTTTTCTTCAAATAAACGTCCCAAGTATTCACCAATAATACCCAGAGCCATCAATTGAATACCGCCCAAGAATAATATCACCACCATCATTGTTGGGTATCCTTGTGGGTCTCCGCCAAAAATTAAGGCTTTTAATATAACCTTTATGCCATACAAAAAAGAGAATAAGGCAACGACAGTACCAATCCACGTGGCAAATTTAAGTGGAACATATGAAAATGAAGTAATGCCATCCATAGCAAACGAAAACAATTTGCGCATATTAAACTTGGTATCACCGGCAAAGCGTTCTTTTCGATCGAAATAAATTGCCTTTTGCTTATAACCCACCCAGGCAAATATTCCTTTCATAAATCGGTTGCTTTCACGCAGTTTATTAACTGCTCTAACAGCCTTTATATCCATTAGTCGATAATCACCAGTATCTTTTGGAATGGAAATTTTGCTCATTTTGTTGATAATCTTATAAAACCATGAAGCGGTTGCTTTTTTAAGATAAGTTTCGCCTTCACGCTTTCGCCTAGTGGCATAAATAACATCATAACCCTTTTGCCACTCTTCCAACATTTGTGGAATCAGCTCAGGCGGGTCTTGTAAATCGACATCAATAACCACCACTGCATCGGCATCGGCGTGATCAAGACCAGCTGTTAGGGCATATTCTTTGCCAAAATTACGGCTTAAACTAATGAGCCCAACGCGTGGGTCCTTATGGTGCAAAAACTCGATGTGTTGAACCGTGCCATCAACAGAGCCATCATCTACAAATAAAATGGTCCAATCCACCTGACAGGTAACGAGGATTTGTTTCATTTTTTCATAAAACACATCCACAACTTCTTGCTCATTAAAGACTGGAACGATTATTTGTAATTTTTTCATGGCTGGAATTATAACCTAACAATAAGGTCTTTGCATAATAGATATAAAAAGGATATGATATTCAACAATCATATTTCAATAGGTCACTATGCCAGCAAAAACCAGTTCTTTACTTCACGCCATATCCGTTTTTACTGTTTTGATTTTGATGATTTCTCTTGGTTTATTCAAGATGGATATCTCTTTGCACATTATCCTATTTTTTGTCATGATTTGGGTAGCATTAAACGCCCGCTTATTAGGTTATAACTTTGAACAAATACGACAAATGATGAGTGATAGCTTGTCTCGCTCCTTGTCCGCTATTTACATATTTTGTTTAATCGGCATAGTCATTGCCTCTTTTATGCATTCTGGCACAGTCGTTGCCTTGATTTATTATGGCCTTAACTGGATTACTGCCCAATGGTTTTTGCCCATTGGATTAATTTTGTGTTCCATTATGTCTATTTCAATTGGCACCTCATGGGGAACTGTTGGCACGCTAGGTGTTGTTTTTATGGGCATCGGTACCGTGCTTAATGTGCCATTGCCTTTGGTTGCTGGTATGGTAATCTCTGGCGCGACCTTTGGTGATAAACTTTCTCCAGTTTCAGATACCACAAACTTAGCTTCCATGAGTGCGGGAACAGGTTTATATGACCACATTAAATCCATGCTTTACACCACCATCCCTTCTTATCTCATTGTTATTATTATCTATGCCTATATGGGTTATCAAACGAGCAACACCTCCTCTTTTGCTGAAATAACCACCATTCAAGACGTTTTAGCGCAACATTATAAGCTTAATTTCCTTATCACATTGGCACCTTTAGTTGTGATGTTAGTGATGAGTGTCAAAAAGTATGCTCCTGAAGTCACTATGACTGCTAGTATTATTGTTGCCTGTTTAATTGCTGTTTTATACCAGGGACATTCGGTTACCGAAGTTGCCAATGCCTTGTGGCAAAATAAACCCGCAGATACCGGAACGCCAATGATTGATAACTTGCTTGGTCGAGGTGGATTGTTTTCAATGGCATTTACCTTGTTATTATCAATAATAGCCATTGCAATGGGAGGCATTTTACATGGTGCAGGTTTTTTGACAGTGTTACTGCAAGGCATCATTAAGCGTATTAAGCGTGCTGGTTCTTTGGTTGCTTCTACCATTGCCACTTCTTTTATCGGCAACCTTTCCATGGGCGACACCTATATTGTTATTATTCTCAACGGCCAATTGTATCAAAAAGCCTACGATGAAAAGGGTGTGGATAGATCAGTGTTATCGCGCAGTGTCGAAGAAGGCTCAACCTTAACAACAGCTCTGATTCCATGGAACAATACGGCAGTTTTCTACGTCGCAACTTTGGGTATACAAACCCTAGATTATGCGCCTTATGCCTTATTAAATTTTATCAACCCATTACTTGCCATCGTCTTTGGTTATCTTGGAATTGCTTTGTTTAAAGTCAAAACAGGTGTAAAATAGAAAGTATAAGACATTTGAGTAAACCATGACAGAGCAACACAATCCAATTAAGCAGCAATTGCAAGAAGCTTTTAACCTGCAACGTGAAAGTTTTCTTAATAGCCAAATTGAATCCAGACAAGAAAGAAAACAATACTTAACCAATCTAAAACTGTTATTAACTGAAAATCGTGATGCCATAGTCGATGCAATTTGCAAGGATTATGGAAACAGGTCAAAATTTGAGACTCTATTTGCAGAAATTGTAGTTGTTACGGATGATATCAATTCGGCAATTAAGAAACTAAAGAAATGGATGAAAGTTCAGCGCAGACACGTGGACAAAACCATTTATTTTGGTGCGAAAAACCGTGTTATCCCGCAACCCTTAGGCGTTGTTGGTTTGATTATTCCATGGAATTTCCCAATCAACCTGTCTTTTTCTGGTCTATCGGCTGTATTTGCTGCGGGAAACCGTGCCATGGTTAAGATGTCAGAGAATTCAATAAATCTGACACGCTTATTAATTGAATTAACACCCAAGTATTTTAAACCTGAAAAACTTCAGTTTTTTGAAGAAACTGGCTCCGTTGGTATCGAGTTTTCACAAATTCCCTTTGATCACCTCATGTTTACTGGCTCTGGTGCTACAGGCAAAAAAGTTATGGCTGCTGCTGCAAAAAACCTCACGCCTGTGACCCTAGAGTTGGGTGGTAAATCACCAGCCATAATTGACCCAGAATATTCACTTGAAAAAGCAGTGGAACGCATACTGTTTGTCAAACAATTTAATGCAGGGCAGATTTGCACGACGGTGGATTATGTTTTTGTGCATGAGAAACTGATTGAGAACTTTATATCTGAGACAAAAAAATGGGTTAAACAGCATGTACCAGATATTAATACCAATGACTATACATCAATAATAGATGAGCGCTCGTTTATTCGTTTGCAAGGTGTTATCAAAGATGCCGAAGAAAAAGGTGCCCGCGTGATTAACCTCAATGAACAACTACCACAGATTGAAAATAAAAAATTCCCCATCACGTTGGTACTCAACACTACCGATGACATGATTATTTGTCAAAGAGAAACATTTGGGCCTATTTTGATGGTCAAAAGCTATAAAGAACCACAAGAAGTTATTGATTATATTAATGCAAAAGACCGTCCATTAGCACTTTATCCTTTTAGCAAAAACAAAAAATTACTCAATACCTATATTGAAAACACCATGTCTGGTGGTGTTACTGTCAATGATGCTTTATTCCATGTGGCCCAACATGATTTACCCTTTGGTGGCGTTGGTGCTAGTGGCATGGGGCATTACCATGGTTATGAGGGGTTTTTAACCTTCTCTAAATTACGCCCTATTTTTTACCAAGCTAATTTTACCACCATGAAATACCTCATGCCTCCGTACGGTGATTTTGCTAATAAAGCGATAAACTTTATGGCAAAGTTTAAATCTTAACTTAATGAGCATCTAGACGAAATTTTAGTGGTTGGGTTCAAGAAGCTGGTGGATTTTTTGTTTTGTCTCTATTAATAAAGCCACTAATTGTTATCAGTGTTATCACATTAGGTTCAAAACTATTTCCCAGTGCTCAAGGGTATTTTGCCAATACAAGTATTTGGATTGTTTTACCTGTGTACATCTTCATTGATGATTTAATGCAATACTGGTATCACCGCAGTGGTCATGAGTACGATTTTTTATGGAAATTACACCGTTCTCATCATCAAGCACAGGAGATGGGGGTTTTTGTGTCCTACCGAAATGCAGCATTATATTACCTCATGATGCCAAACCTTTGGTACTTAGCCGTTGTGATTTTTTTAGGCGGAGGCTTTGCAGTTGCAGTTGGACTAGTCATTAAACAGCTCATTATTATCACACCTGCCTTTCATCATGGACATCACGGCAAGTCCAAATTAGACGGTATTAGTGACCCAAATGGTAATTTTGGCAATATGTTTTCGATTTTGGATTAGTTATTTGGTTCTGCCACCTTCTCTCGCCAATTTCCATCAGAATATGGATTGCAAGTGAATACAAACGAAGCATGGAATGCCTCGTATTTGTATCCTTTGATAAAATCCAAAGACTCTAACAGTCCGTTATCAAAAAAATTTATTAAAATTGAAACTAAAAAACCAGAACCAATAATGGTGAATTTAGAGAAGGGTAAGTCTTACTTATGGTGTCAGTGCGGGATGAGTCAAATTCAACCGTTTTGTGATGGCTCTCACCACGGCTCAAAAATAAAGCCGGTTTTATTTAAGGCAAAACGAAGTGGTGAAACACGTTTATGTAACTGTAAAGAGTCAAAACAGAAACCTTTTTGCGATAATACTCATCTAAATTTATAACAATGCTTTTTTAATAGCTGCATCAGCATGAATAAAGGTGGTATCGAATAATTTGACAGAAGTGTCGGTTTGCTTAACCAACAAACCGATTTCTGTACAACCTAAAATCACGCCTTGAACACCTTGATTGGCAAGCCCGTTAATAATTTTTAAATAGTCCTGTTTTGAACTCTCTTGTATGTTTCCTAAACACAATTCGTCATAAATAACTTTATGCACAATTTTTCTATCGGTTTGATTTGGGATAATAACTTCTAAGCCATATTTGTTCTCTAATCGCCCTTTGTAAAAATCTTGTTCCATGGTGAAAGCAGTACCAAGCAAACCCACTTTAGAAACACCTTGTTTGATGAGCTCTTCAGCTGTGGCATCAGCTATATGCAAAAGAGGGATAGAGAGTTTAGCTTGAATTTGGGAAGCTACTTTGTGCATAGTATTGGTGCAAATCAATAAAAAATCAGCACCAGCCTTTTCGACACCAAGGGCAGCTTGAGCTAATACCTCACCTGCTTTTTGCCAGTCACCTTGTATTTGTAGTTTTTCAATTTCAGCAAAATCAACACTGTACAATGCTATTTTGGCAGAGTGCAAACCACCGAGTTGCTTTTTTACGCCTTGGTTTATGGCTTGGTAATACCATTGCGTACTTTCCCAGCTCATGCCGCCTAATAATCCGATTGTTTTCACTCTATTCCCCTAGTATGTTTTGTAATACAGGCGGGTCAATATTGCCACCACTAATAATGACCCCCACTTTTCCTTTGGGTTCTATGCTTTTTGATAACAGCGCTGCTAATCCCAATGCACCTGATGGCTCGACCACTATTTTCATGCGCAGTAAGTGAAATTTGACCGCTTCGATAATGGCTCGTTCTGTTGTTGTACAAATTTCATCGACATATTGTTGAATAAGTGGAAAAGTCATGTGGCCCAATGCTGTTGTTCGAGTGCCATCGGCTATGGTTTTTGAAACAGGAACAGTGACTATTTTCCCTGATTCAAAAGACTGTTTAGCATCATCAGCAAGTTCAGGTTCGACTCCAATAACACGGATGCTTGAATTTAAGCCTTTTGCTGCAATAGCAGAGCCTGCCAACAAACCACCGCCGCCGCAAGGCACTAACAAGGTGGTTAAGTCAGGAACTTTATCTAAAAACTCATAAGCAACAGTGCCTTGCCCTGCAATAACGTGCGTGTTGTTAAATGGGGCAATCAAGGTATAACCGTGTTTATTTTGAATTTTTGCCGTTACCTCTTCTCGATCTTCAGTTTCAATGTCATAAATAACGATTTCGGCACCATAACCTCGCGTTGCATCCAATTTTACTTGTGGCGTATTGCTCGGCATTATAATGGTGGCTTTAATGCCTAATAGCTTTGCTACCAACGCAACTGCTTGGGCATGGTTACCTGATGAAAAAGCAATAACTCCACGTTGTTTTTCAGTATCTGAAAGTTGTGAAATACAGTTAAAAGCACCACGAAACTTAAAAGCACCAATTCGTTGAAAATTTTCGCATTTAAAATAGACCTCGGCACCAATCATTTTGTTGAGTGTGAGAGAACTTAAAATAGGTGTCTGGTGAACAAAACCCTGCAACCGATTTGTGGCATCTAAAATTTGTTGAAACATTACTAAGACAACTTTACTATTTAAAGTTATACTATAGCACTAACACTTTACTTGAGAGAAATATGTTTTCATTAAAAAATAAAATTGCATTGATAACTGGTGCTTCACGTGGCATAGGTAAAGAGGTGGCAAAACTTTATGCCAAAGCCGGTGCTCATGTCATTGTTTCATCACGTAAACAAGAAGGAGTTGATGCAGTTGCCAATGCAATAAAGGCAGACGGTGGAATGGCAACAGCATTTGCTTGTCACATTGGTGACCAAGGAGCTATTGAAGGCTTGATTGAAAAGATTAAATCCAAATTTGGTAGATTAGATATTTTGGTTAACAATGCAGCAGCCAATCCTTATTTTGGGCATATTTTAGATACACCATTATCAGCATTACGCAAAACTGTTGAGGTCAATATTGAAGGCTATTTTTTAATGAGCCAATTAGCAGGTCAAATGATGCGTGATACTGGTGGCGGTTGTATTATCAATACCGCATCAGTTAATGGTATAACCCCAGGTCCAATGCAAGGTATATATTCAGTAACAAAAGCGGCAATTATCTCCATGACCAAGTCTTTTGCCAAAGAATGTGCCCCACAAAATATTCGTGTCAATGCGGTATTACCTGGCTTAACTGACACTAAATTCGCCTCAGCTCTTACCAGCAATGAACGAATGCTCAAACAAATTATGCCAATGATACCGATGAATCGCATGGCACAACCTGAAGAAATAGCACCAACTTTCTTATTTTTAGCCTCACCGGCTGCTAGTTATATTACAGGTGTTAATATTCCTGTTGATGGAGGGTTGTTGATTTAAAGATTAAAAAACTTGTGAGATACCAAGCTAGTTTGATTGATAAACTCATCTAGGTTGGTCTCTCGCAGCTTTGAGATGACTTGTGCAATATGTGGTAAATTTTTAGGTTCGTTTCGGCGCGTTTTTAATTTTAAATCACGAGGAATTAAGTAAGGTGAATCCGTTTCTATCATCAACCTGTTATCTGGTATATTTTTAACCAATTCACGCAGATGCAATCCACGTCTTTCATCGCATATCCATCCCGTTATGCCAATATGACAATCAAGGTCAATATAATCAAACAAGGCCTTTTTGTTGTCGGTAAAACAGTGCACAACTAGATTGGAAATTTTGTCACGATTTTCCTTGATGATGGCATAAAAATCTTCATGAGCATCACGTTGGTGCAAAAATAACGGCGCTCCCGTCTCAATGGCAAGCTTAATATGTTGTTCAAAAGAAAACACCTGGGCTTCACGTGGTGAGATATCACGAAAATAATCCAAGCCCGTTTCGCCAATGGCAACCACTTTATCGTGTTTAATGAGTTCTAAAATCAAGTCCTCACTTTCACCTGTATATTCACTGGCATGGTGCGGGTGAAAGCCAACTGTTGAATATAGACTCTCAGAATATTCTTGAGTTAATTCAAAAGCCTTTTGCGAACACTCTTGATTCGAGCCTGTTACAATCATGGTGGTTACACCAGCATCAATTGCGTTATCTACAACCTGTTTTCTATCCTTATTAAAACTGTCATGTGTTAAATTTGCACCAATATCAATCATTTATTCATTCTTCATTCAGCAAAAATGGCATAATATACCAACAAGTTAATTAAACGGAGAAAAATCATGCGAATTTTTCAAAAACTAGCACTAGCGGCAACATTATTCCTAACGGCACAGGCACAAGCCTTTACTCCAGAGTCTGGTATTTGGTGGAACCCCAATGAATCAGGTTCAGGTTATGCCATTGAAATCCAAGACAACTTCTTGTTTGTTGCTCTTTATGTTTATGATGACGCTGGCAACCCAACATGGTATACCGCAGGTACATTTTTGGAAGGTAATGCCTTATTTGATAGTAATTTAAATTACAATTATAATGGAACTTGTATCGATTGTACTTATACAGAACCGCTAGTTATAGTCGGTCAACGCGGTCCAATAACAATACATTTTCGAACTGAGTCAACCGCTACTATTCAATTTGAAGGAGCAGTAAAAAATATCGAACGCTTTAATTTTTTATTGGGTGATGAAGCTGATAAAATGTTAGGTGAATGGCAAATGGTGTTAGATTTTTCTGATACTGGTGTCGCTCAACCCTTTATAGGTGACGTGATGTTATTTAGAGATACTTTTATTGCCGATGGTATAAAATTTGTTGATGGCTGTAGACCAGAAAACACTATTGATGGCTTCTGCACTAACTTTGCTCTTAATAACCACAATATTACAGCACATTATGATTATTCTACAGATCGATTATATGTAACCGTAGAAGATGGGCAAACAAATGGAACATATTTAATATTTGATTATGTCCTATCTGTCGGACTTGACCACTTTGTTGGTGATGTGGAGGTACATGAAGACGGCTTTTATACAAATATTTTTTATCCAGTAAGAGGGTTTAGAACTGCAAGCCGTTCATTTGTGGAAACAGGTGTTGGTCCAGCAAAAACAACACAATCTACCAAAAAAGTAGCCAGTGAGGTTCGTGGATTATTTTCTATGCTTAATATTGAGCTACCAAGCAAAGATTTATCAAGCTTGAGTAAAGAAAAGCAGCTTGAGATGAATAAACGCCATGAAATATTCGACAAAATGAGAGCAAGTAAAAGAGCAAGATAAGTTAAGGAAACTTTAAGAAAGAAAATGGCAGAATTTAAACCCTGCCATTTTTTTATGCTCCAATTAAACGGTTATGCCTTCGTTGGATCTTCATGAATCATCACCTCGGCATCAGGAATCAATGCCATTAATTTCTTTTCTAGACCATCAGCAATCGCATGGGCATCAATCAATGAAAGCCTATCATCTAGCTCTAGGTGAAATTGAATAAATTTATCTTTACCCGACTGGCGCGTGCGCAAATCATGAAAGCCTAATGCGCCTTGTGCCTCTTTTATTGTTTTGATAATCAGTTTTTCTGTTTCTTCATCTAGTTTTTTATCCATTAAATGTGCAAAGGCATCTTGACCAATTTCAATGGCACTTTTAAAAATATACAAAGCAATAGCAATAGCGAATGCCGCATCTGCCCACAAATAGCCAAGAGCCGTTAAATACAAGGCAATTAAAATACTTACATTTGTTAATAAATCGGTTAAATAATGCAATGAATCAGCTTTTATCGCTAAATTATTAGTTACCTTCACCACATGTCTTTGGTACAAGACTAAAAAGACAGTGACAATGATTGAAAAGACCATGACAGCAATACCAATAGAACTATTACTTAATTCTTGTGGGTTTTGCAAACGTTGTATGGCATTAAAAATAAGAAAAACTGCTGATCCCGCAATAAAACTAGCTTGTGCCAACCCTGCTAACGGTTCAGCTTTACCATGACCAAAGTGATGATCATCATCGGCTGGTTGCAAAGCATATCGAACAGCAAAAAGGTTAATAATGGATGCAAAAGAATCCATTAGCGAATCAATTAAAGAAGCAAGTATTCCAATGGAACCAGACATATACCAAGCAATTGCTTTTGCAATTATGAGAATAATAGCTGTTGCAACCGAGGCATAGGTAACACGTTTTAGTAATTGAGCATGATTTGACATAGCCTTATCCTAACAAATAACCAATCATAATTTAAAAGTTTTCTTCACAATAGGAATATTGCCAAGCAAAACCGCAAATATAAATCCAACAATCACACCAATGGTATTGACATGAAAGTCTTCAATATCTGCCGAACGGTAAGTGGTCATGGATTGTAACACTTCCATTGCACCGCCCATAAAAATAAAACCTATTGCATAAATGTTTCGAACCCAAGGTTTTGGATACAGCCATGCAAACCAAATCATTAATGAAAAATAAGCAATGAAATGTCCAACTTTGTCACCATTTTTGACATCTGGCATAACAGCCCCAATTTTGACCAATGATAAAGTCACAACGGTGGCAACAAGTAGCCAACCGATTAACACTAAATATTTTCTAGGTATGTTCATAATAAATGCAATTGATTGCTTAAGGTAAAACCGATGAGTTCATCGGCATAATTTTTAGTAAAGGCGATGACTTTAAACTTTTCACCCATTTCATTTGGCATGGTGAGCTTTTTCATTTGGGTGGTATTTTGATAATAGCTTTTGTAATCATTTTGACTATCTCCTAGGTGGTTTTGAATACCAAGAGACATCAAAAAATGGGCTTGTGTGGTGAACCCATCAACACCCAGACCACAACTATCGCCTGCTTCTGCCAGTGCAGTAAAATCCACAAAAGCAGTCATGTCTTGAATGCCAATATTGTTAAAGTAATCAAAATTAGCTTGGTGTTGGTAAAAGCATATTAATGTACCATCACTACGATGAGGGTGATAATAAGCATTGCGTTCGTAGCCATAATCAACAAAAATTACCACACCATGATTGAGGTTTTGCGTAATAGAATTTAACCAACTGTTTAAATGCGGGATAAACTCCGAAATATAACCTTCGTTTAGTTGTAAGTTTTTATCTTCTATCTGTTTGAGTAACTTTTCAGGAAACTCACCCCATATTTTTTTAAAACCTTCATCCCAAGTCACTCGCTTTTGTTGAAATTCATTGTCATGATAACGAAAAACCTCAACAGGCAAGGCATCCACCACTTCATTGGCAAAAACAACACCGTTAAATTTCTTCGCTAAAGGTTGTGTAATCCATTCGACAAGTTCACTTAAATGTTTAGGTAGGATTTGCAACAATTCACTCTGTCTTTGTTGTAAATCTGCACTGACTTCTAAAATATAATATTTTTCTGGTAAAGAGTTTAGTTTTTCTAATTCCAACAAACAATCGAAAGCAAACTGACCTGTTCCAGCACCGAGTTCTAGAATAATAGGGTTATCAAGGCTCTTTATCACTTGTGAAAATTGCAATGCTAGGCTCTTGGCAAACAAACAACCTAACTCTGGTGACGTAACAAAATCACCATCTTTTCCAAATTTATGGTGACCCGATGAATAATAGCCAAAACCTGGTTGATACAAAGACATGTGCATAAATTCAGCAAAACTAATGCTGCCTGTTTTACTGATTTTGTCTTTAATTATCTTTTGCAGGGCTAAAGAGTGTTGTTCTAAATCGGATTGAGGCATAAAATAAGCTAATGAATAAAGTTATGTTAATTACAGGTGCAGCAGTGAGAATTGGTGCATACATCGCACAAGCTGCCCATAAAGAGGGTTATAATATCGTTATGCATTATCGGTATTCGAAGGCACAAACGCAAGATTTGCAAAACAAACTCAACCAAATTCGCCCAAAGTCATGTATCAGTGCGCAAGCAGATTTTGATAAACAGACGGATTTTAACGATATAATAAAAACCATTGATGTACACTTTGGTCGCTTAGATGTCCTTATCAACAATGCCTCAGATTTTTTTCCTACCGATTTGGATAAATTGAACGAAACAGAATACAATAAACTTTTTAACAGCAATGTCAAAGGTCCTTTGTTTTTATCGCAAGCCTGTTATCCCTTATTAAAGCAATCAAAAGGTTCTATTATCAACATGGTCGATATTCATGCCGACAAGCCCTTAAAAAACTATCCCGTTTACTCGATGGCAAAAGCTGCCAACAAAATGATGGTCAAGGCGTTGGCAAAAGAGTTTGCGCCTGATGTACGTGTTAATGGCATATCACCTGGCTGTATCCTTATGCCGCTGGACGGAAGTGCTTGTTATGATAAGGACGAAATAATTAACCGAACCGCATTAGGTAGGCAGGGCAGTGAACACAACTTATACCACGGAATAAAATTTTTGATGGAAAATGATTACATGACTGGAGAAATTATTAAAGTGGATGGCGGAAGAAGTTTGCATATGTGAATTTGCATGGCGCCCTTAAGAGAACACCATGCAAAACTATATTTTACTTCTCTACACAAAATGTTCTACCAAAACAAGTAACGCAATTACCTGAAATAGTACAAGCTTGTGGTACTGTACTGTTTAATAATAAATCAAATTCAACAACTGGTTTTTTTAACAATTGATTATCTAAATTCCTCTGTATTTCTGAAACATTTAATTTTGCGCTTGCTGTTGCAGACCCAACTTGTGATACATCTGATTGTGTGCTTGCTGTTGCAGATCCAATCAAAACTAATAAGCTCAAAGTTAATAATAATTTTTTCATAAGAATTTCCTCTTTAAAGTAATAAAAAAGTCCTTTTATTAAAAGTCCTTGTATGTGCAAATCAAACTACTTCGATAAACACAGGGTGTATTTTAAGTAGTTTGATTAATGTAAGTGACCAATTAAAAGACAAAAAATTATTTGAAACACACTGATTGCTTAGGTTTTCGGACTAAAAAAATAGGATTTAGGACAAGTGGTTGACGAGGTGATAGGTGCTGTTTACTCTAGTTGTTCATTTACACATTTAGAGAAAAACATGAAATTATTTTTAAGTAGTTTAATACTGTTACCTTTTTTGACTACAAATGCACTGTCAGAAAATCATGGGACTGGAGCCAATTCACTCCATGGTTGTTTTCACAACGGTGTTCTATATTCAACAACACAGTTGAATAATACTTGCCCATCATTGTCTCCACACACCCATGTTAAGAATTTGCATACTTTTCATTATAATGCAACAGGTACGGTACCTCTTGTGCCGTTTCAATCAAAACATTTAAATTCTTATATGGTTACCCCTGCACCTCCTAGCAAAACGGTGAGAGGAGATCCAGACTGTATTCTTAATAAGATGCCTATAGGTCAATAAACATCCTTAAACAACCTTAAATGAGAGTATAATGTCTCATTTAAGGTTTTTTATGATTTTAGTTTTTCAAAAGTTCTATCAAATAAAGTATGATATATTTATAGTTGCCTGTCTTTGTCTCATAGGTTTTAATGCTTTTGCTAGTAATATTAATTTTAAAAAAATACATTCTAAAACCTTCCCATCGAACAAAGTCATTAGCTCAATAGCTTTTGATAAAAAAGGCCTGCTCTGGTTGGCGTCAAAATCCAACTTATGGTCTTTTGATGGTTTTAAGTTAAAACCTTATCAACACTTATTACCATTGCATATAAAAAAAATTAAGAAACTACATTTTGATAAAAGCGGCAAGCTTTGGATCGGCACTCAACACAGTGGTTTGATTAAACTAGATGTAAAGGAGAGTCTTTTTCTTACAAAAAAGAATAGTCCTTTAAGTAGTAATTTAGTGTCGTCGTTAGCTGATGGTGATAGTAATGGAATGTGGGTTGGCACAAGCAATGGATTAAATTACGTTACAAAAAACAATGTTATTACAAATTATCCTTATGTTGACAGTAACGGCAATCTAAGTGATATATACATTACTTCCATTTTAAATATTTCACAGGGCAAGCTGTTAATAGCAACAAAAAAAGCTTTGTTTGAATTTAACAAATCTACTAAGTCATTTATTCAGATTAAGTTATTGGAAGAAAGCAATAGTGAAATTGTCATCTTTAATTTGGTAGAGGGTCTTGATAAAAACATCTGGGTTGCTTCAGATAAAGGGGTTTTTTTAAAAAAACATGGCTCTTCTGAGTTTATTGCCTTTATGCCAGAACTATTGTTTGTCTCTATTACCAGTATTGTTGTTGAAAAAGAGTCTATTTGGTTTGGGTCGCTTAAAGATGGTTTGTTTAAATTGTCAAAAAATAACCGTAAGCTAGTCAAATATACTCACAATCCAAATAATCCATCCTCTCTATCAGACAATAGTGTCATTACATTAGTTAAAGATTCTTATAACAATATTTGGGTCAACACGTTTAGAGGAGGTCTTAACTTTGTTAACAAAAACAGCATAAGCTTTGGAAAGGTAAGTCATAGTGAACTATCGTCAATATGTGGAGGCGTATCTGATGTTTTAGGTTTTAGCTACCGAAACCAGAGTTTATGGATAACAACATTGAAGGGATTAATTGAGTACAATAAAGTGAATGGAAGTTGTGAATTTCACTTTTTAGATGGAAATAACAACCCATCAACTAATTTTTTATATTCTGCCAACTATTCATCCAATGAAAACATTTGGCTATCAACAACAAATGGATTGAATAAATTTAATTTATCAACCAATGCTATTGACACCTCTTATCAGAAACAGATTAGTAGCATAACAAGATTCACTCATAACGTGACTGATAATTTGTTGTTAGTAGGAACAAAAAGAGGTTTATTTCTTTTTGATGTAGACAAGAGAACAAAAAAAAGAATTGCTGATGAAAAATACTATTTTCACTCTATATGGAAAAACAATAACAACACTTATTATTTTGCTACCAATTGCGGTATTGGTTTTTTAGATAATGAGCAACAATTCACTTTGAACACAACAATTCAAGATCAACTCCCAACCAAAGATACTGTGTCTATTTATATTAGTTCACAGGGGGATTTGTGGGTTGGGACCAATGGCTACGGATTATTTCAGTTCAATGAAGATGACAAACTTATAAAGAAATTTGTTGATATTAAAGGAATGCCAAAAGACAGTACGTTTAATAGCATACTGGAAGATGATATCAACAATATATGGGTAGGAACAAGTGATGGTCTTTTAAGAATAGATTCGAATTCAAAAACACATGTATTCCATGAAAGTGATGGCTTGCAAAGCGATTTTTTTTACCTCAACTCTGCCTATAAGGATCAGAAAGGCAAGCTCTATTTTGGTGGCTCTAATGGTTATAATGCTTTTTACCCCAAAGATATTAAGATAAATAAAACACCACCAAATATAGTCTTAACCGACTTTACACGGTTTGGACAATCCGTTGAAATTGGAAAAGAACTAGATGACTTTATTTTGGAAAAAGATATTAATCAACTTGAAGAACTAACCCTTGGTCACAAGGACTATGTCATTGGCTTTGAGTTTGCTGCATTAGATTATTCAGATCCTTCTCGAAATAAATACGCTTACAAGATGGAGGGGCTAAACCCCGACTGGACTTATGTGAATGCTGATAATCGACAAATAAGTTATACAAATCTATCTTCTGGCGAATACACTTTTAGAGTTAAAGGCTCGAATAAAGATGGTGTTTGGAACCAGCAAGGCAAGTCATTAAAAATCATTGTCAAACCTGCTCCTTGGTTAAGTTGGTGGGCTTATTTGCTTTATGCTTTGTTTACTCTTTGTGTAACTCTTTGGTTTCTAAAAAGAAAAGACCAAGCTAACCTACGTATCACCAACATGCTCAAATATGAGGTTAAAAAGCAAACCAAAGAACTGCAAGTGCAAAAACAAACAGTAGAAACATTGCTTGCCAAAAAAAATGAACTATTCGCTAATGTTTCTCATGAGTTTCGCACACCCTTAACCTTAATTCTTGGACCTGTTAATAAATTACTTAATTCACACCTTCCACACTCAGATATCAATGCTCTTAAAATGGTCAATAGAAATGCCAACCGTTTATTAACCATGATAGAACAGATATTGCAAATTGCCAAGATTTCAGATTTTGATAAAATCAAATTCCAAACCATAAATACACAAAAACACGTGAGAGACATCGTTGCATCTTTCACCGATAGTGCCAAAGAAAAAAGAATTGACCTTAAGCTCAATGATAATGATAATGCTAATATAAAGGTAAGCAAAGATGCACTTGATATTATTTTGAGTAATTTGTTGTCAAATGCCATTAAGTACACACCAAGAGGTGGTTCTATAGAAATTAATGCAACAAAAGCAAATAATCAATTCCATTTAAATGTTAAAGACTCAGGTTGTGGGTTAGATGAAAAGCAACAGAAAGAAATATTCAACCGCTTTAAGCGCTTGGATTTACACCAAAATATTGAAGGTATTGGAATAGGTTTAAGTGTTGTTGAGGAGCTATTAAAAGTTAATAATGCAACTATTGAAATCACTAGCCAGTTGGGTGCAGGGAGTGTTTTTGCGGTAACTTTTTATTGCAGTGAGGAAGAGGTGGCGGAAACTGATGCTAATACTTCAAATCTATTGGTAAAGCAACTTAGTTACGAAGCTAAACAAACACAAGAAGTTGAGCAAGCCATTGAAAAAATTGGTAATAAACGCAATGACACCATACTAATCATCGAAGACAATCATGATATGCGCGCCCATATTGCTGATTCACTCAAACAACACTATTATTGTTTACTCGCTGACCGAGGTAAAAAAGGTGTTGCTCTTGCAATAGAGCATGTTCCAGATGTTATAATTTGTGATGTGATGATGCCCGAAATGGATGGCTTTCATGTGTCGCGTATTTTACGTTCAGATGGGAGGACTTCACACATTCCTTTGATGTTATTAACGGCACTTGATGACAGAGAAAGTAGAATCAGAGGCTGGCGTGAACACGTTGACGTTTATTTAACTAAGCCTTTTGATGTGCAAGAGCTTTTGTTGCAATTAGAAAACATCTTAGTTATTCGTAACATTCTTAAAAAGAAAGCAGGAAAAACCTTTGACGAAAGAGGGAACTCAAATCGAATAGATATGCCTCTCAAGGATAAACAATTTGTAGATAAACTAAATAAGTTGATAATTAACAAATACAAAAATCCAAATTATCTTCGCCCTCAAATGGCTAGTGACATGGCAATAAGTGAAAGGCAGTTACAAAGGAAATTAAAAGCATTAATAGACATAAATCCAATGGATTTATTGCGAGAATTTCGACTTAAACAGTCAGCTACTATGCTTAAAGATGGCTATCAAGTTGGAATTACATCCGATGAATGTGGGTTTAGTTCTGTCACATACTTTTCGCAATGTTTTAAAGCGAACTATGGAATGTCGCCAAAAGTTTACCAAACAACATGTAAGAAAAACAATTGATGAATGAGATTTAAGATTAGCCAAATGAAATCAGAGATGAAACACTGACCGTCTTATCCACAATCCAGTTTCGCTCATTCTCGAAATAGCCCAGAAGGTTTCTTCTTTCGCTCGTGGAATGTGGATAAGACTATGAGTTTTAATAAATGATGATAAACAGGTAGATAAATGAGTACAAGCGATCGCTGGAGTCAATTTACTGCTATAGTCTTAGCTCAACTATCAGGTCGCCAAAGCCTTCGAGACATCGTTGAAAATATGAAAGCTCAAGCCCATAGATTATATCACCTTGGTGTTGGCTCATTATCAAAATCAAATTTCAGTAGAATAAATAAAGACAAGCCATATAAAATGTATGAAGAACTATTTGGAAAGCTATTATTCAAATGCCAAGGTATGACTAAAGGCCATGGTTTCAGATTCAAAAACAAACTATATTCGTAACTATTCAGCGAATATAAAAGATATTTCTTGACATGGTTTTTAGTTAAAATCTCAATATTTCCAACTTGCTGAAAACTGTTCTGATAATACCTTGTATTCTAATATGAATGCCTGCTATCG
>JAMOMK010000021.1 GCA_027067055.1 Lysobacterales bacterium | reverse complement strand
ACGAATACGTAAAAAACCTGCGCATTGAGTAAACATTTTATCTCCCAAGCGTTTTACTTTGAGTAATTGTTTGCGGTTGTCAAAACGACCATTTTCATCGCGGTAATTAATAATTTCTTGCGCCACAGATTCGGAAATCCCTGCCACATATTTCAGCAATGCGGGAGATGCCATATTGACATCCACACCCACTGAGTTTACGCAATCCTCGACGGTATCGCCCAATGCTTTGTTTAGTTGCACTTGATTTACATCGTGTTGGTATTGCCCAACACCAATGGCTTTAGGTTCAATTTTAACCAACTCTGCTAATGGATCTTGCAAGCGTCTAGCGATAGAAACAGAACCACGATAAGTCACATCTAAATCAGGGAATTCCTTGGCTGCTTCCTCAGAGGCTGAATAAATCGAAGCACCCGCTTCGGAGACCATAATTTTTTGCGCTTTGATGTCTTTAAAATCAGACAACAATTCAGCAGCTAACTGATCGGTTTCACGCGATGCTGTGCCATTGCCGATACTGATAAGTTCAATAGCGTGTTTCATGCATAAGGCTGCCAACACGTGCTTGGATTTATCCCATTGTTTTTGTGGTGCATGCGGGTAGATAACCGCTGTATCTGTTAATTTGCCTGTTTTATCAACCACTACCACTTTAACTCCTGTGCGAAAGCCAGGATCAAGTCCCAATGTCGCTTTACCGCCAGCTGGAGCTGCCAACAGGATATCTTTCATGTTGCGGGTAAAAACTTTTATCGCTTCACCATCAGCCCCTTCACGTGCTTGGTTGGTTAATTGCAAAGATAAGCGCACATGTAATTTGGCAATCCAAGCCAGTTGAATGGTGCGCAATAACCAGGCGGAATTATCCACGTCCCAACCAAGACGATTTATGATTCGTCCAATGGCAGGATGTTGTTGTCCATCTTCGAGGTTTACATCAATTTTTAAACTCAAAAACCCTTCATTGCGACCGCGTAAGATAGCCAACATACGGTGTGATGGGATTTTGTTGATTTTTTCAGCGAAGTCAAAATAGTCTTTAAATTTAGCCGCTTCTGATTCTTTTGACTTAACTAAGCTTGAAGAAATTAAGGCGTTATCCCACAACCAATCACGCAGTTGTTGGATTAAATCAGCATCTTCGGCAATATCTTCTAGAGCAATTTGTCTGGCGCCATCTAAGGCATCATCGGTTGTTTTGACTTCATCGGCGATAAACTTTTGTGCTAATTCATCAATATTAGCTGTTGGGTTTTTGATTAACTCTTCCAGTAATGGCTCCAGGCCATTTTTACGGGCAATTTGTGCTTTGGTTTGGCGTTTCTTTTTAAACGGTAAATACAAATCCTCTAAACGAGTTTTGGTTTCTGCTGCCATAATAGCTGCTTTCAATTCATCAGTAAGCTTACCCTGCTCCTTAATCACATCCATAACAGTTATACGTCGAGCATCCAATTCACGTAAGTAAGTCAATTTTTCATCTAATAATCGCAATTGCGTGTCATCCAAGCCACCTGTTACTTCTTTACGATAACGTGAGATAAAAGGAACGGTGTCACCGTCATCCAATAATCCAATAGCGGCGGTGACTTGTTGTGGTTGGGCATTAATGGCTTGCGCGATGATTTGAGCGTGATTCATAGTTTCCATTTATAATTCAAAGGGGATGAATTATAAATAAGTTACACTTGGATTGGTAGAATAAGTTTTAAAGTGGTGGGTTTTTTATTTTCGCACTGCGACACGAAGGCACGGCGGATGTGTAAGGAGTGTTTTGTCCGCAGATGACGCAGATTAACCCAAATGAAAGCAACTTAATTATTATTCCATTTCACTTCAATGAAATAATTATTAAAATCATGATTGTCATAACCGCCTTTTAGGTTTGTGGTCATGCCATTAGGTAAGCCTTTAATTTTGATTGGAACATTGTTTTCAGGGTATTGTCCCAAGGCATACATTTTAATAAAACGGTTGGCCACATCAGTGGCAATTTCCATTTTATCAATAGGCCAATCGACTAAACTTACATCTGGCCTTCCAAATGTGCGCATACCTCTAGAGTGAATCCATAGCCTACCTGTTTCTTGTGAGAAAAAAAGTATGGCATGATTGTTGATTTGTAGCTTATGAGGTAGAAAGTATTTAGTTGACCATTCTTCTGGTGTATAAAATTCAAAGTTTTGAACATCTAAAACTGAAATAGCTTTCTTTTCACTAAGCGCTTTAATAACACCTATGACATTCTTTAAATAGTTTAAATTATCACTGTCTTCAAATGTACCAGTAACAATTGTCATACTTTTGGATTGCTGAGATTTTTGATAGAGCTCAGGCGACTTTTCTTTAAGTAAGTTTCCATAAACCCCTTTTAAAAACTCTTCAATATACTCCTTTTGTTCATTGCTTTCATCTTTGTGATAAAAGATAATATCCAACCCTTCTGGAAAACCATCAACATTATGCCTACTTTTTGACAATTCCAACTCTGCATTCTCGACTCCGTAGATTGCAAAGAAAACAAAAGCAGGTTCGTAAGGTTTAGTGTAATACTTTCTTGACCACATATCATTTTTACTTAAGACTGATGTACTCATACAAATTACCAAAACTAAAAGGATATAATTCTTCATGAAACACATATAATCATCACATAAACTTAAAGTCAAGATAAGTAATTAATTAATTAACCCTTTTCTTTATATCATCAGCAGCGTTCTCTGCACCGTTTCACGATAATTTTTTTAATCGGGGTGTATCAATTTTACTTGCGGGAAATAAGTTTTGTACCTTTGTTTTTTCTGTATTTTAAAAAGGCTTTACCTGTTAAAAATAAAGCTTCTCTAGGCATTTCAATGACTTTTAATCCGAGTTGTGAAATAGCATCTTCTAGTTAGCCCATTGAGATTTCGGTATAAATAATCGAGTTAATATAGAGTGTGTTGGTTTGGCTATATTGGTCAATAAATCTAAAATTGCGCAGGAGTCAATAAGAACACCATTCATTTAGAGTCTCTAGTTAAGCTCATTATTTCATCTGTTGACATTTTGGCAGTTGCTATGTCTCTTAGTTTATTGAATTTACCAGATGCTTTTGGCAACACCCAATCAGGGCGTGGAAAGTGGCAGGTATAACCATTGGGAATGCGTTCCAGATAATCTTGGTGTTCAATTTCTGCTTGCCAAAAATCACTGGCTTGTGTTACCTTGGTCACCGCAGGAGCTGGCCACAATCCTGAATTATTAACATCAGCAATGGTTTTGAGTGCC
>JAMOMK010000020.1 GCA_027067055.1 Lysobacterales bacterium | reverse complement strand
TGGTCTGTCAGTTATCAAATAATCAACACTTGAGGGCGAGTTCAGATTAAATGAACTTAATATCCAAGCAGGCGGTGAAGGAGATGTTGAAGCTTGATTGACAATATCATCAGCACTTGGCGTGCCAGGATTTGTAGATAAAATTAAATGAAACTTTTTAGCAGATAAATTTCCAGAAAAAAGTAACAAGCTGACAATAGACAGTAAAACTATTTTTGACTTTTTGCGTAAATATAAGAACGAAACAAACATAAGTATACCTCCAAGGACAACAAGTGAGTAAAGATTAAATAATGGAATAACAACAGGTGCTAACACTTGAAACTGGATGTTTTCTCCGAGTGGCAACCTAGTATTTCCTATTGGAGTAGGAAAAGGAAGGGATGGACGCGTCCAGTACATCTGAATATTGTAAGTGCCAACTGGTAAATTACCTAAGCTATAAAACTGATAGAATTCTAAAAACATATCATGATTTAAGCAGATAAAGCTAGCTGAACCAGATACCGTAATATCGATATTGTTGTTACCATCTATTTGTATAAACTCTGTATCCCCATCAATGTTGGGAGTTTTCGCTAAACAAGGGTTGCGAGTTTGAGAATACCCAATAAAAACCTCATCGCCTTCATAGATTGTATGGGCTTTAATTGAAGTGACAGGATAAAGTGGAAATCCTGGGGTGTTTGGTGGGGTTGTTGGAAAGTGGTGTGCCATAATTTGATGGCATTGAAATAAAATTATTAGTGGTAATATTAGCTTTTTCATCGTGGACTATCTCCGTGGTTTTATTTTAGGTAAAACATATTTCCTAATCTATTTTAAAACAAACCATGCAGAAAATGCAATTAATGGTTTTATTTTGTAAATGTTCACATTTGTACATTAATAATAGATACTGCCTATGTTAACCCCCCCCCATCTAGATATGTCAATCTAAAAATCAGAATCTTAACGATTTTTTTATGCATTCCTACGCAGTAATAGCAGTATCAGCATTAAATTACGATTGAAAGCAAACAGAAAACAAGGACACATATGAACGCCCCCGCCAGGTCAATACCAAGAACTCACACGTGGCGAAAAAAACATCCTTATGCAAGACATCAAATACACGCCAAAAACAAGCGAATTGGTAGCTCGACATTTGAGATAAGTTTAATAAAACTTCAAATTTAAACTTTGATTGAATGATAAGCTATTGTTTCTTTGACGATAATACCCATTTAAGAGATAATAATGCTCTTATTAAATAGATATTAAGATGACAAAGCAACAAACAAACTTACTTGAATCTATCAACTTACCCAATGATTTAAGAAAACTTGACGAATCACAACTGCCTCAAGTTGCCGATGAATTACGTGAATTCTTAATCAATTCAGTTTCTAAATCTGGCGGCCATTTTGGTTCAGGTCTTGGAACAGTTGAATTAACCGTTGCCTTGCATTATGTTTACAACACACCTGATGATAGAATTGTTTGGGATGTTGGTCATCAAGCTTATCCACATAAGATTTTAACCGGGCGTAAGGACACGATCCAAACCATTAAGAAAAAAGGCGGGCTAACTCCTTTTCCAAAACGATGTGAGAGTCAATACGATACGTTTGGCGTGGGTCATTCATCAACCTCAATTGGCGCAGCCCTTGGCATGGCACTGGCATCAAAACAACTTGGAATAGAACGAAAGTCAATTGCAGTTATTGGCGATGGAGCCATGACAGCAGGCATGGCATTTGAGGCATTAAATCACGGCGGTGACATCGAAGCTGATATGTTAGTGGTGTTAAATGAGAACGAAATGTCCATTTCTCCAAATGTTGGTGCTTTTTCGCGCATGTTAGTGAAGATTGTCAGCGGCCGCTTCTATAACAAAATGCGCGAAACCTCAAAACGCATTATGAAACGTGATTCGTGGTTGTGGAAGTTCATGTCACGTTGGGAAGAACACACCAAAGGAATGTTGATACCTTCTACTTTATTTGAAGAACTTGGCTTTTTGTATTTTGGTCCAATTGATGGACACGATGTTAACCAACTAGTCAAAACACTGCAAACCATTAAAGAAACCAAGGGCCCAAAATTTTTACACATTATCACCAAAAAAGGCAAAGGTTATAAACCAGCCGAAAATGACCCTATTAAATACCATGCTGTTTCTGCATTTGACCCCAAAGTCGGTGTCGTAGCTAAACAAAAGCCCACTCAACCGACATATACTCAAGTTTTTGGGCAATGGTTATGTGACATGGCACGTGATGACAACAAACTTGTCGGTATTACCCCTGCGATGCGCGAAGGTTCTGGATTGGTTGAGTTTTCAAAACTATTCCCAAAACGTTATTTTGATGTAGGGATTGCCGAACAACACGCAGTAACTCTAGCTGCTGGAATGGCTTGTGAAGGCATCAGGCCTGTTGTGGCAATTTATTCGAGCTTTTTACAACGTGCCTATGACCAATTAATTCATGATGTTGCCATCCAAAACTTAGGGGTATTATTTGCCATCGACCGTGGTGGCGTTGTTGGCCCTGATGGTTCAACCCATGCAGGGAGCATGGACTTAAGCTTCTTACGCTGTGTACCAAACATGACAATCATGGCCCCTGCCGATGAAAACGAATGCAGACAGATGCTTTATACCGGTTACATGCTTAATTCGCCCGCTGCGGTAAGATACCCCCGTGGTACAGGCTCTGGCATTGCAATCGTTCCAAAAATGAAAAAACTCACTATTGGCAAAGCAAAACTTATATCAAAAGGCACAAACATTGCCCTTTTATCTTTTGGGTCAACTCTTGATGATGTGAAAATCGCAGCACAAACTTTAGATGCCAGCGTTGTTAATATGCGCTTTGTTAAACCCTTGGATCTTGAAATGATAGAGCAGATGCAACAAAAACATGATCTGATAGTGACCATTGAGGACAATGTGATTAAAGGTGGTGCAGGCAGCGGAGTTAATGAAGTTTTAGCGCAACTTAAGTCTTCTGTGAACATTCTAAATCTAGGCTTGCCCGATTCGTATCAGAACCACGGCTCTAGAGAAGATTTACTGAATGAAGCACAAATTGATAGCAACGGCATAATTAAACAAGTCAGAGAATTTATGAATTTACAAAAAACTCAATCTAAAATTATTCAGATTAAGTAGAGGTCACACAATAATACCCAGTCTATTATTTATTTTTTCTTCGCTTGTTTATAAACACCTACAATGTATCGGGTCATTGGATGAGTTGGATAAAAATCTATCATGTATTGAACATATTGAGTAGCCTTTTGCTTCTGTCCATTATCAATATAGTAGTTGACAAGTGAAACAATCGGATCTACCAACAAGGTCGGCTTCACTTTCTGTCGAATAATTCTATTGATGATATACACAGCATCATTTTCAAACCCATGCCCTGCAAATATGGCGGCTAAATTAAGCAACAAATCATCACTTATGCCAATTCTTCCCTGAGTTGTACTTAAGTAGACAGAATAATGGTCATGAATAATATAACCTGAGGTTTCCCGATTTAACAAGAAACGAAAATATTCTTCGGTGGCTTGGTGGTAAATTTTATCGAAAGGTATAAATTGACCATACTCAAACCTGATCCGATAAAGATTTTGATTTTCTGGATCTTTTTTAATTGACTTGGTCATTAACTTAACCGCACGTTTGAACTTACCTTTTTCAACTAATGCTGCTGCTTTGATTTGATATGTCACTATTTGTTCTTACCTTTTTAATTATTACCTAACCAAGAATTCTTAGTTTAATATAACTACAACTAAAAATACAAATTATATTCAATAATTCATGTGGTATGTTCCAATGTTCTAAATTTAGTTATTAACCCTGCTAGATAATACCGCTCATCAGGAGTTAAAGAAATACTCATACCAAGGCGTAGCCTGCAATTAATGGTTATTCCCTTGATAAAGGCTACAGCGCTGAGACGGGGATTTCTTTAACCCACTTACATTAAACCATATTGAGCCATAGACATGACTTCATTTTTACCAACAATAAAATGATCTAAAACCCGTACATCTATTAATTTCAAGGTAACGATTAATTTTTTAGTGATGTCAATATCTGACTGACTTGCTTTTAAATTCCCTGAAGGGTGATTGTGGGCAAGAATAACAGCAGCAGCATTATTTTCTAAACACGATTGTGCTAAGACTCTCGGATAAACTTGAGCTTGATTAATTGTGCCAGTAAATAAGTTTTCAATCTTGATTAACTTATTCTTATTATCAAGAAACATACATGCAAACACTTCATTTTTCAAGTTAAAGAAGTGGCACAATAGGAATTTTTTAACAACGTCCTGATTGTTGTAACTATGAGTCTCTTCAACTTTGCCATTGAAGTGGCGTGTTACTAATTCGACTGTTGCTTTAAGCTGACAATATTTGGCACTTCCTATTCCTTTTACTTGGGTAAATGACTTTAAATTTGTATCCAATATATTGCTGATACTACCAAAACGATGCAACAACTCCTGAGCCAACTCGATTGCAGACTTGCCTTTTATCCCGGTTCTTAAAAATATTGCCAACAATTCAGCATTGCTTAAACGTGATGCACCATATTGCAACAACTTCTCTCTTGGCTGCTCAGATTTTGGCCATTGATTAATTCCCATATTGTTCTTCCAAAACAACACATTATATTGACTTAAAAGGAAGTTCATATCAGCAAAATGCTTAGCTACTTGTAAGAAAATTACCATAAGAGCTAGTGAAATCAATATGAATAGTTTAAAATTATCCTATTAAATACAGCACAAACAAGTTGAAAGAAATAGAAATCAGAATAATTAACAAAGAATTTGTTGGGAAATTTGGACTTCCTGGTCATGCAACCAAAGGTTCTGCCGGTATGGATTTAAGGGCTTGTATCGACCAGCCCCTAACAATCAAAGCAAGTGAAACTCACCTTATTCCAACAGGACTATCAGTTTATGTAAAAGACAGTAACCTTGCTGCAATAATTTTACCACGTTCAGGACTAGGGCATAAACACGGTCTCGTGTTAGGAAATCTTGTCGGACTCATTGATTCAGATTATCAAGGGGAGCTGTTTGTTTCGTGCTGGAATAGAAGCAATAAAGACTATACAATACAAGCAGGGGAAAGAATTGCTCAGCTTGTCATTATTCCCGTTGTCCAAGCACAGTTTACCGTTGTTGACACTTTTACACAGACCGATAGAGGCGAAGGTGGTTTTGGTCATTCTGGCAAATAATCTATACTAAATAAAGGAATAAAAACAATGACAAGAGCAAATATCCACAATCAAAAAGGTTATTTTACTAGCAATCTAACCAGCACTGTTTTGAGCTCAATTTTTATTATTATTGCATTGGTTTTAACAGTTCTCTTTTCAATGACTTTATTAAATATTTTTAAAGAGGCTCAAACCAAGTCTCAGCTAAACAACTTTTCTTCTGAAGTTGTCAACATCATCCAAAGTAACTTTTTAAAAAATAAAAAAGATGTCGATGAAATCGCATTGCAACAGCTTTCAAACATAAACAAAAAAAGTAATGACGAAATTATCGATGACATAAAGAAAGCTTTACCAATTGCCTTGCGGGTGAAAATAACTAAGCGAGACTTGAAAACTATCGAGCCTCAAGACTTTCCCGCTATAAATTACGCCACCCTAGACATGCTCAAAAAAACAAAAAAAGGCAACAGTAATCCAGTCGCTGAAATTCATTTATTTGGACGACAAAACCAATACCTCAACTACGTTTATATTATTGACAATAACAACGATAATTACCTTATTATTAGCTTGCCTGCACAAGTTATTTTTCAAGGTTTATCAAATATAGATTTAGATGAAGGTCAGGTAAAATTGATTCAAAAATCAGGCAGCTATAGTTTAGTCAACTTAAAAATCTGGGGTTTGAAGGACAACACTAAAGACTTATTGCCACTTAATTCCACAGCAATTGCTGACAGTTATTTTAGTGTCGAATCATCTTACCTCCCTCCTTTTTTCTTGTTTAGAGGTATAACCACCCTATCGACAATAATTGGTTTACTCTCCTCAGTTCTGTTATTAGCAGGTGTAAGTTTACTTACAATTAAGAAAACAAAACAACAAAAACTAAAGCGTAAAGAGCGACATAAATACGTCCATGTTGCCGAAGTAAACGCTCTACAAAACATTGAAGAAACAGTAGAAAAACATAACGAAGATACAATGAATACTGATAAGAAACAAAGTAAAGAAATTGACATCGATAAATCTATTTTTAGAGCCTATGATATCAGAGGCATTGTTGATGAGTCACTCACTAGCGATGCAGTAAGACTCATTGGTCAGGCTATTGGCACAGAAAACATCAAAAGAGGAAAAACTGAAATCGTTGTAGCAAGAGATGGTCGATTATCTGGAGAAATGTTACTAAAAGCTTTAGTTGAAGGGTTGATTGAAAGTGGTTGTAGCGTTATAAATGTTGGTGCAGTTCCAACAGGAGTCCTTTATTTTGCCACACATCATTTAGGAACAGGTTCTGGTGTAATGCTTACAGGTAGTCATAACCCATCCAATTACAATGGGGTTAAAATCATGCTTGATGGTGAAACATTATCTGGGAAACAAATAATGAATTTATATAAATCCATCATTAATCATGAACTTGACACAGGCGATGGAAGCGAACAAGAAATGGATATTGTTGATGACTATATTGACTATATCTCATCAGATATTCAACTTGAGAATGAGCTAAAGATTGTTGTTGACAGTGGTAATGGAATTGGTGGCGAAATTGGTCCACAATTGCTTGAGGAAATTGGATGTGAGGTTATACCATTGCATTGTGAAATTGACGGCAGCTTTCCTAACCATCATCCTGACCCAAGTGTACCTGCAAACCTTTCAGACCTCATCGCAGCGGTTAAAGCCTCTGGTGCAGATTTAGGTATAGCTTTTGATGGGGATGCTGATCGACTTGGTGTCGTAACAAATACAGGTGAAATCATCTACCCAGATAGAGTTCTCATGCTTTATGCTCAAGATGTTTTAACTCGTCAACCTGGTGCCAGCATTATCTTCGATGTTAAATGCACAGGACACTTACCAAAAGAGATTGTTAAATATGGTGGTTTACCAATTATTTGGAAAACTGGACACTCCTTTATTAAAGCTAAAATAAAAGAAACCAATGCAGCTCTAGCTGGTGAAATGAGTGGTCACTTCTTCTTCAATGAGCGATGGTTTGGATTTGATGATGGTATTTATGCTGCCGCACGTTTACTTGAAATCATTGACCATCAAGACAGGCCTGCTGATGAAATATTTGACGAATTACCCAATAGCGTTAGCACCCCAGAACTTAAGTGTCATACTCAGGAAGGGGAAAATTATGCCTTTATGGAGAAGTTTCAAAAAGCCGCACAATTTCCTGATGCTAACATCACTACCATTGATGGCATAAGAGCAGATTTTGCCGATGGATGGGGTTTGATAAGATGTTCAAATACAACCCCTTGTTTGGTTTTACGCTTTGATGCAGACAATGAAACGGCATTAGAAAATATTAAAGAAGAGTTTAGAGCCCAAATACTAGCAGTAGACAACAGCCTAACACTTCCATTTTAAAAGTTCACTTGTGTAATAAACTATGTTATCATCTAAGGTAGTAGATGTTAACTTATGTTATTTTGGAATTCTAATCACCTCAATAGAAATAGGTTACTAACTTAAACCACTTATCATGCAACTAAATTATCAAATATTAATAGTCGATGACATATCTGAAAACATTCAGGTAGTAATGAATATTTTGAAAGAAATGAGCTATGATTTTTCTTTTGCTCTTAATGGCAAGGAAGCCATAGATTTAATTAACAAAAACCACTATGACCTCATTCTTCTTGATGTAATGATGCCAGAAATAGATGGCTTTGAAGTCTGTAGATTAATCAAAGAAGATAAAAGCCTCAAAAACATTCCCATAATATTTCTAACTGCTCGAACAGATATAGATTCAATTAGTAAAGCATTTAAAGTTGGAGGGAACGATTATATTTCTAAGCCATTTCATGCAGAAGAACTCTTAGCAAGAGTCAACACACAATTACAACTCTATACAGCCAAACTAAAATTAGAAAAGAAAAACACATCTCTTGTGACAGAAATTATAAGAAAAGAGAGTCGATTAAGTTCTGAAATTGAAATGAACCAGAAAGAAATGATAGCCATTCTAACTGAACTCATGGAAGTAACCTCAGATGAAACAGGTCAACACCTTAAAAGGGTTGCCAATTTGTCTCGACTATTGGCAAAATACCACCCTAGCATTTCTCAAGAAGAAGAAAATATTATCTACCACGCAGCCCCGATGCACGACATTGGCAAAATCGCTATACCATTGGAAATTTTACACTCACCTAACTCACTAAATAATGAACAAAGAGCCATAATGAAAACCCACACAACTCTTGCTAATAGATTTTTAAAACACTCTAAAAGGAAATTTATCAAAGGAGCCTCAATTATCGCATCTCAACACCATGAAAAATGGGATGGATCAGGATACCCAGAAGGACTCGCAGGAGAAGACATTCATATATTTGGTCGTATCGTCGCCCTTGCCGATGTTTTTGATGCACTGACTCATGAGAGGCATTATAAAAAAGCTTGGACTATTGAAGAATCTGTAAATTATATCAAAAAAGAAAAAGGCATTCATTTTGATCCTCTGTTAGTAGAAATTTTAATTGACAAAATAGATGAAGTTACTCAAATTATTCAAGGTTAGCCTTTATTTATTTCTAGCGTTGCATTACTCGGATGCTTATTCGAAATTAGCACTCACTCAAGCCCAGTTAGAATGGATTCAACAACACCCTACAATCAAAACAGCTGGAGGTTTAGACTGGTCACCCTTTGACTTTGTCGAAAAAAAACAAAATAACACATTAAAACACATAGGAATCAGTCATGACATTCTTGATTTAATATCAAAAAAAACTGGATTGGTTTTTGTTATGGAATTCGATCAATGGAAAAATAATTTAGCCAAAATTAAAAAAGGAGAACTTGACTTATTGCCGATATTAAATAAATCCCCTCAAAGAGAAGAATACCTTAATTTTACCAGTGCTTATTATGATGTTTTTAATTACTTTTTCATTCGCAATGACTTAAGCAACTCCACTATTGAGCAATCTACCAATCTACGTATAGCGATTCCAAAAGATTTTTCTTATGAAACTCAACTTAAAACAAACTACCCAAATCTAAAAATAATCTCCACAAATACATTGACAGAAGCAATCTTTGCCGTACTCGAAAACAAGGCAGATATGCTCTACGATTCATACACTGCACTAAACTACACCTTAGATAAGCTATCTATCAATTCAATAGTTCCATTAATGTCATCAAAAGAAATGCCATTAAACAGATTATACATGGCAACAAATAAGGATAATGAAATGCTTATTAGCATTTTAAATGCAGCCCTGTCTGATATTACTGCAACTGAAAGAAATCAAATATTTCTTAAATGGCAAAAAAAAGAAAAAAACCCTCTTTTTACTTGGTTACTTTCACTACTAGTTATTATTTCCGCACTCGTCGTTCTACGAGCCTGGGTGTTATCAAAAGAAATAAAACAACGTAAAAAAATCCAAACAGCATTAACACAAGAAAGAGAAACCTTAAGAAGACTTATAGAGAGTTCACCTGATGGCATTATGGTCGCAATTGACAAGCAACTTGTGGATTGTAATAAAACTGCAATTACCATGTTAGGTTTTACCAATAAACAAGAAGTGATTAATTCCAATCTAGCTGATTTAATTCAGGTCACTCAACCAGACGGCTCAAATTCAATTACATTAATCAAAAAAATGGTGCGCAAATGTATAGAGGATGGTTATGCCCGATATAAATTAAAAGCACATTCCAAAAATAACAAGGATTTTTGGATTGATGTTATTCAAATCCCCATTAAGTATTTGGGTGAAGACGCTATCTATATAATATGGCGTGATATTTCGAATCATGTCAAACTCACACAACAACTCATTGATGCACAAAATCAAGCAGAAAGTGCAAACAAAGCCAAGAGTCAATTTTTAGCTAACATGTCACACGAAATCAGAACGCCAATGAATGCAATTATTGGATTTACTGATGTATTAGCAGAACGCATCGATGATGAAAAAACAAATAGAATAATAACAACGATAAAGCAAGCGGGTAACAATCTCCTGAGTTTAATCAATGATATTTTGGATTTATCAAAAATAGAAGCGGGGAAATTCGAAATTCAAACAAAAGCAGTAAACCTCCACGACTTAATTAATGAGGTTTGCCAATTGTTTTCTGTGAGTATTAATAAAAAAGATTTAGGATTTGAAGTTAACATTGATTCCACAATTCCATCCAGTCTTATTCTTGACCCCAGAAGCTTTCGCCAAGTCTTGTTAAATCTTTTGGGAAATGCCCTCAAATTTACAGACAAAGGTACCATAAAATTAACTGCGAAAATAATTGCAGTTGATGACCACCAGAGTAAAGTAGATTTATTAATAGAAATATCTGACACTGGTATCGGTATTGCACAAAAACAATTAAGCACTATTTTTGCCCCCTTTGAGCAACAAAAAGGGCAAGACCACAACCTCTATAAAGGCACGGGACTAGGTCTAGCCATTTCTAAAAAAATTATTGACAAAATGAATGGCACTATTTCAGTGATTAGTTCAAAAGGACAAGGGTCCACCTTTTCTGTGCGATTAAACAATGTAGATATTGCAGCAATTGATACAAGTGAGTTAAAGATATTTACTAAACCTAACACTAATGAAATCACATTTAAAAAAGCTCAAGTACTGGTAGTTGATGATATCAACTACAACCGTTTTTTAGTCACTGAAATTTTTTCTGAATCAAAGCTGGAATTTATTGAAGCAGAAAATGGCTTAGAAGCAATAGAAGCGGTAAACAAGTTTAAGATAGATCTTGTATTAATGGATATCCGCATGCCAAAAATGGACGGTTATACGGCAACAGTAAAAATTAAGGAAACACAACCAAATCTGCCAATTATTGCATTAACAGCTTCAACGCTGGATTCAAATGATGAGGCTATTACTGCTCTTTTTGATGAGTATATTCGCAAACCTATCGATAAAAACCAACTCATTAAATTACTTGCTAACTACCTAGGCCATACACTTAATTCCACAATAAAATGTAAAAACAAGCCTCTACCTAATGAAGAATATTTGAGCCAGCAACAAAAAGAACAATTACTCCAAAGAATCAATCATAAGTGTAATTATCTTTGGGAAAAAGCAACCCAATCCAATCAACTAAATGCCATTTCAGAATTTACACAGTGTTTAGAACAGTGCAACCAAGACATTAACTCGCAAAGACTAAATTCATATATTCAGGCACTCAATAACAGTATTGAACTATTTGACATTGCCGAAATCAGTATTAAATTAAAAGCCTTTGAACAAATAAAAAACTCGCTAAACCATTAAAAAAACAATTTACAATAAACCCGAAGGTAACTGCCATTGAATAGATTCTTTTTTATTGAGTTCAAGATAGGCATTACATTGAGAAAAGTGCTTACATCCAAAAAATCCCCTATGTGCTGACAAAGGACTTGGGTGAACAGCTTTTAAAACTAAATTATTATTCTCATCAACCTGTTGCCCTTTTTTTTGTGCATAGCTTCCCCAAAGCAAATAAACAACATTTTTTCTTCTATTGTTAACTTCAGCTATAATTTTGTCAGTAAAAACTTCCCAGCCTTTTTTCTGATGAGACCCTGCTTGAGCTTGGTTGACTGTTAAGACACTATTTAATAACAGCACACCTTGATCTGCCCATGACTGTAAATTTCCATGATTAGGTATTTCAAACTGACAATCAGAATGCAGTTCCTTATAGATATTTCTTAATGAAGGAGGAATCTTTATATCTTTTTTTACTGAAAAACACAACCCGTGTGCTTGCTCAGGTCCGTGATAGGGATCTTGACCTATAATAACAACTTTCACTTCATCCAAGGGCGTTGAATTCAAAGCATTAAATATATCTTGCCCTTTTGGGTAAACTGTTATTCCTTGTTGCTTTTGCTGAACTAAGAAAGACTTAAGTTGACGCATATAATCTTTATCAAACTCATCAAGCAAAACATCTTTCCAACTTTGATGCAATTTTATTTCAGTCATTATTTTTTGTGCCTTTGAAATTTTTTAAACCGAATTTGAAACTGAACTTTCTTAATTAGCACATCATTATCAACAGGTTTTAAAACCAAGTCATTCGCTCCAGATTTAAGAATTTGTTTTTGATTTTTTTCATTTTCATCACCAGTCATTACAACTAAAGGCAGTTCAATTTTATTAATTTGTTGGATTTCTCGAATATACTCAATCAACCATTGAGCCGTTTCATTGTCCTTAAGATAATAGTCAGTTAAAACAACATCGTATTTTTCAACAGCCTCTTTTTCCGTTCCTAACAGCTCAATTGCATCAGTAATAGTTAACACATGATCAGCAGTCAAACCATGATTTGCCATCACCTTTTTTGTTGCGTGTGCGACAACACGGGAATCTTCAACGTATAATACATGCCCTTCAATTTGCACTTTTGGTGATAAAATTCCTTCTATAAAAAACTGAAGACCAGTCTTTCCAAGTGACTTATCGAGGTAGTCTGTAACATCCGCACCCATCAGGCGTTCTTGCACACGATTATCCACATCACCTGAAACCACTAGAACAGGAATATAATGTTGATTGGCTCTCACATGATTGCAAATCTCAACACCATCACCATCAGGAAGCACTAACGACGTAATCAGCATATCAATTGCTGTATTATCAATTAGCTGAACAGCTTCTTCCACAGAACCTGCAACATGAACATTACAATCCTGCTTGTGTTTAAGAATTGTTTTCTTCATCAACATTCTGGCAAGTTTAGATGCATCGACAACCAATATATTTGAAAATTCTGTCATATCTTGATATTTGTATTCTGTGATTGCAATTATTTTACTTTAACTAAATTTTATTTACCACCTTAATTATTTACAACACTCTGTTATACTTGATTTTATTTACAAATGACAGGAATTATAATTTGAACAATCAATTAATACACCAAGCAATAGATGCGGTATGCACTAAACTTTTTGATAAAAAAGAGCAAGTTGAAATGTCTTTTGCCTGTTTGTTAGCTGGTGGACACTTGTTAATTGAAGACAAGCCAGGACTTGGAAAAACCACACTTGCAGGCGCTATTTCTCAAGTATTGGGATTAACATTTAAACGCATTCAATTAACCAGTGATATGTTACCAAGTGATGTTTTAGGCGTTTCAATATTTCAGCCTAGCAGTGCAGATTTTAAATTCTTCCATGGTCCAATCTTTACTCAGCTTCTTTTAGCTGACGAGCTAAACCGAGGAACACCACGTACTCAAAGCGCTTTATTAGAAGCCATGGCAGAGCAACAAGTCAGTATCGATGGTCAAACCCATCAATTGCCTTCTCCCTTCTTTGTCATCGCGACGCAAAACCCGACTGACGATGCTGGTACCTTCCCATTACCTGACTCACAACTCGATCGTTTTATGGTATCCACCTCTCTGGGGTATCCATCAGCAGAAGCGGAGAAAAAATTATACGAATCAGAATTTTTAAACGAACAAAAAACAAATTTGTCAGCAATCATTTCAGATCAACAGTTGAATGCTATGCAAAAAACCATCACTGATATTCATGCCAGTCAAGAAGTTAAAGACTATTTACATTCACTGGTTCTACAAACACGAGATAACAAACATTTCGTCAATGGATTGTCGCCTCGAGCTGGGCTGGCTTTATTTCGATTATCACAAGCGCTTGCCTATATTGCCAATAGAGATTTTGTTATTCCCGAGGATGTCAAGAATGCATTTCTACCAGTTGCATCACACAGAATGCGTAGCCTGACAACACAACAAAACCCAGTATTCTTATTACAAACGATTTTAGATGAAACCCGTATCCCTTAACACCAAAATAGCGAAGCGGTTATTCCCTAATCTTTTGCTGCATAAAAAAGCAGAAGCTCTGCCATTAACTACTAGTTGGCGAAGGGTTTTTATATTACCAACTAAACCAGGCCTGTTTTTTGGTTTTGTGAGTTTACTCATGCTTGTGGCTAGTCTAAACTTTAACAATAACATGGGGCTTATGCTCACTTTTCTATTACTCGGGATAGCTCAAGTGGCACTTTATCGTGTTTTTTTCAACCTCAATAGTTTGGTCATAAAACAGGTATCAACCCAACCAGTATTTGCCGGTGAAGAGGCCCAATTTACCTTACACCTTTCATCTATCACAGCTAAATACGATATATGTGTTGAAGTAGATAAAAAACAAAATTGCCTGCTCGAAATTCCCGCACAAGAAACAAAACCATTAATATTTTTTCAACCCACAACAAAACGAGGATGGCTTGAAGGCGGAAAAATAAAACTAAAAACATCCTATCCATTTGGATTATTTTATGCGTGGATTTGGACGAGGATTGATGCTAAATGTTTAGTCTACCCCATGCCAGAAAACAATCCGCCGCCACTGCCAAACCACGAACGCAATGAAGGCAACAAGAAAATAGTGAAAAAAGGAGAAGACTTTCATGGGCTTAAATCCTACCAACCAGGTGACTCAATTCGCCTGATTGCGTGGAAAAGAACAGCCCAAACTGGCGAATTAATTAGTCGTGAATACCAACAAACCCTTGGTGATAAACTATTACTCGATTATGCACAAGTCTTATTACCCAACCAAGAAGATAAACTTTCTCGACTAACTGCATGGGCTATTAGTGCTTATCAACAACAACTAGATTACAGTTTAAAGATGCCAGGATATACCTCTGGCTTTGATTGTTCTTCACAGCATCATTTGTCGTGTTTAAAAGCTTTAGCATTATTTGGTGAAAATCATGGCTAAAATCATGGCTAAAATCAAACCTTCATCCTACTTGCTTAGTTCCAAACAAATATTCTGGATTTTGTTGTCTGTTACAATTTCCGTATTACCACATATTCCTCGCCTCCCATTATGGTTTCCACTGTTATTAATTGGCGTTGTACTTTCACGCTGGTTGACAGCAATAAAACGCAGCAAACCTTTACCAAAGGCACTTATTGTACTGATAACTTTATCAACCTTTATAACTATAGTCTATTTTCAAGGCTTTAAACTTAATCGAGAAATAAGCGTTACAATTCTAGCTGCAATGACTGTACTGAAAATCCTCGAAACATGGAAGAAAAGAGATGCATGGATGGTGGTAACATTATGTTATTTTGTTATTCTCACACGGTTCTTTTACTCTCAAGATTTATTGCTAGTTATCTATTTATTGTTATCCGTTTTAGTGATTACTCACACTTTATTTATTCTTCAACACGATAATAAAAAAGACTTCCTCGATAAACGCGAAATCAAACAAACTCTTGGACTACTGGCAACAGGTTTACCCTTGGCTGTCTTATTCTTTTTGTTTTTCCCTCGTTTAGGATCGCCTATTTGGGGTTCTCCTGATTTTTTTGGAAGTGGAAAAACAGGCATAGGTGATAGCATGTCGCCTGGTAGCATTTCGCAATTATTCAATGATGACTCAACCGCATTTAGAGCCACATTCAATGGCAACATTCCAAAAAACTCAGACCTTTATTGGCGGGGACCAGTTCTGTGGGATTTTGATGGGAAAACATGGCAAACTAATCAGATACAAACATCAAAAAACTTCTCAAATTTTGGCAGAGATAAAGGAACCTATGTTTCTTATGAAGTGGAATTAGAACCCACTGGACAGAAATACCTGTTTGCACTTGATTACGTAAACAGAGCTCCTCCAGACTCAACATTAAAGCCAGACCAACAACTCATCACCGAAAATGATGTTAATCAACTGCGTCATTATTCAGCCCTGTCACAACTCAAAACCTATAATAGTAATGAAATATTATCACCTGAGGACTTTGCACGACTCAAATATTTACCTCCATCATTTAATCCCAAAACAAAAGCCCTAATACAACAATGGAAAAGACAAGTAAACAGCCCCTTGGCATTAATCAAAAAAATACTCACCTTATTTACAACCGATGAATTCTACTACAGTTATTCACCTCCATTATTAAAAGGCAACACAGTTGATCAGTTTTTATTTGAAACAAAGAGTGGGTTTTGTGAACACTATGCCTCGGCTTTCACTGTCATGATGCGCGCTGCTGGTATTCCAGCACGAGTGGTCACTGGATACCAAGGAGGCATTCTCAATAAAGATTATTTATTGGTCAAACAATCCGATGCTCATGCATGGGCAGAGGTTTGGATATATCAAAAGGGTTGGCTGCGCGTTGACCCTACGGCAGCGGTTTCACCTTTACGCGTAGAAAAAGGCTCACAAGCCTTGATTAGTCAAAACTCGCGTAATTGGTTAGATACAAGTTGGTCTCGAAAACTCGGCGAGAGATACGATGCCGTACGGCATAACTGGAATAAATGGGTTCGGCAATACAATGCAGTCAAACAAAAAGCAATCTTTAAGGTGATTGGCTTTGACTCTATCAATGGTCGTTCAATTATTATAGTCCTTGGCACAATCATGGTTGTCACCACATTATTAGTGTTACTCTTTTTATACATCAACCGCCCCAAAAGAACAGAAAGCCGATACGATAAAATCTATAAAAAGTTTACGCAATTATTTGTAAAACAAGGCTTAAAAATTGAAGAAAACTATGGGATTCTCGAATTTTCTGACCACGCAAGTCAACACTTCCCACGATGTAAAAATTCAATACACCAATTTTCTACACTCTATTTAAAACTTCGATTTGCCAAAACCACAAATAATCAAGCCAAATTAGATAATCGATTAGTAAAAATAATTATCAAAATCAAAAAGGAATTGCACTCAAAAAATGACTAATAGCCTATTTATTATGAAAGGCTATTACGTTAAAATAGCAGTCGAACATCTGGACTATTGTTATGGGAAATAAAGAAACAGAACAACACTCTCGTTCTGAAGTCATTCGAGACACTATCGTTTTACAACTCAAACTCATCATTGATGGGATGCGTGACCTTATGCTTATGCCAGTGGTATTTTTTGCTGCTATTGCAGGATTAATTCTGCACCGAGAACAACCTGGGCGTTACATGTACCGAGTCCTCAGCTATGGCAAAATATCAGAAAAATGGATAGGCCTTTTTGAAGAAGCCAGTAAAGACACAATGAAGCCAGTTGACCTCAAAGACAACTGCCTTGATGAAATTCTCAAAAAAACCCAAAACACCATCGAATCCAAGTATATTGATGAAGAAAAGAAACAAAAACTCATGGACAAACTCAATAACACCCTAGATGAAATTAACACCAAACTCAACCCAGTTGCCACACTAGCAAAAGATGAAAGTGAATAAAGTTTTATTTACCATATTCCCAGTAGATGCGATGCTTTAGCTTCGCTGATTCAAGCTTACATATAAACTTACACCAACGCTAACTCCATTGATAAATAAAAATAATTTGAACGCCAAACAAGGATAATCAGTGGATTTGAACTAAAAACATTATTTGACTCTGAAATATAGAGTTTATTCGATTGCTTGAGCTCTATATAAGAATGTGAGTCTATTTTAATTTTAACAAAAATTTAACAGTTATACTGTTATAATATTTGCTTATATTTGTTAAATATAAGTTTTACAATATATAATGCTAGTTACAAAAAACCACGGAGAGATGTCATGAAAAACACAATTATAGCTATATTGTTGCTTATTGTTACTAACACTTCAGATGCGATTAAAACTATAAATAAAATCACTAATGATTCTTTTAGTGGTAGCAAGAACCAAGTTATTTTAAAGGGGCAATTGTTTTTTTTGAGTCTTGATGGTTATATTTGGACTTCTGCTGGAACATCAGAAAGTACTAAACCTCTTTTATATAATGGTGCAAAAATAAAATCTCGCCCCCAAAATTTACTCAAATACAAGGATCAAATTATTTTTGTCAACCTTTCTGACAATTTGACACTCTGGAAGACGGATGGGATAGTATTTGAAAAACTTTCTAACGTACCAATTAGTTTTTTCAGGGGAATTCACTTACAAGGAAATACTGTAGCTGGAATGAGTGAAGGGAAAATTATTTTACTGGATGAGCAAACTGTGTCAGAAGTTGATATAAGTAGTTTAACATCACCAAGAATAGAGTCTCTTTGTCGGCTCCCTGGAGAAGAGTTTGCTATTTTGGCAAGAGATTCTGAGCTTAATTACTCCAAACTATATCACTATACTAGTGGTGAATTTGTTGAAATCGCTACGGATTTAATTAATGCTGAAGCTACTAAGGAACCTAGACTTGCATTGCAACATAACGGATCATGTTTTTACTCATTTCAAGATTCTACTAATACCCCTAAGTATTTACAATTAACTGAAAATGTAGATATTGCCATGATTGAATCAATCGACGGCACAAACACCTGGAAGAAAATTTTTGTTTTTAATGATGAAGTTTACTTTGTTCGTCATAAGTTGGTTTTTGATAATGTTACAAATGAATTTGATGGAAGGCAAGTATTTCAATTGAATGGCGATTCAAATATGCCCGTAAGGCTAGATAATCTAAACTTGCCAGGAGTGATGACATTTGTAGTATCAAGCGACAACTACCTGTACTTCACAACAGAGTATGTCCCTCAAAGAGGGATGCCAGGACCATCTCCAATGCCACCACCAATATTGGTTATTTATGATGGCTTACTTAATCAAATAACAAATGATTCAACTTATTTTATAGGCTCTCTTGCTGTTATCTCAGCTGGCAATAATGATATAATTTTACGTAACCGTGATATTGATGAAATTAATTTTCTCGAGCAAGATGTTATGGGTTCTAAATTACAATTAGCGAACACCTCCGTTGATAAAATCCTTAGTGATGACTTGGCGACTTTTGTGATTGGAAGGGATAGAAACAATAATAATAAATCTTCCATATACATTATATCTGACCAAGCTCTTATATCAGAACAGTTGACAGGGGTGTGGGCAAGCCCTGATTGGGACAACCAAGGCATGGTCCTGAACACAGGTAAGCGTGAAGATGGCTCAGTTTATGTTTTTATAAGTTTTTTCCTCTATAAAGACGGGCTTCCTTTTTGGCTTTCTGGCAATATCGATTACGCATTGGGCAGTTCAAGCGTCACTATGGAATTATTCGAATTTACAGGCTCATCCTTTTTGCCTAATGAAGAGGATATTCCTATTGAAAGAATTTCTTATGGTGAGATAACTCTTTCTCCTCGCGACTGTAATCAACTTGATATACTAATAAACATAAACGACGGTGATAGCGTAGACTTAAGCTTACAACGTATTATCAACACACGGTATGCAAATTTGTGTGTACCTTCGTTAAATCAATAAGTCACCTAAAATCAAATGCTCAGATATTCCCCTACTATTAACCCTGCGGTATAATACCGTAATTCAGGACGATAAGAAATTCTCATATCAAAGAATATTATTGTAGAGTTGGTCACTCTATCTCAAAATAAGCTAAAAGCCTTGGTGTATAATACTTTTACGACAAAACGTTAACCACCCAACGGGTGAAACCAAGGCTTATGAATATATTGCCGCACAACAGATCAACTACCGATGAACTTTTAACTTCCCGAGACGGATTACTTTCAATAGCCACCTTAATGCAGGAACTAAAACTTACAAACCTAATCGAGAACCATCTAGGACATATATGAACAAGCAAAGGTTAGCTTGGATTAAGTTGTTGGAGCAAATCTGTACCAAATATATTGGTTTGATGGTTATCGGGTGTGTTTCTTAGCATTTTTGTGAGCCCGTTCGACCGAAGAATCGTATTAAATTATAACATATCTGCTCGAAACAGCCTCTTAAAAACCAAGTTATATTCTTTAATATCAATTGGTTATACCTTTATTCAGGGCTGACTAGTTATATGGATAATTGAAAAAAGTAAAGGCTGTATCGCTATTTCGACAAAAACTTAATCCCGTCGGTGATACCCGAAACAGTTAGTGGATACATCTTATCCTCAAAAATTTCTTTTATCATTTGGGTGCTTTGGGTATAACGCCAATAGTCTTGCGGAACTGGGTTGAGCCAAATTGCTTTTTGCCATTTGTCTTTGATGCGTTTGAGCCACACTTGCCCTGCTTCGGGGTTGTTGTGTTCGACACTACCATTTTCATAAGCTAATTCCCATGGGCTCATGGCAGCATCACCGACAAAGATAACATGATAATCGTTGCCGAAAGTGTTGATAATATCGTGCGTGCTAACACCTTCATCATATCTTCGGCGGTTGTCTTTCCAAAGGTTTTCGTAAACACAATTGTGAAAATAAAAATATTCTAAATGTTTAAACTCGGTCTTGATGGCTGAAAATAATTGCTCGCAGGTGCGAATATGATCATCCATTGAACCACCTATATCAAAAAATACCAAAAGTTTAACGGCATTATGTCGTTCAGGAACGAGTTTGATATTTAACATGCCGCCATCTTTTGCTGTGCTCTTGATGGTGTCATCCAAATCCAACTCTTCTGCCACGCCTGTTCGGGCAAATTTGCGTAATTTACGCAGAGCCACTTTGATATTGCGTGTGCCAATTTCGCAGTTATCATCTAGATTACGGTATTGGCGTTTTTCCCACACTTTAACTGCTCGCCTGTGCGTGCTTTTACCACCAATACGAACACCTGCGGGATTGTAACCACTATGTCCAAATGGCGATGTGCCGCCTGTACCAATCCATTTATTGCCGCCTGCGTGTTTTTTCTTTTGTTCTTCAAGGCGTTTTTTGAGGGTTTCTAAAATTTTATCCAAACCACCAAGTGCTTCAATTTTGGCTTTTTCTTCATCGGTGAGATTCTTTAAAAACTCCGACTGCACCCAATTTTCAGGAATGGTTGCGGTGGCTAAGTCTTCACGGGCTTTTAATCCTTGGTAATATTCGCCAAAAGCCTGATCAAAACGATCAAAATATTTTTCATCTTTGACCAAACACAGTTTTGATAATTGATAAAATTCGTCCATACTGCCAAATGCCACGTCTTTTTGCATAGCATCGAGCAAGACTAAAAGCTCTTGTATGGAAACAGGAACTTTGGCTTGTTTGAGTTTGTAGAAAAAATTGATTAGCATTGTTTATTTCTCGTACGGCTAGATTGTTACAACCGAGGTTATGTGTTAATTCTTGATTTCCAATAAAGTGGTTTTCTGTGTAAATGACAAACTGCCCAAATTATTATGTGAGTGTCATTAAAAGTAAATAATACTTTGTAAGGAAATTTTGGTATGTAAAGTTTATAGATGTTTTTTGATTCTTGAGGATACCAACTTGGGTTTTTTTGAGCCGATTTTATTCTGTTTACCACTTCCTTTTTGAATCGATTACCTAATCCTTTTGCTTGTAGTTCATACCATTGAATCGCTTCATCAAATTCGTTAGAAGCAAATTCATGTATTCTAATCTTGAGCATACAATTTATTAAAATCCAATAATTCAGACTGACCATCTGCAACTGATTGAATTCTATTTTGAACTTCATCTACCCATGCTTTATTGACCTCATTACTCTCATAATCAATACTTTCAAGAATCAACTCCGCTAAGGCAACTCGCTCTTTTGGCGGTATTTTCATGGCTTGTTCTAATAAATTCATGTGTTTCTCTCAGTAATCAATATCTTTTCATTTGTAACTACTCACACCAGTCATTCCTGCGAAGGCAGGAATCTATAGGGTAATTTGTATCATTAATTACTACCCTTCACACTAATATTTATGAGATTACCGCCTTCGCGGCAATGACGGTGGGTGTGAGTAGTTACTTTCATTTAACTATTATAGGTAACTTTTTATATTTTTCAATCTATCTTCTCATCATTAGTTCAAGAATTCTACTAGTCTGTTCTGCTAGATAAAGTGGCAAGGAAAGAATTTTATCTTTTTCATAATAACTCGGCTTGTCCGAATTAAATCTTATACCAATATTACTGTGCTTTTCTTGCATAAACAAATGTAGAGACTTTAAGGAGCCCGTTTTACCAGCTTTGACTTCAACGGCAACTATTTTATTAATATTCGGTATAACATAATCGACTTCAGCCGAACTTGATTTTTTTTCTCTTGCCCAATAGTGCAATTCTGGTGTTTGATTACTTTCGGTTGCCAATAACAAAGCTTGACCAACCCACTGTTCTGCCAACTCGCCATTATTAACCAACAATACATCTTCTGTGGACAACAATTCTGCACTGGCATTTAACTGTGTTGATACCAGTCCAACATCAAGAAACAGTACTTTAAAAAACTTAAAATTCGCCTCAGCGGCAAGCGGCAAGCCATTGGCAGATGTCCTAACAATCTTTGAAATAACACGTGCTCCAGCTAACAAGTCAATGACATTTGCAACATCGGCTGATTTACTTTCTCTGGAGAGGTTGGAATATTTTATTTTATTACCAATATTTTTTGAAATTTGAGCAAAGACTTTACCAATGAGTTGAAACTGATGTTGTTTTGAATATTTAGCAAAATCATTTTGAAAGGTTGCTAGTAAATCCCCTTTAATTTCTTCTGTTTGTTTCAAACTGTGCGTTTGTGTATAAGTTTTAACCGCTTCAGGCATTCCACCGACTGCCATAAACACCCTAAATTCTTTTGCTAGTTTTTGATGTATAACATCAGGTATGTCATCCTCAAAAGCATAGTTTTCAATATATTTAGCAAGCTTTCCTTGCTTATCTGCCAATAGAAATTCAATAAAGCCCATAGGTTGTAAATACATATAGCTTATGCGTCCAACAGGAATGGAATAACTTGGTGAACGTAACTCAAAGTCAAGCAATGAACCAGCAGCAATAATCGTAATACTGGGCATTTCTTCGTAAAAATAACGTAAACATTGTAGAACTTGTGGTTGTGCCTGAATTTCATCGAGGAACAATAGAGTTTTATTGTTTATTGAAAAATTAAAATTTATCTCCAGTAAATTAATGATTTCTGCCGGGTCTTTTGTTGCAAAAAGCTGTGCTAACTCTGGGTTTCTTTCAAAGTTAATTTCCAGAAGATCTAATTGATTATCTGTCGCAAACAACTTAACCAAGGTGCTTTTACCAACCTGTCTTGCACCCCGAATTATTAAAGGTTTGCGATTAGGTTTGTATAGCCATTGTTTTAAATTGATTAATTTTTTTCTGTACATGGGCTTGCCAAGCTAATAATTGCATACATATTACAAGCACAAAGCATTTATTACAAGGTTGTTTTGTACTATTGATGCATTTTTTACAAGGTTGTTTTGCAATGATTTGGTATTTTTTATAAGCATGATTATCGACGCATCATAAATGCTAAACGCTGAATCAAGTCCACATCTTGTTCGTTTTTAAGCAAAGCACCATATAGTGGTGGGATGGCTTCTTTGATGTCTTTGTTTTGCAGTAATTCTAGCGGAATATTGTCAGCTAATAATAGTTTTATCCAATCAATTAATTCAGAAGTTGAAGGTTTTTTCTTTAAACCTGGTACTTCACGTAATTGAAAAAACACATCAAGTGCCGCTTTAACCAATTGTTTTTGAATATCTGGATAATGCACATCAACAATAGCTTGCATGGTTTGTTTATCAGGGAAATTGATGTAGTGGAAAAAGCAACGGCGTAAAAAGGCATCGGGTAGTTCTTTTTCGTTGTTACTTGTGATTATGATTATTGGGCGATATTTGGCTTTGATTTGTTGTCCTGTTTCATAGACACTAAATTCCATTTGATCCAGTTCGACCAATAAGTCATTGGGGAATTCAATATCAGCTTTATCAATTTCATCAATCAAAAGCACCACTTGTTCATCCGCAGCAAATGCCTGCCATACTTTACCCTTTTTAATGTAATTACCAATATCATGCACCTTGTTCTCACCCAACTGCGAATCACGAAGGCGTGAAACTGCATCATACTCGTACAAACCTTGCTGTGCTTTGGTGGTTGATTTGATATGCCAGCAAATCAATTTTTTACCCAGTGATTTGGCAACCTCCTCAGCCAGCATGGTTTTACCCGTGCCGGGTTCACCTTTGATTAATAAAGGTCGTTGCAAAGTCACCGCAGCATTAACTGCCATGGATAAGTCATCGGTTGCGATGTAATTTTTAGTGCCGTTGAATTTCATTTGTTATTCCTTCAGTTGCGCCAATGCTTTATCAAAACGCTTTTCAACAAAGCCGCCAATGACTTGATTGCCAATAATGGTGAGTGGTGTGCCTTTGCCACCAAGTTGCTTAAATAAAAGTGCATCTTCATCTGACCATTCGATATCACGTTCGCACCAGGCAACGCCTTTTGAAGCTAAATAAGTTTTGGCTTTTTTGCAGTAAGGACACGATTCGGTTGTGAACATTATTATGTCACAATTGGGGTCGATTTCTCGTGCGGAGACTTCTTGATTAATCACTTTTACTTGTGTTTGGTACACAAAGTATAGAGCTATTATTGCCGCTCCATAAAGTAGAGTTGGTAATATATATTTTTTGATTTTTTGCATAGTTTTTCTGTCATACCTACAAAGGTAGAAATCGATTCAAATTGTGTTCATTTATAAGATACCTGCCTTCGCAGGTATGACGATTGTTATTATTACACATTAAACCTAAAGTGTAATACATCGCCTTCTTTGACTAAGTAATCTTTCCCCTCAAGCCTTAACTTACCCGCTTCTTTACAGCCTGCTTCGCCATTGTATTGAATAAAGTCATCATAAGCCATGGTCTCGGCGCGGATAAAGCCTTTTTCAAAATCTGTGTGAATTACACCAGCACATTGTGGAGCGGTAAAACCTTGTTTAAATGTCCATGCACGCACTTCTTTGACACCTGCGGTAAAGTAAGTTTTTAAGCCAAGCAAGTCATGTCCTGCACGGATAACTCTGTCTAGCCCTGCCTCGGTTAAACCCAGCTCTTCCATAAACATTTCTTTGTCTTCGTCATCCAATACAGCAATTTCAGATTCTATCACCGCACAAACGGGCACGACTGATGATTTTTCAGCATCAGCCATTTCGCGAACTTTGTCTAAGAATGGGTTGTTTTCAAAACCGTCTTCTGCCACATTGGCAATATACATCACGGGTTTTGCAGTAATAAAACTAAACTCACGGATAACTTCTTTTTCTTCTTTGTACAAATCCATTGCACGTATTGGGTGACCCTCTGATAATTGTGCGACAATTTTTTCTAAGACTGCCGCTCGTGCTTGCGCTTCTTTATTGCCGGAGCGTCCTTGTTTTTGTGCTTTATGCAAACCGCGTTCTGCCGAGTCTAAATCAGCTAGTGCTAATTCGGTATTAATTGTTTCGACATCATCAAGTGGCGAGATTTTGCCTTCTACATGCACAACATCATCGTCTTCAAAACAGCGTACAACGTGTGCAATGGCATCGGTTTCGCGAATATTGGACAAAAACTTATTGCCCAAGCCTTCACCTTTGGATGCACCGGCAACCAATCCGGCAATATCTACAAATTCCATAACTGTTGGCAATATTCGCTCTGGGTTGACTATCTTGCTAAGTTCTGCCAAGCGAGGGTCTGGCACTTCAACCACGCCAACATTGGGTTCGATAGTACAAAAAGGATAATTTGCCGCATCAATACCTGCTTTGGTTAGTGCGTTGAATAAAGTAGATTTTCCGACGTTGGGAAGCCCAACAATGCCACATTTAAAGCCCATAAGATTTTTATTGTAAATTTAAAGGCAAGAATTTTACCAAATTTACTCAATAAAAGATATGAACTAACAAAGCTAAGATTTAAAACCTCTTGATTTTGTCACAATCTGTAGTGGGTCACCAGTGTGTGACCCTTGCAAAACATTACCAATACCACCAGTAAAAAAGGCAGACACATAGGTCTGCCACTACAATGAACTGAACAGCTCATCGCATAAAGCGTTTAAACCCTGAGGGGGTAAATAAGCTGTCTTTAGCAATTTCGCCATTGTATTTTGCAGCAGATTTAACTTCATTTTCTAACCCCATAACGTGGTAGCGTTTTGATACTAAGTCATGAAAGACATTGATTACCGAAAATACGCCAGGCATTTCTTTGAAAAATTTAGGATAGGCAATACTCACTCGCCACAAATCACCTACTTTATTGTATTGGTCGGCGATAACTACTTGCCATGTGTCTTCATCAATATAAAAGGTGCGTTTGGAATAGACATGTCTCCATTTTTCTTTGAGGGTGGCTTCAATTACCCACACACGGTGTAATTCATAACGGGTATAAACTGGGTTAATGTGGTTTTTTGTCAAAATATCACGATAGCGTAATTCTTTACTGTCGAGCTTTTCATTGTTGTATGGAATATAAATTTCACGTTTTTCAAGCATTTTCCAGTCATAACGATCTGGTGAGCCACTAATCATATCGGTATCATCAACGGTTCTTAATCCCCCCGAGGTTTGTACAACATTATCATAAGCAACATTTGGTGCACGAATCGCACGGCGGCGACCTTTATCCCATAACCAAGCAGAACGGTGATTATTGAGTTGATCAAGTGGTTCAAGTACTAAAACTCCGCTACCAGAACGAGTCGCTGGAGCTAGTGTCTTGCCAATAACCGAGATAAAGTTTTTGCTTTTGTGATTAGGTATATACGCATCATAACGTACCAATGCTTTATTGGTAATTAAAGTAAATTGCCCACTTTTTTCAACCACTGCATCACTAAACATACTTTCCACCTGCTGACCTCTCCAGCGGGCAATGTGATTAAAATAAATCTCCAAGGCCGAGTTAGGAACAGGAAAAGGGGTGCCGCCTTTGGCATTCTCATAACCTGACTGGTCTTTATTGAGTTCTGCATGAATGGCATTTTCAAATGTATTATCATAAACCCAACTAGGTGCAACGGCGGTTCGGTGTGATGGATAAATTGGCATCTGAAAGGTTTCATAACGCTCAAACAAGGCCGTTTGACCTGCTGTTAGATTCTCCTTGTATTGTTGATAATTTTCATGCGTGATGGTTAGTAGCGGTTTTTCATCTGCTAAATTGTCGTATACATCATTCCATTCAGGTATATCCTTACCATTACCTGCCTTGATTGCGCCAAATGGAGTGAGTTCATTTTTTAATTGTGCTTGCAGTGATGGATCAACTTTGGCAAAACTGACTACCGATACTAATAACAATAAAGCTAATTTCATAGAATTTCCACTTGGCAAATAATCATTATACACTATATGGAACATTTTCTTTTCAATCACTGTGTCATAAATTTCTAAGATAATACGTATTGATAAGCAAGGAGAAGACTAATGAAAAAAAATAAAGCTATTATTGTTATGCTTATGTGTGTGATTACCACACATGTTTTTGCGCAATATGCAATAAAAAAATACACCATAAATAACGGTGGAGGGAAAATGTCTGGCGGTCAATACCAAATACAAGGCAGCATAGGACAAGTTGATGCCAGCAACACTCTTTCACAAAACAATTATTCACTTAATGGCGGTTTTTGGCACAAAACAAATACTGCCCCACTTCCAGAAGATCTTTTTAAAGATGGATTTGAAAATTAAACAGAGGAAAAATTATGAAAACCATATTAAGTCTATTACTCATTTGTGCCTTTAATGCACAAGCAATTGATCACACTTTTAGTTATCAAGGTGAATTAACCGATGGCGGTTCGCCAGCAAGTGGCCCGTTCAATATAAACATACAAGCATTTGATGCGTTATCGGATGGAAATCTTGTTGGTGACCTTTCTTCTCATACAGTTACAGTAACAAATGGAATATTTACCATCCCTGATGTCAATCTTGGTATTGCTACTTTTGATGGACTGGATGTTTGGTTGCAAATTAGCGTCAAAAAACCAACTGATGTAAGTTACACAACACTAACACCATTACAAAAAATGGCTGCTGTTCCCTATGCAACAACTTTAATTGATAAAGGCGCGACCAATGGACAAGTCTTAACATTTGACAACACCACAGGTTGGCAACCAAATACTCCGACTACGGGCGCAACTAATATTGATGGTTTATCCGATGCTAGAGTTTCAGGTGATTCCTATTATTTTGGTATTTCTTCTGGTCAGAATGATGATGGTACAAACAACCACAATGCTGGTTTTGGATACCGTTCAATGGTATTCACAACAACAGGAGAACAAAATTCTGCAGTTGGTTACAATACATTAAGAAGTAACGAGACAGGAAGTTACAATTCTGCCATAGGAGTATATTCTATGTCAGAAAATTCTACTGGAAGCTTTAATACTGCTTTAGGGGGTTATTCATTATATGACAACATATCTGGCTCTAGGAACACAAGTGTTGGATATTTTGCGGGAAGACATAATATAACAGGAAGTGGCAATGTGTTTTTAGGCAATAGAGCTGGTAGATTTGAAACTGGAGACAACACATTGTATATAGAAAATTCTGAGACAACAACACCTTTAATAGGCGGTGATTTTTCCACAGATGAAGTGACTATCAATGGTTCCCTAGGCATTGTTGATGGCACTCAAGGTGTTGGAAAAGTCTTTACCTCTGATGCCAATGGCGTAGGTTCATGGCAGACAGCAAGCGGTTTCGATGGAGCATTTAGCTCATTAATAGGCGTGCCTGCTGGACTAGCCGATGGTGATGATGATACACAACTTACTGAAACTCAAGTCGATGACTATGTTTTAAATAATGGTTATGTTAATACCACTGATACCACTGCTTGGGATAAAAATGCAGCCGATGATTTTAGTGGGGCTTATGCTGATTTAAGTAATGCTCCATGGGCTCTCAACGTGAATACTGTTGAAAATTCAATTGGAGATTCTGTAACAATTAGAGCCAATACTGGGTTTGATGCTTTATTTGTTCTTGGAAATCAACATAACCATTCTGGAAGTGCGGCAGGAGTAAATGTCTTTTACTATGAAGATGGAGCTCGTAAAGGAGCAATAGGTTCAATGAACCAATCTGGAACCAATATTGCTCCAGACGATTTTATGCTTACTACGAGTTTTTTTAATACAGGAAGTTTACAATTAGGAACTAACTATATTGCTAGATTATCTATAGTTCAAGATGGCAAGGTCGGTATTGGCACTCTAACACCTTCTGAGCTTCTCGATGTAAATGGAAACTTGAAAGTTTCAGGAAACACATCACAAAACATTACCTCAGGGGGCATGGTTAAATATATGGTTGCTCCAAAATGTGGTCAAACAGGTTCAGTAATCAACAGGCAATTTAATGGAACTACAACAGCTGGAGCTATAACTATAGCTAATGGTGTTACAGAAGGTCGATGCACGCTTACCTTTCCAACTGACATTAATTCAAGATTTTGGATCGCATCTGCGACTATTGATGCTAACATATCAGCAAATTGTGTAAACAATGGAACTAATAAATTAAACTGCCGTGCATTTATACCTGATACAGGAGCTGGAGTTACTGCACAAATAACAGTAATTGTGTACTAACCAAACAAACCCAATCGTAGGGTAGCACCTATGTGTGCTCCAGTTGTTAAATCACCACAGGATTAAATTAGAACCACAACATTTTTAATTTATCGTTAAACTGAAAAACGGTAGCACACATAGGTACTACCCTACATGAGTTCTTTTAATATTTCAGAAAATAGTTTATGATTAACCCTTTCAAACTAACCCTAAACCATGCATCAAAAATTCCTCCAAGCTGCCATCAAGCAAGCCAAAAAAAGTTACAACGAAGGTGGGATTCCTATCGGTTCTGTTATTGTTCACAAAGGTAAAATACTCGGTGCAGGACACAATAAACGGGTGCAAGATGGCTCTGTGGTTTTACACGGCGAGATGGATGCATTGGAAAATGCAGGACGGCAAAAAGCTTCAATCTACAAAGAGTGTACACTCTACACCACACTTTCACCTTGCTCCATGTGCTCTGGCACGGTACTTTTATATGGAATACCCAAGGTTGTTATTGGTGAAAACAGTACCTTTATGGGTGAAGAAGAACACCTCAAATCCAAAGGTGTCGAAATCATTCAGATGAACAACCAAGAGTGCAAAGACATCATGAAAAAATTTATTGCCGAAAAACCTGAATTATGGAATGAAGATATAGGCGAATAGCTAGTATATGTCGCTATATTAACGCTTCAAAAAATAACATCCTTGTTTTTAACAATCTCATTCAAAACCATTGTTAAAAACCACCACATCTCCGACCCATTCATAAGCGCCAATATCAGGATTGGCACCTCTTGGCCTGCAATTATAATCACATGCAGAACTTAACGTGCTGTGACCTGTATTAACTATTGATGCTTGTTGGTCTTGAGCCCATAGTGAATTATTTTCGGGGTTAAAATATCCTGGATTCATTTCTATTGCATTAATAGAAAATCCTGAACTGATTTGCCATTGAGATAAGTTGCCAAAATGATTTGACCACTCTGCATTGGGAGCATTTGGTGTATAACATAAGTTGTTATTAATATCTAAATAACTTGATGATGGAAGGTCTGTGTCAAAACAGTTAAAGGAATTCGAGTTGCCAGTATAAGAAATGGCATTGCTCACTATCAGATGATTAGCCCCCATAGTGCTAACAGTAATTGCCGTACTTGCTGATGAATTATTAATGAAAATTGAATTATTACGAATGGAGATGTTATCTAATGGTAAGTCATTCGCTGCTAAATTGCGGTCTGGGGCAAGTATGGCCCTAATTGGAAACTCTTGATGATTGGAAATAATGTTATTTTCAACAACACAATTGTCACAAGAACCCAAGCCAATACCAACACGACCAACATTTATAATGCTATTGCTTTGGATAAGAACATTAGTGAAAGACTCTGCCTCTGAATAACCTCCATCAACAGCAATACCCCAACAACTTGATAATGCATTGCCTTCATCCTCCCAAATTTCATTGTTTTTAATAACCAAGTTGTCATGTTCTCCATGCACAACTAAAGATACAGATGAACAAGCTCCATCTTGATCTAAGGTGTTTCTATACAGTCGATTACCACTAACTAAAATCCCCTGAGTTACTTGGTGGGCTGACCCACTTATATAGACATTGTGATCAAAAACTGCTTGAGTACCATTATCGGAAAAATAGTTATTGAGTAATTTTGTACCACTAGACCCTCCTAGCCAACCCTGTGACGTATTATGTTGAATCGTACTATTTTGCAAAGTGATGCGTTTATTTTGACCATCACATGCACTATCATTGATATTACAATCATTTGATGAACCCAAATAAACACCTAACTGGAAATTTGCAATGGTTAAATTGCTCAAAATAACATCATCTACATCATTAGCAATAAACACACCGCTGCCATCATCACTGCCTCTTAAATCGAGATTTTCTATTAAATAACCTTCTTCATGCTCAGCATTGCCACTATCAGCTAGATTAAAACCATCTGAACCATTTTGAAAATTCAGTATCGGTTTCTGTTCATCACCAGATGCCCAAGGTGGATTATAGTTAGTTATGATACATCTATTATCTACCCGACAAAACTGATTAACCCAACGCAAATTTGAAGCAATAAACCATGAACCGCCTTTACATAAATGAATCGAGTCTCCTGCTGAAAGTGAATTAAAAACACTATTAGCTTGACTAATACTCTGAAAAGGATTGATCAAACTACCATCAAAATTGTCATTGCCGACCAAACAATCAATATCTGAATTGTTTTGGCAATCACAGACATAAAAATCGTCAGAAAAACTAACTGAAGAAAAAATAATAAATAAAATAATCCAACACTTCTTTTGAATTATTTTAACAGCAAACAAATAAATCATCGTATTACATTTCATAATTGTTAAAAGGATAAACCTTCAAATGAGTTAGAAAAAATTAATTCAGGCAGCATTGGTTGAGTAAATTTAAAAACTTCAACAGCCCCTACATCGTTATTTCCATTGAAAATATCATCCCCAGGTATACCGACAGCCAGTTCTCCTCCATTGCCAAAATCTGCAATAGTCATTGAAAACCCCATTTCATCCAAGGGACTAAAATTATTTGTTTGGTATTCATTATTGTCAGTAGTGATACCACTGATAGAACCATAAAGAATATGAAAAGCACCGCTAGAACTATTTTCGCGAGGAACGCCTACGACTAAGTCATCAAATGAGTCATTGTTTAGATCTCCACTTGTTAAAACATCCCCAAATTGATCTGAATTTTCAGCAGTTCCAATTATCCCGTTAAAATTCTGATGGAAAGATTGATTATTGGCACTTGATAAACCAAATGAATCACCATAAATAATATTTATTGAACCTGCATCATTTATGCCAGAGCTATTAATATCCTCTCGAGGTACGCCAACAACTAAGTCGTCTACAAAATCATTATTGAAATCACCAGTTGTCAGTGACGAACCAAACCTGTCATGCTCCTCAACAATACCAATTATATCTCCAGCCTGAGACCATATTACACTGGTATTTTGTAAATCAATTCCATTACTTCCACCTTCAAATACCTGTACTGCACCAGCATTGGTTACATTATTAATGTCCTCACCAGGAATGCCCACAGCCAGAAAATCAAAATTATTACTTCCAATCCCTGCCAAACTATAGTCTCCAGCAGTTAGACTTAAACCAAATTGATCATTAGTTTCTGAAGATGATTCAGGGATATCATCCGATTGTTGTGATAATGAATCCCTGAACTCTGATTCTCCAGATAAGCCTTGTGCTCTTCCATAATACACTTCAACTTGTCCAGCATCTATGATGGTTGGAGAGGGGTTTCCAAAATCTTCGAATGGAGCAGAAACGGCCAAATCATCACAATCATCGCCATTAAAATCACCAGTGGTCATACTCCAGCCAAATCTATCATTGGCACTGATACTTCCATCAAAAAATATCCCTAAACCAGTACCTTGAAAAAGAAAGGTAGAACCCGCTCCTAAATCTGCAAATCCATTTATTGAACCATAAAAAACATTTATTGCTCCTACATTTTGTCTAATAGCTGGATTTATAGTGTTGTAATCTTCTTCTGGCGTACCGACTGCAAGATCGGTAATACCATCGCAATTGAAATCGCCGCTTGCAAGAGACTTTCCAAAAAAATCATCACTTTCAACACCATTTATGTTTTCTAAATTAGGAGGGTCAGATTCAAATGTTTGATAAAGGAATTGATTGTTAAATGATGAAAGACCGTTAGATCTTCCATAAATAATAAGCACCACTCCTGTATTATTTATCGTTGTGCCAAAAAAACTAAAATCATGATTGGGGATTCCAATTGCCAAATCTTGAATGCCATCATTATTATAATCACCGTGAGACAGAGCCTCACCTAATCTATCAATTGGGTTAGCGACCCCGACTATGCCACTTGAATCTAAATTCCAGATTGTACTATCAGAAATCATATTAACTACCTTGCTGACAGCTGCCATTACATACGAATCTTCGTTTGAAACTTTAGCATCCAAATTCGGTATGTTTGTAACCCATAAAATTATTATTAAGTAAATTTTCATATTTCATCCTATACATTATGTTATTTATGATGTTTTATAGTTCGATAAAAATTGAAATTAGTTTTTACTTATTAATAAAATTTAGTTAAGACTAATATTTTTGTGACTCATATCTCATTATTATGGAGCTTCTAAAAAATAGAAATAACTCAGGCTTATATAGATGATCAAGGTCGGTTTGAATTATTGAAAAATTAGTCACTCTATTTCAAAATGATTCTGAAAACACATAATGCTTCAAGTTCGGATAGGCGGGCTCACCAGCCATTAATCCGAGCTGAAAACCAAATTCATATATTTTTCTTCCCATTAGAGCCGAATCGTAGTCATTTAAAGGTTTAATAAAATCTTCCACATGCTCACCCTCCATTAAAAATCCATCAATACTTCCATCATCACGACATATAAAACCATCTAGTGTGATAGCAATATGGCAGTCAATATTTCTCATTTTATTCTCCTTTGTTAATGACAGATACCTTTGCATAACTCGTGGGACGAGCAAAAGAGTTATACAAAGGTCTCTGAGTTTTTGGTTTTTAAATGTTTTATCTATATCCAAAAAATGGATACAGTTCTATTAACTTGTCTTACTTACTCGTTAAGCGATTTATCAACAGATAGTAATATGTTAAAAGGTATACTTAAGACCTAATGAAGTTATTGCTATGGAAGTATTGGCTGGATCAGATGAATCAGAGTCTGTATAATCCAAAACAAACTTAAAATTATTATTAATTTTATACCCTGCCCCAATACCAAGAGATAAATTTGATCCAGAATTTGAAAATTCACCTATTTTATTGTTAAGCATATAAGCCTTGGATGTTAAATCAGAATAAAAAACACCTAGTTTGGCATATATTGAAAATCGATCCCATTGATGATTTGCTAAAACCGATAGATCTAAAGCATTCACCTTTGTTGTAGCCGTAAATATGCCATCACTTGGTATGACTGGTTTTGGTGAGTTAATATCTCCTATTTTATAATAGCTTAGTTCCAGAGAAAATACTCTATTCAAAGTGTATCCAAAGTCAAGCTTTAGCCCCTTGTCGATGTAAGAACTTGGAAGATCATCTATACTGTCTTTACTTATACTTAGACCAAGTGAAAACTTATTGTCATCAGCACTTGCTGAATAGCAATTCAGAAGCATTATAATTACACAAGTAATGATACGCCTTAAATGATGCTGTCTTATAAGTTGAAGATGATTATTGGTTAGTAGTGTCATTGGTTTTATTTTATTAAAAGCGTGGCTCATTTTGTTTCCTATAAAGTTAATTTTAAAATTGACAATTTATGTTTTGTTGATGAATAAAAGCTTCCTATAATTAACTTCGTACATCAGCATTTATCTATTCGACTTATTCCACAAAAGGTTCTCAAGAAAAACTTTTATTCCAATTAATCGAATTAATAGATGAGGTATATTCATAGCTAAGGACGAATGGGATGGAGACGCACATTGAGTTAGTTTTTTCTCTAAAAATTGAAACTAAAGTCATTCTATAGTTTGATTTTTAGAGGAAAAAATAGCCAATAGAGCTTTATTTTAACAATTGTTAGCTAAGAGGCTATATTCCCACCGTTTTTAGTTATGCATATACCTCTGATACCTTTTAATAAAAATAAATTGAATAGAGATAATGAAAATGAAATATATAACTACCTTACTTGTTCTTGCTGTTTGTTTTGCCAACCCATTGGCTGCTACGACTATTAATATTGATGACAAAGTGGCTCATGATCTTGATATGTATCGGTCATTTCTCAGCACCAGTGAACAAATTAAATTGCATGGAGGGGCTGATTTTGTGACCATAGGTGCGGATGCTGACTGTGATTTTGACTCTAATGTTAGTAGTATTCAGGATGCCATTGATACGGGATCTACTGAGGTAAGAGTCGCATCTAATGGGGTTTATATTGAAAGCATTGTACTTCAAAACCAAAGTTTAATTCTTAGAGGTGGCTTTGCTACCTGCTCCGATGCTGAAATCAATAATCAAAATTTTGTGGATTTCACTACTATAAACGGGGCGGCAAACCAAACACCAATAATAACTATATTAGGAGAAACTAATAATCTATATAGAATAGTTCGTATAGAAAACTTTACTTTAACTGGTGGGGTAGTCATGCCACCAACTATCGGTGCAGCATTGTCAGTTGATCTTGCTGAAGTGGAGCTACAATTGTTGAGGGTCAATATTTTCAACAATTCTGGTAACGTCGGAGGGGGCATGTATATTAATTCAGGGTCTGGTCTGGGTCAGACAAATATTAATGTTTTTGCGCAAGATTTGATAATTGCCAACAATTCATCACTTAATTTAGGTGGAGGCTTATATTGCAATGGTGGAGCTGCTCAAATCACGTTAACTGGTATAAGCACTATTTCCAATAACTCGGCGGCAACCAATGGTGGTGGTGTTTTTATGCGTGGCCATTGTAAAATCAGCATGTATTCTGAAATACACCCAATGATGATAAGTTCTTTTCCTGGATTTTTTAACAACAACAGTGCTGAAGAAGGCGGCGGCGCCTATATAAGAGCTTCTGCCAGTCTTTATTTGTTTGGGCAGCAAATGTGCGATGAGACTCATTGTTTGGGTTCTAAAGATGCACCCATTTATATTCAAGGCAATACAGCTGACAATGATAATTTAAACAATGAACCAGGTGGTGGTATTTATATGGATAGTTCAGGAGGAATCAATCAATTTTATGCCAATGGAACTTGGATAGTAGACAATCAAGCTGGTGGCAATGGAGGTGGCGCATATGTAGGAGGCAGTTCAATTTTTGAGATTGAAAGAAGGGTTGGAGGCTGCTGGAAGCGTGATCGTTGTAATTTGATTATTAACAACCGCTCAGGTACATCTATTGGATTTGGTGGAGGTTTTTTTATTGATGATGCAACCATGAACTTAAGTCATGTTTACGTTGAAGAAAACCGTGCCGACTTTGGTACAGCCATTGTCGCTAGTGGGGGAAATACAATAATTACCATTGAAAATTCTGTTTTTGATGACAATGGCAATGGTGGGGCTGATGGATACTCTGATTTTGAGGCCATAAGGGTATCTGCTGGAGCTTCGATTGCAATACGTCACAGCACATTTGCTGACAATCATGTGGTTAATAGTACTTTTGAAGTTGATCCCGCATTGAGTTCTTCAATGTCTTTAAGTTCATCAGTGGTACATGACCCAACTTCAGGTGATTTATTTGGTCCTGTTAGTGGTGATTTAACAATCAATTGTTTGGTATCACATGAAGCGACTAGTTTTACTGGTCTAAATGTATTGGTTGACGATCCTGTATTTGTTAATCGGCTTCTGGGTGATTTTCATTTGGCTGCTGGCTCACCGGCTATCGATTTATGTTCTGGTGTTCCCTTGTTAAATCCGTTAGATATGGATATGGAAATAAGGCCTTGGGATGACCCTGATCAAATTGATGGCATGGGCATATTCGATGCAGGTGCTGATGAACGTTATTTTTTTGAAGTGATGTTTGTAGACGATTTTGAAGATTCTTAGTATAGGAAAGTGAATTTCCTACATAAAACATACTTCACGCTTTCTTATGAATTGTAAAAGTTTATTTTTAAACATGGGGAAATATTTAGATATTAAACGAAAGTAAGAAAATGTAAGTAGAGTTATGCAAAACTCTCAATTAAAAAACAACAAAATCAGAGGAATAATTTCATGCTTAAAATTACATTTTTAAAGATACTATTACTATTTATACTCACATTATTATCAACTTTGGCAATGTCTGCTGTTGCAGTGGATGACCAAGCTGTTGTTATTGAAAATAGTGGCACAACACTTTTACCTGTATTTAATAATGACACAATTAACAAAGGCGATAATGTGACGGCATTTACTCAGCCCACAAATGGCTTGATTAGTTCAGTGTTACCTGGGCTTGGCATAAATTATCAACCAAACAATAACTATTGCAACAATGGTATAACTACCGACAATTTCACCTACACACTAACTGGCAATTCAATGGCAACCGTTTCTGTCACCGTTACCTGTCTAGCTGGAAGTATCCCCCCTCAGGTGATACCGATTAACCAAATTTACTGGCTCTTGTTTTTACTCATATCTATAATTTTTGTGGTTATGTTTAAAACTAATTTTCACAAAAAAATTAGTTAAATGACAAAGTAAGTCAATATTTTTGCGTAAGAAATACTTGATTTCATGCAATCAAGTTTAGGTTATAACATGTTGTTTGAGAGCGTACTTATTCAAATCCATTTATAAATACCTGATCGACAATAAAATGTGCGTTCATTTCAAATGCCCCTTGGTCATAATTGGAGTTATCATTTGGACGTACATTTCCATTAATATCTAATAATGAACCAAAGGTACAACTATCACGACTTGGTGAAGTCTCAGACAATCGATAATCTCCGCGACTGGTACTGATAAATTGTGGATCGCCAAGGTCCAGGCCAAAACTTTGTCCACCTGATTCTGGTGGTTGGGAATTATTACACAGGCTAATAAATGGAACGGTAGCTCCGACCAGAGGTCCCCCATTATTTTGTTGTAATATACTATTTTGTACAACAATGGAGGAATTATTATCTGTGGCTCGAATGCCTCTTACATTATTATTGGCAATAGTTGTAGAAAGAAGATTAAATATAACATTCCCATTAATATAGATTACCGATCTATTTAGATGAGAAAGCCCATCATTCTCCACTAAAATCAAATTTTCCAATGTTACTTCAGTATCAAGTGGATTAGAAAGCTCAAGATGTATTGTAACTCCACTAACTGGTGGAGAACCGTCATCTATTACATTGTTTGCATTTAAAGCCACACCACTTAGGTTGATTCCTTCTTCATTGGTTGAACCCTTTATCATTAAACCTGCTCCAAGTTTTGCTTCATTGTTTGACACTTCGCTGCAATATTCATTAAATCCCAATGTTGCTGGCAAGCATTCATCAGGTAAAATACCGTATTCTGATTTAATTGATAATGAATTGTTAATACTGCCCTCGTAAAATATACCTCCTCCAATAACATTACTAATATTTTGATTTATTTTAGAATTAACAATATCTAAATTTGAATTCAATGCATTTATACCTCCGCCTCCAAAATTATCCTGAAGAACTGCAGGTAAATCAAAGGCTTCATTTTGAATAATTGTTGAACTTCTTATTTTTAAATCACTGTCTACAGCACGTATTCCGCCTCCATCAAGTGTTGCATTATTTTCAGAAATAATCGATGTATCAATAACAAGGTTGCTATCAAAGGAAAAAATTGCTCCCCCACGTGCTGCATTATTAGCATTGAAAGCTGATCCTGTAATATGTGCATCAAGTAATTCTTCTAAATACAATGCACCTCCATTTGATGATGAATTATTAAAAAACTGCGAATTGATAATATGCACACTATCGGTAACACTATCTAAATCAAAAAGGGAAACACCACCACCGTTTGCAGCGCCACTGTTGCTAGAAATAGTACAAGTGTCAATTAAAATAGTCCCACCATCCTGAAAAACACCTCCACCAAAAGACGATGATGTGTCAGTGAGAGTATTTCCTATAAATGTAGAATTTTTAAGTTCAACATTGACATCTGTAGTTGAAAATATACTTATTCCACCACCACTAGTTGAAGCTGTGTTATTTGAAATTTGAGATGAGTTAACAACGGATAAACTTTGACAACTATGACATCTAATTCCACCTCCAGATCCTACTAAAGTAGAACTGGCTGTATTGAATCTAATACTACTGCTATCAACTGTTAATGGTGATAACGTAAATATACCGCCTCCTGATGAAGCAGAATTATTAATGATGTCGCTACCATTAATAATTCTTAGCATTGTGATGTTTCCAACATTTAAAATTCCACCGCCGAAGGTTTTAGATATATTGGATATTATGGTGGTTAAATCAATAACAACTTCACCTGAGCCAGTCAAATAGAGACCTCCGCCTCCGCCGTTAGCAACCATTTCTGTGGTTCTATTGCCACTAATTGTGGCATTAATTATTGTTATATTACTAGAATCAGAATAAATGCCACCACCATTTAAATCTGTTGTATTATCATTTACTGTTGCATTCGTAATGGTCAAAGTTGAACCAACTGTATAAATACCTCCACCAAAGTTATCAGATTGATTGTTTTGTATGTGACTATCAAAATTGCTAATATCAATAGTAGAATTTTCCGCATAAATACCACCGCCATTATTGGACGCAGTATTGCCTTGATTAATACCCATCAGCCCAATAGAACCTTCATTTATATGCAGTTTTGAGCCGTAGATAGCAATACCTCCTCCATCGCCAGTAATCACTGTTCCATTGTAAATTGTCGAGCCAGCATTTAGGATAAGGCTACTTTCAACACCAGTGCTTGTCGAAACATAAACATTGCCTCCTGCTGATACCGTAGAGCCATCATAGATATCAGTGTTAACAAGACTTACACTGCTGCCATCAACAACTGCCATGATTCCACCATTTAATGCTGAGGCATTCCTTAATGCCATATTTTGAAATGTCACTTTCGCACCATTAGTGACTTTGACCAAACCTCCTGTTGTATCAAAGGTTTGTCCTAACCCATCAATGGTTGCAAAGGCATTATTGCCAAATTCGCAACCTGTTATTCCTCTGCTTGCGACAAGCGTTAAACTGATAGGGATTTCACCAATCAATTGTTCATGAATTCCACCTTTAATGTTAATAACATCAAAGGGCTGAGCTGCTGCAATGGCATCTGCAATAGTGTTAAAGCTACAAGCTGTGCCATTTATACTCACAATGGGGGAACCTGCTTGGAGTTTTTTCGTTTGGATGGATATTTGAGAAGCACTAACTGAAAAAGCCATGCAAGAAATAATAAATTTAATAATATTTAGATTCATAAATTGTCTGAAATTCTTAAGAAGTTACTGATAATTTCGACAAAATCACAAAAATGTTTTAATTTAGTTGTAAGATAGAACTTTCATTAGTCAATCACTAATAGAGAAATATGCAAAAAACATTAAATCATATTACCCAGATTATAGAGGAAGACATCAGCAACATTAATTCTGATGAGTTATTCAATAAACTCTATCCATCTATAAAACAGCTAGCTCACTATGAACTAATCAAACTAAATCCAGGGCAACAATTAACCCCTACTGCCTTAGTTAATGAATGTTATTTAAAGCTAAAATCAAATAACAATCAGCACTATGAAAATAAAAAACATTTTTACAATACCGTTGCTCGTTGCATGCGCTTCTTCTTAGTTGATATTGTACGCTCTCACCATCGTCAAAAACGAAAAGGAAAATATACAGATTTTAGTGTATCTCAAGTTATGGGAAATGATGACATTGCCATAGAGTTATTAGAATTAGACGATGCCCTCAAACAATTGGAGGAAATAAATCAAGATTTAGCGAATATAACAATAATGAGGTATTTTTCGGGTATGACCTTAGATGAAATAGCACAGACTTATGACTGCAGCAAAAGCCATATCCATAAACAATGGACAATAGCTCGTGCATATTTGGTAAATATTTTGGAAGAAGAGAGTTAGTGAGATGATAGTTAAAAACAATATGACAATTTGGCAACAATCAACAGAAATCTTTGAAAGCTTAGTTGACTTTCCTCAAGAACAAGCACTATCAAAATTAAAACGGCTAGATAATGTACCAAATGCTGTCAAACAAAGAGTGAGTAAATTAATCAAGGCAGTTAATAAAAAAAACAAAGTGCTCGAAGTGGCTAATTCTGGTAATGTTTTCCAACAACTTAAATCCATTACTGACTTAACAGGTAAAACAATTGGCAATTATAAAATAACAGAACTTATAGCAATTGGAGGTATGTCCTATATTTATAAAGCACATCGCATAGATTCAACAGTCCAAAAACCCGTGGCTATTAAGGTAATGGCATTAAGTCAATCCAAACAAACTATCGCCTTATTTAATCGAGAACAAAGAACTCTCTCAAAACTTAATCACCCAAATATTGTTTCATTTTTACATGGCGGACAGACAAAGGATGGAATTTATTATTTAGTTATGGAATATATCGAAGCAGGGATTCCACTAGATGCCTATATCGAAAAAAAGAACATCAACAATACCACTATTGTATGCATGATAAAGAAAATAGCTAATGCGATTAAGTTTGCCCATGAAAATTTAATTATCCATGGTGATTTGAAAACCGACAATATAATAATTGATAAAGATGGAAATATTAAAATTATTGATTTTGGAATTGCTGCATTTACCTATGAAAAAGACAATAACACTATTAATGCCTATACGCCAGAAATAGCCTCACCTGAGCAAATCAAAGGCGAAGGTTTAACAACTAAAACTGATGTTTTTTCATTAGCCGCTACTTTACTACAGTTGCTTATCAAAGACAGTAAATTGCCTGAGTTTTCACCTGAAACTTATGATGAAAAAGAAGATGAGAAATATGTTTCTAAAGTACTTATTGAATCAACCCTTGACAATGACTTGTGTAACATTCTGATTAAAGCATTAAGAACGGATAGCTTAAAACGTTATTTTACTATGTTCGATTTCGCAAAAGATTTACACAAATGGTCATTAAACAAACCCATTTCTGCCACAAAACATACCCAAAGGTACCTATTTAAAAAATTCTTTGCTCGAAATAAATTACTTGTCGTATCAAGCGTTCTCTTAATAGTCCTTACTCTTGCATCAGTTTATTCAGTCTTTATATATATTCAAGAAATCAAAAATGAATCAAAACTTGAGCAAGCTATCCTAACTCAAGATAAATTAAAATAATTCCAGACTAAACAAAGAAGATAAAAAAACTTGTTTTTATCCTTGAATTCAATCTAATCACCCCTATCTAGTTGCCAACTTAACAATTAATAAGTTACTTATCGATAACCTTATTTAATTATAAAAATATATTTAGGAGAAAAAAATGAATATTCGTCCTTTACACGACCGTGTAATTGTTAAACGTAAAGCAAAAGAAACGACTACAGCCAGTGGTATTATTATTCCTGATTCAGGACAAGAAGCTCCATCTCAGGGAACTATTGTCGCTGTAGGTAATGGTAAAGTTTTAGAAAATGGTGATACACGTGCTTTAGAAGTAAAAGTAGGCGATGTTGTTTTATTTGGTAAATATTCAGGTACAGAATTCAAAGCAGAAGGCGATGAGTTTTTATACATGAATGAATCAGACATCATCGGTGTAATCGAGTAATCATCAGATTACTAAAAGACCTTTATAAACTAACGAATAATTTAAAGAGAAATTAAAATGGCAAAAGAAGTATTATTTTCAGAAGACGCACGCGCAAAAATGGCTCGTGGCGTTAATATTTTAGCAAACGCAGTAAAAGTAACATTAGGACCAAAGGGTCGTAACGTTGTATTAGACAAAAGCTTTGGCGCTCCAACCATCACAAAAGATGGCGTATCCGTGGCTAAAGAAATTGATTTAGAAGACAAGTTTGAAAACATGGGCGCTCAAATGGTTAAAGAAGTTGCTTCTCAAACCAATGACGCAGCCGGTGATGGCACAACTACAGCAACAATTTTAGCGCAAGCATTTGTACGAGAAGGCTTAAAAGCCGTAGCAGCTGGCATGAATCCAATGGATTTAAAACGTGGAATCGACAAAGCTGTAATCGTTGCAGTTGATGCAATTAAAGACATTGCAACTCCATGCACAGACAACAAAGCGATTGCCCAAGTTGGTACAATCTCTGCAAACTCTGATGCAAATGTTGGACAAATCATTGCAGAAGCAATGGAAAAAGTCGGTAAAGAAGGCGTTATCACTGTTGAAGAAGGATCAGGACTTGCAAACGAACTAGATGTTGTTGAAGGCATGCAATTTGATCGTGGTTATTTATCACCTTATTTTGTCACTAACCAAGACACAATGACAGCAGAGCTTGATGCACCATTTATCTTGTTACACGACAAGAAAATCTCAAACATCCGTGATTTATTACCAACACTAGAAGCTGTTGCAAAAGCAGGTAAGCCTTTATTAATTATTGCAGAAGACATTGATGGCGAAGCACTAGCGACTTTGGTTGTTAACAACTTACGCGGAATCGTTAAAGTATCAGCTGTTAAAGCTCCTGGTTTTGGTGATAGACGCAAAGCCATGTTAGAAGACATTGCAGTCTTAACTGGTGGAACGGTAATATCTGAAGAAGTCGGTTTAGCATTAGACAAAGTGACTTTAGAAGATTTAGGCACAGCTAAGAAAATCCAAATCAGCAAAGAAAACACAACAGTGATTGATGGTGCTGGTGAAGTTGAAATGATTGAAGCACGAGTTAATCAAATCCGCGCACAAATCGAAGAAGCTACCAGCGAATACGACAAAGAAAAATTACAAGAACGCGTAGCTAAATTAGCTGGCGGCGTTGCAGTAATCAAGGTTGGTGCTGGTTCTGAAATCGAAATGAAAGAAAAGAAAGCCCGCGTTGAAGATGCATTGCACTCAACTCGTGCAGCTGTTGAAGAAGGCGTAGTACCTGGTGGTGGAGTTGCATTAATTCGCGCATTGGCTGCTGTTGGTGACTTAACTGGTGACAACGAAGATCAAAATGTTGGTATCGCTATTGCAAAACGCACAATGGAAGAGCCTTTACGTCAGATAGTTAATAACTGTGGTGAAGAAGCATCCGTTGTTGTTAATGAAGTTAAGAATGGCGAAGGCAACTACGGCTATAACGCAGCTAAAGGCATTTATGTTGATATGATTGCTGAAGGCATCTTAGATCCTGCCAAAGTAACACGCAGTGCATTACAAAACGCTGCATCAGTTGCTGGCATGATGATCACAACAGAATGTATGGTAGCCGATGCACCTGCTCCTGATGCCGCTGGTGGTGGAATGCCAGATATGGGCGGTATGGGTGGTATGGGAATGCCAGGAATGATGTAACTAACCCCGTCACTCCAGACAAAAAACGTCATTCCTGCGAAGGCAGGAATCTCAGAAAGAAAACGACAAAGCCTCGGTAGAAATATCGAGGCTTTTTTATGGCTGGATTTTCTGTAGAGTGTGGACCTGTGTGTCCACCCATTTTTGTTCTTTTGTAAAACAACCTGACAAACTACTAATCCAATCTAATTTAAAATTTGAGTCTTCTCACATTTTAAAAACCCAGTTAATTTTAACTGGGTTTTTTTGTGTAGTTAATATAAATCATTGCTCAATCACCAACTCATTATTTTTCCAAATAAGTAGACTCACCACCAAAGTGATTAACTACAAAGATTCCTTCTGTAGAATCCATTAATAGCAATGGTTAATTAGTCTTCAACTATATACCTTTGAACTATTTTCTCTTTATCATTAATTTCAGAATCCAATACACCACCATTATTCATTATAATTTTCGCTGATTTTAGATTTGATTTGTAGCAGTGTATATGAATCTGATTAACTCCCATACAATGCAATTTTTTAATTGAGAGATTCATCAGTTTATTACCTAAACTTTTACCACGTTGTGAAGGTCGAATACTTAAACCTATATGACCACCACAAAACATAATTTGTTTATTCAACTTGTGTCTTAAATTTGTCACTCCAAGTATTTCTTCATTTTCAACAAGCCACAAAGTAGTACTGGCAACATACCCTGTTGGCATTTTTTTACCTAATGCAAAGTTTTCAAGTTTTTCTAATAGGGCATCAAAATCATCATAAGCAAAGTCTAAAGGGAATGGGTAACGCTCTTCATCACCCAGCTCTTTTATATAACCGAGGTAACTTGTTTGGTATTTTTTTGATGGTTTGACTAATTTCATGGCATTACTTTATAATAACAGATAAAAAAATAACAATACTTACTATTAGCCCTGCGATATAATACCGTAATTCAGGAAGATAAGAAATTCTCATGTCAAAGACACATTATTGCAGGGTTGATAATTATTATAGTACTATTTAATTAAACATTCATCCAAGTTAAATCAATCTTAGTGTAAACTAGAGAGCCATTTGTGATTAAAATAAAAAGAAGAATCGTACCTGAAGAAAATCCATTATCAAATTTGGGGTTTTCTGACTTAATCCAACGTCTTTACCTCTCACGCGGTATCAACAATGCCCAACAGATTGAACACACATTACAACACTTGCACAAACCGGGACAGTTATCCAATATTCAAAAAGCTGCAGGGATTGTCGTTGATGTCATCAATACCAATAAAAAAATAGTTATTGTTGGAGATTTTGATGCCGATGGGGCTACTGCAACGGCATTGTGTTTGCGCGCTATGCATGGCTTTAATCACCATAACATTGATTTTCTCGTACCCAATCGCTTTGATTTTGGCTATGGTTTAAGCACTCAGTTGATACCAATTTTACAAGGCATGGATTGTGATTTAATTATCACTGTCGACAATGGTATTTCTTCAATTGATGGAACGCAGGCAGCCATTGATGCAGGCATGCAAGTAATAATTACCGACCACCATTTACAAGCCGAAGTCTTACCCAATGCCGATGCCATTGTTAATCCCAACCTCAATGGTGACGAGTTCCCCAGTAAAAACCTTGCTGGTGTGGGCGTGGTATTTTACTTACTGGCAGAAATTCGCGCGCAATTAACCCAAGCCAATTATTTTAGCGATAACAATATCACCGCACCCAATTTAGCCCAATGGCTGGATATTGTGGCTCTTGGTACGGTTGCTGACATGGTAGGGTTGGATGACAACAACCGTATTTTAGTGACCGAAGGCATCAAGCGCATCAAAGCAGGTCGCACCGTTGCAGGCATCAAAGCCTTGCTCAAAGTCGCCGACAAAGAATGCCACAAGACCACCACCGAAACCTTTGGCTTTGTTATCGCACCACGCTTAAATGCTGCAGGACGATTAGAAGACATGAGTATTGGCATCGAGTTATTGACCACCGATGACGAACAACAAGCCATGATACTGGCACACAAACTCGATGTCATTAATCACCAACGCAAAGAAATCCAAAAAGACATGCAGCGCGTTGCCGATAGTGTCGTTAACGAACTGGATAAAATTAAACGTCTACCCGATGGCATTTGCCTGTACCACAAGGACTGGCACCAAGGGGTTGTGGGATTATTAGCATCAAAAGTCAAAGAAAAAACCAACCGTCCAGTGATAGCTTTTGCGCCAGAAAATGATGAGTCTGAAATTCTTAAAGGTTCAGCTCGCAGCATAACCGGTTTTCATATCCGCGATGCCTTAGTGTCTATCGAAACAAACCATCCAGAACTCATGCACAAATTTGGCGGGCACGCCATGGCAGCAGGGCTTTCCATTAATCGCGGCAACTATGAAGAATTTCGTCATATTTTTAACGAATATGTCAACCAGACCCTCACTGAAGAACAACGCCAGCACATCATCGAGACTGATGGTGAACTGGACTCCGTCGATATCTGTCTAGCCGTTGCCGAAGACCTACAAAACCACGGCCCATGGGGACAAAACTTCCCTGCTCCATTATTTGATGGTTGGTTTAATATCATAGAAAAAAAAGAAGTCGGTCATGGTCATACAAAATTAACCCTGCAAACCCAAGACTTCAGCAAAAGAATCGGCGCAATCGCCTTCAACATCCATCCCAATGCCTTCAAACCCGAAGATGGTAAAAACCAAATCACCTACCGCCTAGACATCAATGAATTTCGCGGCAGAAGAAGCGTACAATTGATCGTACAGAATATTGTGAATTGATTGAATACAACAACGAAAAAACTCGTCATTGCGAGAAGCGAAGCGACGTGGCAATCTCACTGGGTATCGTGGTTTTGTTTGAAATTAAGTAACGCAGAGGTTCACGAAGGAGACACGGAGATTCACAGAGTTTTAAAAGCGAAACGCTTCACTAAGCTGCCGCAGACATGTGGTTATAATTTTGTGAAGCAAAAATGCCACGTGTTGGAGGTCAGTTTGAGTGCTTTTTTAGGTGATTACTCAACTGTTGATAAAATCATAAAAATATTCGTCTTCAGAGCTAATAACAAAACCCAATCCCTTATATAATTGTAATGCTGGCTCATTGTTTTTGAAGCAACTGAACGTTAAATTTAATTGCTGTTTATTCGCTTCATCATGCAATCTTCGCGTAACAGAAGAAGCAAGCCCTCTTCTTTGAACCTCAGTAAATATGACAAGAAAGTGTATATGAATACTGTTTTGTTTAAGCCTATTACAAACTAAACCTACTTTGTCACCATCCACAAGAATCCAGCTAAACCACTCCAATTTTAAACGAGACTCAAAGTAATTTTTTTGATATTCTTCATCCCAACCAAAAGCCTCGTCAATGACAGGTTTCATATAGGCTTTGAATATTTCAAATGTCTCGCTATACTCATCTTTTTTTAGTTTCAGGAATTCAATTTTCATATTTTTCACCTAACAATTATTAGGGTGTACAATACACTGATATCTATTAAAAATACCGTTAGTCGTGCATTGAATCCTCATAATTGAAAGATTTATGTTAGTAAGGCTTTTAATTCTAACATTTTTCATTCAATATAAAAATCGCTTATTCTTTGTGTTGTTGTATGATTATAAAGCAGTTACAACAACTCCCAACCCGTAAGGTGTTGTAGCTAGCCCGAATGGCACTTACTTAAGCTAAAACATGTTGATATGCATGGCTTTTCGCAAAAACTCCCGTCATTCCTGCGAAGGCAGGAACCTCAAAAATTCAATTCATTTCCAATCTAAGTTTTGAAATACACTAAAATACAATGTGTTAGCTCTAATAAAAGGAATCACAGTTACTCAAGGAGATTCCTGCCTTCGCAGGAATGACGAGTTCTTCCGAATTAATTATGATAATATTCAATGAGTTAGCTCTTAAGTAAGTGCCATTCGTGGCTTGCCCACCAATTCAATACTGATTGATTATCGAGATGTCTGATACACTGCCGATGGGCGTAGCCGCATCCTACCTATTTTTTTTAAATCTATCGTGTCGCTAAATAATTCTCAATTCTGTTTATTCCCCAGATAATTCATGTTATTATTCAATTGTAAACAATCAACTACATATAAATACAATGAGTAAAACAGTATCAATAAGATTAGAAGATGAAACTTTAGTGGATTTAGATAAGTTAGCCAAAATCACTGAAAGGTCAAAAGCATGGCTGATGGGAAAAGCGGTTGAGCAATACATAGAAAATGAATCATGGCAAATAAAAGCCATAGAAAAAACCCTAAAGAAAGTCAAAAGTGGTGAAGCAAAATTTGCCAGCCATGAATCAGTTAGTCAATGGCTAGAAAGTTGGGGAACTCCAAATGAGGGCAAGCCACCACAATGCAAATAATTTGGGAACAAGATGCAGTTTCAGATTTAACCGAGCTTAGAAATTATATCGCCCAATTCAACCCAAGTGCTGCCGATAAACTTGGTAAACAAATAATTGAATCCGCCAATTTACTTAAAGAAAACCCATTACTCGGAAAAGTTGGAAAACTTTATGAAACCCGAGAACTAGTCATACCCAACACATCTTATACATTGGTTTATTATTGCGAGTCTAGCTCACTAACAATACTGCGAGTTTTTCATCAATCGAGGAAGTGGGAAAAGTTTGTTGAAGAAAAAGAACAAACCTAAAAAATTACCGTAGCGACAAGGCAGTGCCTTGTCGATGTTTGGGTTTTTTATTATTTTTAATTGTGGTAAATTTGAAATGCACAAGGCAGTGCCTTGTGCCTACGGTTTTATATTTGAAACTCCCAACCCGTAGGGTGTGGCCATGCCCACCGATTTAATACTGATTGATTATCGAGGGTATCTGATACACTGCCGATGGGTGGAGCCGCATCCTACCTGTTATTTTGATGTCACAGCATCACTTGGATAGACTACTTTAAATCGTTCGAGGTATAACAACATCTCTTTTGAAGGTTTGATGCCTTGTTGTTGGCATTCTTCCGAAAAAAACTGCCAATGAGCTTTTTGCCAATAGCTCAGTGTTCTATCGCCTTCACCTTCATGATAAGCAAAATCTTCATCAACATCACAATAGCGTTTTATTTCTACAGAGGTGGTTTGGGTGATACAAATTGGTATCCCTTCAAAATCTGTGATTACCATGATATTTCCGACTTGCGGCTTAATTTCATCACAATTATCGTACCAATATTTCATTGAACAGGTTGCCGTTTTCTTTCCATCTAAAACCAACTGTGCTAACTCATCAGCTTCTTTTTTGCTGTTACAAAAATACTCTACCGTAATTACTTTTATTCTTTCATGCTCTACTGAACTTAGTGAATCGAGGTATTTATTCATATATTGTTGTTGGGTTTTATTCATATTAACTTTTCATATCGTTTCAACAAATAAAAATTATCATCCTCTTCAATCACTGCAAAACCTTGACGCAGATAAAAATCAAAGGCTCGGGTATTCACTTTAAAACAGCGTAAAGATAATGTATCCAGTTTATATTCTTTGAACAAATGATTCAGCACCATACCACCAACGCCTTGTGATTGTTGTGCGGGTTCCAGTATCAGCATATTGATATAAACGTGCCTTTTCGCAATATTATACTGAATATAACCAATGGTTTCACCACGTCTAGTGATTAGTGCTGTTGTGTATTTGGCTAAGTTCTTTTCAAAATCTGCTTTTTGCCAATCAATCTCCCAGCCCCACATTTTTTCGATATGCGGTCGCATGGATTGGATATAGGTATTCCATAAATATTCTTTATCTTTTGCATCAATAAGTCTAAATTGCATGGCTAAATCTTATCATATCTTATTTGGCTTTGGGTCAAATAAGATACTATTTGTTTGAGCTTTGCATATCTGCTAAAATCCGTTCATTAAAAATTTAGAGAATTTAAATGACAAAAGCAGCTTTAATGGAAAGAGCCGATTCCAAGTGTGAATTGTGTGGAGCAACTGACAACCTTGAAGTCTATGCCATTCCACCTGATTTAGATGGTGGATTTGATAAGAGTATTTTAGCCTGTGAAACATGCCGTTCACAAATCAATAAAGAACAAGAAATGGACAGCAACCATTGGCGTTGTCTAAATGAAAGCATGTGGAACGAGAACCTGCCTGTACAAGTGATGTCTTGGCGCATGTTGTCGCGTTTAAATGCTGAAAGTTGGGCACAAGATGCTCTGGACATGATGTATTTGGAAGAAGATGCCCTGACCTGGGCAAAAGTGACTGGCGAAGATGAGCAAGAGGATGCGGCCCTAATCCACAAAGACAGCAATGGCGTAACACTGCAAAGCGGTGATACTGTTGTGTTGATAAAAGATTTACCTGTCAAAGGCACATCGATGGTTGCCAAACGCGGAACAGCCGTTAGAAAAATTGGTTTAGTGCCTGACAATGCCGAACATATTACTGGCAGAGTCAATGGTCAAAGCATTGTTATCTTGACACAATTCACCAAAAAATCATAAGCAATTAAGAAAGCAGGCGTCTCTCGCCTGCTCTTATAATGTTTTATTAAAAATTAAAAGCATTTGTCCGCAGATGAACACAGATAACGCAGATTTAAAACAAAACCACCCTAGTGGGTCACCTATGTGTGACCCTGCGATGATTCAGCAACCTAAAAATTAAAATCAAACTCATACGGGTAGTTGGCTTTACAGGCTGTTTAGTCAACACTTTTAATAGGTTGGCTAAATCCAGTTACCCAAAAGAATATTAAAAGAAACAATTATTAAAGCGATAAATAATAAAGACTTCTACCCTCAATGAATTAATGAAAGATATTTAAGAGTGTAGGTTGGTGCTGAACAGAGTGAAGCCCAACAAGTAATGCTGCTGATAATCTGCTGTTGGGCTTCGCAAGCTCAGCCCCAACCTACATTATGAGTCAGAATAAACTCATAGGTGAATTTGATATTTTTCTGTAAAAGAGTATATTGGTTAAACACTAAAAAAGAAATGCGAATACTCATATGAAGTATGAAGTGGTCAGGCCAATTATTTAGCGAATAAAATAAATTTATAAAGCAAGCAGTCAAGCGTTTTTCTTTTCATATTCCAGTTAAAACAAAATATTGTCAGAGTTAACATCTATGATGGGCAGAGCCCATCTTACGCATAATTAGGAGTCTTGCTTTTGATTTTCACTGTGTTCTCTGCGTCGCTGCGCGCGTTACGCTTTTGATCTTGACCTTATGCTTTTGTTTTGTTTGAATTTACCTGTTTTCCTAGTTTCAAATAGCGGCGTTTATAAATATGCGACTTTCACTATTTTTCAACATCGCAGGGCCACACATGGGTGACCCACTACGGTGACTTTGTTTTTAATCTGTGTCATCTGTGAATTATTGCACGAGCCAGAATAGTGGGTTATTTATTTGTGATATGTTGTATCGAAAAGGATTGAAAAAACAAATTATGTCCTTAGATTATATCTGACAAAACAATTAACTAAAACAAGAGGAATACGCAATGCAAATACAAGTTAATACAGATCATAACGTCAAAGGCGGTGACTTGTTAATACAATATGTTAAGGGTCTATTGAATGATTCTTTGAATAGCTTTATGGATGATGTGACACGTGTGGAGGTACATATTTCAGATGAGAACGGCGACAAAGGTGGTGACGATGATTTGCGCTGTACCATGGAAGCCCGTATAAGAGGCATGCAACCGATTGCAGTGACGCACCATGATGAAAATGTCGATTTGGCTATTTCTGGTGCCGCTGAGCGAATTACCCGCTCTGTGAGAAAAACGCTTGAGAAAAGACGTGAAGTTAAGCTTACACAACAGAGTCATAAAACAGAAGAAGAGCTGGGTTAAAGTTTCCATTTAGAGATGACTCTGAAGTGAAAAACCAAGGCTTTTT
>JAMOMK010000019.1 GCA_027067055.1 Lysobacterales bacterium | reverse complement strand
CCTACTAAAAGCTCATTATGGCAAAAAATCAAAAAAGGTATGCGAATTGTTGAGCCAGATAAGTATAATGGAGCGCTTTTACTGGGTTTAGAAGGCGTGATTGTGAAAAGTCACGGGGCTTGTAATGCCATGGCATTTGATGCGGCATTGCACCAAGCATTTAAAACGGCACAGCAACCCATAATTTCTAAAATGACAGAATTACTGGAGAAATCTTAAATGACAATTTATTCAAAAATTATAGGTACTGGTCGATATTTGCCAGAAAAAATATTAACCAATAAAGACTTAGAAAAAATTGTCGATACCAATGACCAGTGGATACAAGAACGTACAGGCATTAAGCAAAGGCATATTGCTGCTGATGGACAATACACATCTGATTTGGCTTACAATGCTTCTATTAAAGCACTTGAAGCTGCAGATATTCAAGCATCTGATTTAGATATGATAATAGTTGGCACAACCACGCCAGATTTAATATTCCCAAGTACTGCCTGTTTATTGCAAAGTAAATTAGGCTGTCCAGGAATTGGAGCATTTGATGTTAATGCAGCGTGTAGTGGCTTTATTTATGCTTTAAGTGTTGCCGATAAATATATTAAATCTGGCTCGCATAAACGCATTTTAGTTGTTGGAGCAGAGACCTTAACCCGTATTGTTAACTGGGAAGATCGTACAACAGCGGTACTTTTTGGTGATGGTGCTGGTGCTGTTGTTCTTGAAGCAAGCAAAGAGCAAGGTATTTTATCAACCCATATTCATGCCAATGGTGATCATGCTGATTTATTAACAACCAATAAGGGACCATCTCGCGGTATGGATGACTCCCAAACAGGTCCAATTGCCATTATGATGAAAGGCAATGCTGTTTTTAAAGTAGCTGTGAAAACATTGGGTTCAATTGTTGATGAAACACTAGAACACAATAACCTTGAAAAGTCAGATATTGATTGGTTAGTGCCACATCAAGCAAATTTGCGTATTATTACTGCCACGGCTAGAAAATTAAAAATGGATATGAATCAAGTTATTGTCACTGTCGATCAGACGGGCAATACCTCGGCGGCATCTGTACCAATGGCACTGGATTATGGCATACGTTCAGGAAAAATCAAAAAGGGACAAACGGTATTGCTTGAAGCATTCGGTGGTGGCTTTACATGGGGCTCAGCCCTTTTAAAACTTTAAAATGTAAGATGGGCCCGCCCATCATTGTTAAATATATTTACATGGTAACAACACTATGAAAAATCTCGCATTCGTATTTCCAGGACAAGGCTCGCAAGCTGTTGGCATGATTGCTGACTTATATGAAGCTTATCCGCAAATTCAGCATCAATTTGCTCGCGCAAGCGATGTGTTAGAGCTTGATTTGATGGAGATGGTCACATCTGACCCACACAATCAACTCAATCAAACCCAATACACTCAACCAGCATTGCTGACAACATCAGTTGCCATCTGGGAATTATGGAAAGAAAAATCAAAGCTTCGCCCAACCTATATGGCAGGTCATTCCTTAGGCGAATATTCTGCCTTAGTTTGTGCGCAGTCACTAAGCTTTGAAGATGCCGTTCTGCTTACACACAAACGTGGTCAATACATGCAAGAAGCTGTACCCGAAGGCACAGGAGCTATGGCGGCTATTTTGGGGTTGAGTGATGAACAAGTTATTGAAATTTGCAGTGATGACAATGTTACCGCTGCTAACTTCAACTCCCCTGGACAAGTCGTTATTTCAGGCAGTAAAGAAGCCGTTGAAAAGGCAGGAGAACTGGCAAAAGAAGCCGGTGCAAAACGTGTGATGCCATTACCAGTTAGTGTGCCATCTCATTGCGAACTCATGCGACCGGCGGCAGAAAAACTAGCCGATGATTTGGTCACAGTAAACATGAAAACACCCATGACACCAGTCATACATAATGTTGATGTTTTGCCTCATATTTCACCAGAAAATATCAAAAAAGTGTTAGTCAAACAACTCTATTACCCTGTTAAATGGACCCAAACCAATCAATTTTTACTTGATAATAAAATCGAGACTATTGTTGAATGCGGTCCCAATAAAATTTTATCAGGATTAGCCAAGCGATTTAATCGTGCATGGAATATCCATTCACTCAATACCACAAAAGGGTTCGAGAAAGCCTTAGATATGGGTAATAAAGCTGGAGAGAAAGCATGAAAATTACATTAAATAATCAAATAGCTCTAGTAACAGGAGCATCAAGAGGGATAGGTGCAGCCATAGCACAAACATTAATTGATGCAGGAGCTTTTGTCATCGGCACAGCAACATCGGATGCTGGTGCTCAAGTGATAGATGAAAAGTTAGGTGAAAATGGTATCGGAAAAGTCTTAGATGTCAGTAATGTTGATTCAATCGCTGCATTGATGACTGATTTAAAAGCGGATAAAAAGTTACCAACTATATTAATCAATAACGCAGGAGTTTCAAAAGATAATTTACTCATGCGTTTAAAGGATGATGAATGGGATTGGCTAATGGACACCAATCTAAAATCAGTCTACCGCATGAGCAAAGCCTGTATGCGCCCAATGATGAAGGCTCGTAATGGGCGAATCATAACCATTGGTTCAGTTATTGGCTCAATGGGTAATCCCGGACAAAGCGTATACGCAGCAGCCAAAGCGGGTTTAATCGGCTTCAGTAAATCACTGGCAAAAGAAATTGGCTCACGCAATGTCACTGTCAATGTCATAGCACCAGGATTTATCCAAACCGACATGACCAAAGAAATGAGTGAAGAAAATAAAGAAGCGATGGCAAAAACCATACCTTTAGGTAAATTAGGCGAAGCACAAGACATAGCCAATGCCGTGTTGTTTTTGGCATCGGATATGGGCCAGTACATAACTGGTGAGACGTTACATGTAAACGGCGGCATGCTCATGAATTAATTCTGATAATGCGCCACTAACTCCCTCTCTCTGCGTTAAAAATGCTTATACACTCACATTTTAAGCCTTGATAGAGAAAATTACTGACACATTTAAGTATTGGTTTCTAACACGAACTAAGCGTTAATTGGGATAAAACTACCGAGTTTATTTCGCAAGTTTAGGTTGAAAAAATAACACCAACAATACAGTAAAGACTAAATATGAAAACATATATAATTAGAAAGTGTGTAATCTTATTGTTAATAATGCAAATAGTTAATGTGAATGCTAGCGTTGACGAAGAGTATTGTTTGCACCTACAAACAAATATTAAAGAAAAAGAAATTCAAAATAATTTGATTACTTGGGTGGACAAAGAGTTCCATGATTCTTTATTAATTACAAACAAAAACAGAACTGGTTTTTCACGTATAAAACCAGGAAGATATGGTTATAAAGTGTATTCATTTAATTGGGATATACTAGGCTTTGATACTGAGAAAAGTGAAATTAAACTATTAGGGCTAGATGTTTCAGATTTTTTCAAAAAAGTTCCTGCTGGAACTCCTATATCAATGGATGCTTTGGAGAAACTAAGAAAACCTGCAGAGGTTAGTGCTATAGATTCAATATTTTTTTCAGAAAAATCTTATCATGGGATAATTGTTAAAATGAGAACCTCTGATGGATTTATTGAAGAAAAATATAAAAATTATTTAACAGTAATATCTGATAGAGTTGGAGTTTTATGTGGAAGACCTCCAAGAGATTAAGCTGGATTTAGTGATGTTTCAGATGTTTTGGTAGTCAATTACTTAAATTGTTTGGTAGAACCAAACCTACACAGTAAAATTTAGCAATTCAATTGCACGTTTAATACATGAGCATACCAAACTACGGTAAAAAACTAATAAAAGACGGTGAGCTTATCGCTGAACCTGTGCTATTGCATTCGCATGATTACTATAAAATATGGACACCTGACTTTATGGAGTCTATTACCTTTGTTTCAGCTGCAAAGGATAAATACACCTCGGCTTTATGTTTTTTTTGGCAAACTATCTTTCATGCACGCGAGGTGATGAATCAAACTGATGCGGAAGAAATTTTTACATCCACACACTTGTATAAAGTTACTTTGCAAGAAGCCAAAGATAAAATTAAGCAAACCGCCTCG
>JAMOMK010000018.1 GCA_027067055.1 Lysobacterales bacterium | reverse complement strand
GCTTTGACTAGAGTATTAAAATTTAAGTCTAATGCTGGTATCAATGTATAAAACAAATTGCAGGACTAAAGAGACTGTGAAAGTATTCTGATGACGAGTAAAAATGGCATAAAATACGTTACTATTCGTTGAAAAACTTGGAATTAGCCAGCTAGTCACTGCGTTTTCCGCCTCTATTAACGAATTTTCTACTCATTTTTCTTTCGCCCCATAATACTTTCACAGTCTCTAAAGTCCAGCCCCCAGTGTTGAGAGTTTACTTGTATAAGTAAAAATTACACAATAGAGGGAATTTCAATCAATCCATAAGACTAGTAAACTTCTTCTTATGTGAAATAATTTAGACTAGATTACCCACTGTATTTCACATAGAGCCTACTTTTCTTAGTATTGAGTTTCATGAAGTGCCTTACTTAGGTTTAATTCTCAAAACCATAGAATGTACCTTTACTAAGCAGCGTGGTAATGGGGCTAAAAAAACTGTGGAAATCCATTCCCCAGAGTTGATTTGTTATATTTGAGACTTACAAACAAGTTTAGTTAGACAACTCAACGTAACTGACGTAAATACCACCATTCATAAAAACTTTTCGCCCAATGAAAAATGCGTAGTGGTGGTAATACAAACTGTCTTTTTTCATTTCTAAAGGTGAACACACCTTTATTGTTACTATCAATTATGCACATTAATTCAGGTTTAAATGTTGCATTAGCAGGTTTTCGGGCAAGCGAGTTTAACAAATTCTCAGCCGCTGCCTCAGCTTGCAAATCAGCCATATGCGCTTGTTTCGGCATCCATGCGGGGCCATGAAAACTTCCAGAATCCCCTGCCACATAAACGTTTTTCATACCCTCAACCTGGCATTGTTTACTTGCTTTGAGCAAACCACCTTCTGACAAGGGTAAGCCAGCCTCTTTAAACCATTTATTGCCTGTCATACCAGGCATAAACAAAATCAAATCTGCATTAAATTCCCCACCTTCGGTTTTAACTTTACCCACGTCAAATCCTTTCATTTTATAACCAAGATGGGTTTCGATATTTAGTTTTTTCATACGAGATAAAATACCTTCAACTGCACGTTCTCCCATGCGGATACCAGGTTTGGGTGCTGGGCAGAAAAACACCAACTTAAATTTATCACGGCGATTTTCTTCACGAAGCTGTTGATCAATTCCAAATAAAAATTCAAACATTGGACCACCACGCATGGCTGATTTTTCTTTTGGATTGGAGGCAAATCCAATAGCGATTGTGCCAGAGTCCATGGCTTTAATTTTATCGCGGATTTTTATCGCAGCAGGAATGCCTTCACACGGAGTGATTGCATATTCTATACCGGGTAACTTTTTGATAAAACGACCACCTGTGGCAATAATAAGCCCATCATTTTCAATTCGATTCTCTTTACTTGCAGTTGTATATACAACTCTCCCATGCCGCTCTAAGCTTTTGACATGACCCTGATGAAAGTTGATACGGTATTTTTTGATAAAATTATCTAAAGGTACAACCAAATCATTGGCTTGGCGACGACCCGAAGGAATCCATATTAAACTCGGCAAATAAATAAATTCTTTTTTTGCAGCAATTAAAGTTATCTCACAATTCTTATCTAACTTACGGAGCTTTCTAACAGCTGTTAATGCAGCAAACCCCGCACCAAGTATAGTAATTTTTTTCATAGTAGTAGATTCGCAAAAACAATCTTACCATTATATGGCATAATGCTATTCAAGCCAAGATATATTAGAGTTTACTAATATATAGTTTGTCGCCAATAACTCCAGAACAGCGCATTAGAAGTTATAATTTTAGTTTAGGGCCTTGTAAGTGACCCATCAATAGACTAGGAAATACGAAGACCTAAAAAGTTACATAAAAAATCAAGCAATGCGCCTAACTGAAATTAAATACTCAATAGTTGAGATCCGTGATAGCACAGTATTAAGGTGCTCAAAATCATTGACTCGGATGGTTAATTCTAAATGATTTGTTCCGTGGTTTTTATTGGGTTTGGCAATGAGTGCTTCAATATTGGCTTTTAGGTTTGCCAAGACGCCTGATAAATCCTTAATAAAACTTTTACGGTCATAGGATGTAATTTCAATATCGACAGGAAAGCTTCGACTGGTTTGGTTACTCCATCTGACAGCGATAATACGTTCGGGCTGTTCGCTCATCATGTTAATGAAATTATCACAGGCCATACGGTGTACACTGACACCACGCGTTCGTGTGATAAATCCACCAATACTATCGCCCAATACTGGGTTACAGCAACTGGCTGTTGTTGCCATAACATTGGCGAGTCCTTCGATTTTAAATGGGCTATTGCTTTTAATGTCTTGTTGAACTGCTGGTTTGGTTAGTTTAAAATCTTCAGGTTCTTTGGGGCGAATTTGTTGTTCAGCCAAGCGTAATATTTGATTGACAGAAATATCACCTGTCGCAATACGAGCATACAATTTATCCACATCGTGTAAATTGTAGCGTTCTAGAAATTGTTTTAAATCAACTGATTCGAGTGCAAACTTTTTGAGTTCTTTATCCAGAGTTTCTTTGCCGACTATGATATTTTGATCAAAATCATTTTCCCTAAACCAGTGCCGAACCTTAGCTTTGGCTTTGGCTGATTTTAAATAACCTGATTGTTCACTGAGCCAGTCACGACTTGGCTTGGCTATTTTTGCTGTCATTATTTCGACTCTATCGCCCGTTTCTAACACGGTAATTAACGGTACGATGCGACCATTGACTTTTGCTCCGCGTGTTCGATGCCCGACTTCTGTGTGTACATGGTAAGCAAAATCTACAGGAGTTGAATCTACTTGTAAATCCACTACATCACCATTGGGCGTAAATACATAGATTCGCTCTTCTTCAGTTTCGGTTTCAAACTGTGCCAAAATATCATCACTGTCTTTGTCATCTGATGCCAATAGTTGGCGCATCCAGTTGACCTTGTTGTCGTAACTCACATCTTGTTTTGAGCCATCTTTGTAACGCCAGTGTGCTGCCACACCTAGCTCTGCGTGTTCGTGCATTTGGTGAGTGCGAATTTGCACTTCCATGGTTTTGCCACCTTTGCCAATGACAACAGTGTGCAATGATTGATAATTATTGCCTTTTGGCATAGCAATATAATCATCAAACTCTTTTGGGATATGTTTCCATAAAGCATGAACCATACCCAAGACCGCATAACATTCGGATAAATTGTCCACCAATACTCGTATCGCTCGAATATCGTATAAACCATCAAAGCTTAAGTTTTTCTTTTGCATTTTTTTGTAAATGCTATAAATGTGTTTTGGTCTACCGACTATATCAGCTGTGATGTGAACTTCGGCTAATTTATTGGTGAGTTGTTCTATTGAGTAAGTAATAAACTCTTCACGAGCGTTTCGTTTTTCTGCCAATAGTTCAGCAACTTCTTTGTATTCTTTTGGTTGTAAAAATCGAAAAGAATAATCTTCTAACTCCCACTTGACTTGCCAAACACCTAAACGATTGGCTAATGGTGCATGCAGCGTTTGTGAGAGTGATGCAAGCTCTTGCTGCAGCTCTTGTGGAAAATTTACTGCGGCTCGTAATTTCACTACTTGGTCAGCCAATAAAATCAGTACCAAACGCACATCCTTTATCATGGCAAATAACAATCGACGCAGTGACTCGCCATTTTTTTCTAAGGCTTGAGTATCATTCATCCAGTCTAACTGACTCACTTTATAGATTTCATCTAAGATAAAAAGCACTTGTTGTGAGAATTGACTTCTCTTTGCTTCAGAAATTTCATGTCCTTTTCTAAGCACATGGAAAAGAATTGATGCTGTAAGCACCTCATCATCTGCTTGTAAGTTGCTTAATACCTTTATAAGCTCCAATAAATGATTTTTTGAGTCGTAATTTTCTGCGCAACTTAAATCAGGGTTGACTCCATCAGCAATATCTAAGGCACACACGAGAGTCTCCCATTTCTCTTTTGGAAACTCAAAGCTTTGGTCGTTAAACCATTGTGTTAGCGTGTTTTGCTTCATGTGGTTTTATTGGCGATAGGCATGACCCATCCTGCTGCATTAATAAATTGAAGTCGGTCGATAAGCCGGGTTCTGTGTCATTATTGCTAATGTGGTAATCATTCATCTGGACAAT
>JAMOMK010000017.1 GCA_027067055.1 Lysobacterales bacterium | reverse complement strand
TTGGCTTTGCTTCAGTCTTTGGCTTTGCTTCAGTCTTTGGCTTTGCTTCAGTCTTTGGCTTTGCTTCAGTCTTTGGCTTTGCTTCAGTCTTTGGCTTTGCTTCAGTCTTTGGCTTTGCTTCAGTCTTGGGCTTTGCTTCAGTCTTGGGCTTAGCTTCAGCCTTAGGCTTTGCTTCAACCTTTGGCTTTGCTTCAGCTTTTGGCTTTGCTTCAACTTCAGCTTTTGGCTTTACTTCAGTCTTGGGCTTTGCTTCAGTTTTTGGCTGATCTTTAGTTGTTACAATCTCATTTCCAGAGCTCTTCTGGGCTTTTTTAGCTGCATAAGATGCCACACTACCTAAAGGCCTTTGCAGTATCTCACCATTAGGTTTAACTGCTTCGACTTCTTTATCTTTATGGTTAGCACTCTTTTGTTGAGGCTTAACATTTGCCTGCTGCTTCTGTTGTTGAGGCTTTTGCCCTTGAGGTTTTTGACTCTGTTTAGGCTCCTGCTTTTGTGGCCCTTTATTTTGTGGCTGCGTTTTATTATGTTGCGGCTTTTTATGCTGCGGCTGTTTTTTATGCTGAGGTTTTTTAGGTTGGTTCTTAACACTCCCTTTATTCTGATTATTGGTCTTTTTATGCTGAGGTTTTTTGTAATCTTGTTTATTGTTTTTGTGCTGTTTTTTAGGTTGAGGTTTTGATTTCTCAACTTTTTCATCTGAGCCTGATGTAAATAAACTAAGTAGCCAGCTTTTTAAACCACTCTCACTTTTCCTTTCTGGAACTTGAGATTGAGGTACAAGTACATCAACCGCTGCCTTTTGACGACGAGGCTGGTGCTGCATGGATTTATTTTCCGCCTCTTCTTCACTTTTTGGCTTATTGAGTTCAACGGTATTAATATCAAAGTTTTTAGCTTCTGCCTTTTTAAGACGACTTATATCAAATTGTGGTGATTGGTAATGCTCATTAGCTACGATATACATTGGCACAGAATGTCTTTTCTCTAAAGCTGTTAATTCATCACGTTTATCATTGATAATAAAGTTTGCCACTTTGGTTGGTACTTGTGCAACAACTTTTCCTGTTCCTGGCTTCATCGCTTCTTCTTCTAAGATACGTAAGATTGAAACTGATAAAGACTCAATATTACGAATAAACCCATGACCAGAACAACGCGGACAGACAAATTGACTGGATTCATTAATGGACGACTTTAATCGTTGACGTGACATTTCAAGCAATCCAAATTTAGAAATCTTACTGGTTTGGATACGTGCTCTATCGTTGCTTACAGCTTCATTTAGTTGCTGTTCAACCGCACGTTGATTTTTGTGGTTACGCATATCAATAAAATCAATAACAACCAAACCACCTAAATCTCTGATGCGCATTTGTCGTGCGATTTCATCCGCCGCTTCAAGATTTGTATTGAGTGCTGTTTCTTCAATGTCTGCTCCTTTAGTTGCACGGGCAGAGTTAATATCAATCGAAATCATCGCTTCGGTATGATCAATAACTAACGAACCACCTGATGGCAAGTGCACTTCTCGAGAAAATGCCGACTGAATTTGTGATTCAATTTGATAGCGAGAAAACAATGGAATCGTATCATTATAATACGATAACTTTTTAAGGTTATGCGGCATAACTTGTTGCATAAAGTCACGCGTTTTTTCATAAATTTCTTTATCATCAATTAAAATCTCGCCAACATCTGGTCGGAGATAATCACGTATAGCACGTATTTCTATCGCACTTTCTTGGTATAAAAACCGAGGTGCTTTAATATTTGCCGCAGCTGATTTAATGGCAGTCCATACTTGGTCAAGGTAGTTTAAATCCCACTCAATCTCTTCTACACTGCGTCCAATACCTGCTGTTCTAACAATAACACCTGAGTTTTTTGGTTGTTTGACTTGATCTAACACAGCCTTTAATTCTTGACGTGCCTTTCCTTCAATTCTTCTAGATATGCCACCTGCTTTTGGATTTTCTGGCATGTAAACCAAATATCGACCTGCTAAACTTATATAAGTTGTAATGGCAGCACCTTTATTACCACGCTCTTCCTTATTAACTTGGATAATAACTTCTGTGCCTTCTTTAATGGCAACATTGATAGGTGGGCGCTCTTTAGCTTTATTGGCAGCTTCAGTATAGTAGTTGCGGCTAATTTCTTTATAAGGTAAAAATCCATGACGATTGCCTCCGTATTCAACAAATGCAGCCTCTAAACTGGGCTCAACACGTGTGATTTTTCCTTTGTAAATATTGCCTTTTTTTCGGTCTTCACCGGGGACATCTATATCGAGATTATAGAGTTTTTGACCATCTGCTAAAGCAACGCGTATTTCTTCCGAATGCGTTGCATTTATTAACATTCTTTTCATTGTAATTTCCTGTTTTGATGCACACAGGTAAGAAAAAGCCTTAAAATACAGGCGATTACAGCTAAAAATGCTGTAGTTGGTGGTTGGTAGCATGCATTAGGTCATTCCATCCTATGCATTATTCGTTCGTTTATCACGTTCAAACTATCTTGTATGATTTATTCCAATAACTTCCAAATAAAAGCTATCCTTTGCTTTTTTACTTAATCTTTTGTGTGCATTTAATTTAATAAAATGCTGATCAATATTTTAGTGATTATTAGGGTTTTATTTTCTCCTTGTGCACCGTGTTTTATTACTCAACCTGTGTCTCTGGGTTGCTTGCTTCCTGCATTGAAAATCATTAACCAAATAATCTTAAAAAATATTCATCAAACTTTTTCAGATACCATTATTAAAAGTAATGTATCTGATTGTAATCTTTTTATACCTATTTAGATTTAATCTCTGTCTAAATAGATTTGCGGATGATACCATTTCTTATTCTTATAATACAGACTAAATTCTGCTTTTATGCAAAATAAGCCAGCTAAAAATATTTTTATCGTAAACTCTGACAGTAATGGGCAACGTATTGACAACTTTTTATTGAAAACTTTGAAAGAAGCAAGTAAATCAAACTTGTACAAACTCCTTCGCAAGGGTCAAATCCGTGTAAATGGCAAAAGAACAAAGCCAATCTATCGCGTTCAAACCGAAGACATTGTTCGCATTCCTCCATTTCTCATTCCTGATGAAAGGGGAGAATTATTTATTAGTGATAATTTATTAAATCAAGTGCGTGAAGCCATCATCTTTGAAAACAGCAGTTTTTTAGTTATTAACAAGCCTAGCGGATTAGCTGTACATTCAGGAACAGGGGTTCGAGTAGGGTTGATAGAAATTTGCAAACGTCTTTTTACTGAAATTGACATTCAGCTGGCTCACCGCTTAGATAGAGACACATCGGGTTGTGTGGTTTTGTGTAAAAGCCGGGATTCATTAAATAGTTTTAATCAGCAATCTAAAGAAGACACTCTGATAAAAAAATACACAGCCTTGGTACAGGGCATTATTAAAAATGACTTTATCGTAGACTTAGCGCTAGATACTTCTGCTAGACGAAATGGCGAAAGAACCGTTCAAGTATCCGAAACAGGAAAATTTGCGCGAACCAAGTTTAATGTTATGGAGAACTATAATGGCAAACACCCAACCACCTTACTTGATTGCCAACTATTTACTGGCAGAACCCACCAAATTCGCGTTCACACCAGTGCCAGTGATCACCCTATCGCTGGAGATCAACGCTACGGCAATGGAAAATTTAACCAAAAATTGCGTAATTTAGGGCTAAAACGCTTATTTTTACACGCTGCCAGCATTCAGTTTAAAGACGGCGATGAAACCATTATAGTCTCAGCTGATTTACCCAATAAATTACAGCAGCTATTAGAGAAGTTGTAAAATACACTCCTTTTACTCCTTGCTGACATGACTTTGAGCATTACTCACTAAAGTATTTTATTGACAGCAGATTAAGCAAGACTTAGAATAAAGCTTCTGTTCAATTCAAAGTAAAAGAGGGATTTATGCGGTTAACTATTATTTTCAAGTTTGTATTGTTATTTCAGGTTTTTTATGGATTTAATGCTTTAGCAGAAACATGTGAAAATCATTCTGAATTTAGTCAAAGAGAGGGAGAAGCAACAAGAATTGCTAGTACTGAAAAAGTTCACTTGAATGAGGTAATGTTGAATAATATTGTTTATGCAGATTCAGTTGACATTGAATTTTGGGTTGAGCAATGCGACATTGATGATCGTATAGAGTATTCCTTGTTCGCTACAATAACACCCACAGTACCAGGAAGTTCAAGAGGAGTTATTACCTATGAAATTTCTGTTATACAAAATAACCAGCAATTTGATAGAGGCTTCAATGTTAGCAACAACCTATTTATCCCAGGCAATTATTGGGCAGCTTTACAAACAACCTACCATTCATCTGGCTCTGTTACTTCCTTCCCGCCTGATTTAGACCTTAGTCACCCATTTACATTAATTCTTTCTTGTAACAATTCATTTCCTTCTTATGAAGACTGCTCTACACTTAACCCTGTAAGGCATTTTGAAATCAACCCTCAGTCGAATAGTCAAATATCTACAATTTCATCAGTTAATGGCTCTTGGTACGACCCTAATTACAACGGTTCTGGATTTAATCTGGTACAAACTCCAGTAGGACTTATACTGTATTATTATGGTTATAAAGCAAATGCCAATGGTGAAGCATTATGGTTAATATCCTCAATAGGGCCAAAAATTATTACTAAAGAAGAAACCTTTACTTTAGATATGAGCTCAGGTTTTGTGGGTAATGGTGGAAGCTTAACAACAAAACCCAATACAGCTAACTCTGGTACAACCTCATGGGGTAGTGCCGATGTTACATTTAACTCTTGCAATAGAGGTGTGATAAAATTAACTAATAACAATGGTGTTACAGTCACACATAATATTACTCTTCTTGCGGGTGTGGATGAACTAATTTGTAGAGATTAGAAAATATTGTTTGGTTCCACCAAACAATTTAAAACTAACTGGTTATCGAGGCATCTGTTACTCTGCTTGTTTGGTGAAACTATGTACTTTTAGTGCAAGGTTTTAGCTGCTACACATAATTTTTTAAACTTGGATTTTTGAAAAGAATTCTGTCGTTCCAGCCGAGCCAAAGCGAGAGAAGGAATCCAGTTGTTTAGTTTTTCATAAGATTATTGTTAATACAATTATCGAGTTTAAATTACTGGATCCCCGCGTTCGCGAGGATGACAAAAGACTTCCAGTCTTTTAATCAACCTATGGACTTTTCAGCCCATAGTTGCTGAGTTTCTTCAAATACCCAAATCCCGATATAGAAAGTACGATGATAGCACAAGTCCTTGATGCACCTAGAAAACCCAGAAAAAGCTTCATCACCAATGAGGTGACTTTAGTTTTTCTTGATTTCCTATGCACATCAGTTACTTGCACTTTCAAACGCATTTCTATATCGGGATTTGGGAAATAAACATTTCTTGTTAAATATATGCCTTTTGTTTTTAAAAAAGCGGATGATTTTATGTTATTATGCCTTTGTTTAAATATCGTCAAGAAAAGCCATTATGTCAATCTATAACCACAGACAATCCTACCCCAAAGGTTCGCTTGTTCAATTCGAAATTGAGTCTGAAATTCTCAAGGACAATCCATTAAAAGACCCACATATACGTACGGTTTATGTGTATTTACCTGCTGGCTACGATGACTGTGATGAGCTTTTACCTGTCATGTATTATTTAGCAGCTTACACAAACAGCGGTACTGGCGTGGTTGGGTGGCAAGCTTTTGGTGAAAGCATAACTGAACGATTGGATAGGTTAATTGCGGAAGAAAAAATGGGCAATACCATTGTTGTCATGCCCGATTGTTTTACCTGTTTGGGTGGTAATCAGTATATTGACTCACCTGCTATTGGTAATTATGCTTCCTTTATTGTCGAAGAGGTTGTGCCTGTGGTTGAAGAAAATTTTCGAGTTAAGAAAGGCTCAAAACACCGTGCTGTTTTAGGTAAGTCATCAGGTGGCTTTGCTGCAATGCGCTTTGCTATGGATTTCCCTGGGTTTTGGGGAGCGATTGCTAACCAATCTGGTGATGCGGGCTTTGATATACTTTACCAACGTGATTTCCCGACTGTTGCTAATGTACTGGCTAATTACAAAGGCGACATCAACCATTTTATCAAGCGTTTCTGGAAAGCCAAAAAAACACATGGAACAGATATTCTTACCCTTATGATGATATGCATGGCAGCCACTTATGACCCACAAGATGAAATTGAACTGCCCTTTGATTTAAAAACCTGTGAAATAAAACCCGAACGCTGGCAAAATTGGTTAGACAATGACCCTGTAAACTTGGTTAAACACAACATCAAAGCCCTCAATCAACTCAATGGCTTGTTTATGGACTGTGGAAGTCGTGACCAGTTTATGATTCACTATGGTATGCGCCAATTAGCGAATCAACTGGAAAAACACGGTATAGAGCACTTCTATGAAGAATTCAACGGCACGCACTCAAGTATTGATTATCGCTTGGATATTTCTTTGCCATTTTTGTATGAAAAAATTGTGTGAGATTCAAATCCAAGATAAGCATTTTTCGGGTTAAGTGCCTGTATTTTTCGGGCTAAGATAGCGTATTTTTCGGAATAAAGGTCTGTGTTTTTCGGGTTAAACTTGTTGTCTTTGTGATTTTAAGATAATACAATCTTTCCCTAATCCCGATATAGACAAGCCACAAGAATGCCAAAACTGCATTTTGTTGATACAGGACTTGCCTGTTATTTATTGGGCATAAAGAATTATGAACAATTAGTTTATAGTCAATACTTTGGTGGTTTATTTGAAAATCTTATCTTTATGGAATTAACCAAGCACTCGCAGTGGGCATTAAATGATGCTCGCCTCTACCACTTCAGAGATAAACGTAAAAACGAAGTAGATATTGTTCTAGAACAATGTAATGGGCAAATAATCGGCATAGAAATCAAAGCCGCTGCAACTGTTGGCACCAGTGATTTCAAAGGATTAACAAAATTGGCAGACTTTGCTGGAAATAAATTTAGCCATGGCATTGTCTTTTATTCAGGAGCCAATATTTTACCTTTTAATCAAGAAGGCATTAAAATGTATGCTTTACCTGTAGGCTTGTTGCAATATGGAAAATAACAAAAATCATCAAACAAAGAATAAGTAAAAAAATTGTGTGATAAATTTAAAAAACAGCCTATTCACCTTATTTTTGAAACACTTAATTCAGCCCTCTCACTCGAACTAAAAACCACAAAGGTTGGTGAAATCACTTTTCCTGTAAAAGCCGATGTTTACCAAAAAAAATGGGATGAATATTAGTAGTTCATCCTTGAAAAAGGTATATTAGCGCATACTTATATAAAATCGTCATTAACTAAAAGTAGAGAATTGAATGAATATTACCATTAGCCCTGAAGCTGAAGCTTTTTTAGCCGATGTTATTGCCAAGCACGACATTGATGATTTGCATTTGCAAGTGATGGTCAAAAATCCTGGTACGCCGATTGCCGATTGTTTTTTAAATTTTTGTGAGCGCGATGAGATACCAACAGAAGCTTATGAATTTAAGCAGTCGACCTACAGCTTGTTTGCTAATAAAGCCGATGAGAAATACCTCGATGGTGCGGATATTAGTTACGATGATTCTGATACCGGCGGCCAACTCAACATCAAAGCACCACAACTTAAAGGTAAAGAGCCAGATGCAGATGCCCCTTTGCATGATCGTGTGCAATATTTTATTGACACAGAACTCAACCCCTCACTTGCGATGCATGGTGGCAATGCAAAGTTAACGACTATTGATGATGGTTATGCTTTTATTGAATTTGGTGGAGGCTGTAATGGGTGTGGTATGGCAGGTCAAACTCTCTCGATGGGGATGGAAACAAAACTATTGCGCGCATTTCCTGACTTAAAGGGTTTAATGGATGGCACCGACCATTCTACTGGCGAAAATCCTTATTACAAGAAAGAAGGTTAAGGGTTAATAATCATGTCAAAATTTATAAAAGCGGTTACATCAGCTGACTTTGAACAAGAGGTTGTCGAAAAATCCAAAAATACCCCTGTTTTAATCGACTTTTGGGCAGAGTGGTGCGCACCATGCAAACAATTAATGCCTTTGTTGCATCAAATTGTAGATTCATTAAATGGCGCTATTCATTTAGCAACTATTGATACCGATGCTGAACAAGAATTATCCACGAACTTTGGCATTCGTTCTTTACCAACGGTTTTATTGATGAAAAATGGCGAGATTGTTGAACAGTTTATGGGTGTGCAGCCTGAAGCTGAAATCAGAAAATTATTAGAGCCTCACTTAACTCCAGTTGTCGAAAAAAAACCAACAAGTTCTGATGCCATGCAAAAAGCACAAGAGTTAATCAACAATAATCAAGTTTTGGATGCCATTCCCTATCTTGAACAAGAATCCTCATTGCATGGCAAGTTACTTTTAATTAAAATTTATTTGCAAGAGGGAGAGACAGATAAAGCCATTGAGTCTTTTGCCAAGCTTGATAAAGAACAACAAGAGGATAAGGAAGCCCAAACAATAAAAGTTATTTTGGATTTAATTCAGCATGGGAAACAATCCAGTGATACGAAATTACAACAAGCCATCGAGCAAACCGTGTCAACAAATCCACAACAGGGCATAGAACAATTACTTGAACTTTTAGCACAGGCTAAAGGTGATGATAAAGTGGACATTAAGAAAAGTTTAATCATTGCATTTAATCTGATAGATGATGCTAAACTTGTTTCACAATTGCGCCGTAAAATGGCAGCACTTATATTTTAATTAAATATATTCAGGAATAAACATGAAAAAAATATTATTGGTTTTAACAACATTGCTCATTGTCAATGCACAAGCACAAGCACAGGTTACTAAACCTAAGTTGAAAGTGGTCAAACGCCCACCCTATACACAAATATTATTCCAACATGATAAGATTTTTATCGGGCCACAACCTCAGTACCAAGATTTTGCCACACTCAAAGCCGCTGGCTTTAGCAAGGTGATCAATATGCGCACACCCAAAGAAATGGAAGAGCTCAAATTCTATGAAGATTATTTGTTAAAGAAAAATGACATTGACTATAAATTTATTCCTATTGGTGGCAAAGACAATCCCTACTCGCCTGAAAAACTAGCTGAATTTGCCGTGGCTTTAGAAAACACCGATGGCAAAGTTTTGTTGCATTGCCGATCAGGACACCGTGCCTCACAATTATGGGCAGCTTACTTGGTTAAATACAATGGTAAAACTATTGATGAAGCTTTGGCAATGGTTACCGACATGGGGTGGTGGCCAATGCCTATGGAGTCATTACTTGATAAAAAACTTCATGTTTCGATAGCAAAATAACATATCACTTACCATCTACTGGTACTGGCTTTTGAGATAACCAAGAGCCAGTTTAACATCGGCTTGTTGTCCTGCAGTTAAAACCGTTTGAATATAGCTATTATAGTCTAAACCACAACCTCTAGAATTTAAATAACACAGCATAACCATAGTTGAACTATAGGGTGAACAATCTGCTCCCAGTTCGCACAAATACAATTGGTGAGCATAATTTTGAATGTATGCAACATAATCATACTGGTGGTTTTGCAAGACACTTTCTAAATCCCAGTGAACAACTTCTTGATAAAATTCACGTAAATATTTAGGCGCCTCAGTAAGAATATTAAGGTCGCCAGAACTCAACAAATCCCTGATTTCAGAATCAGACAAATCACCAACTTGCTGCTCTCCTTTAATGATTCTACCCCACAAACTAGTGGCTTGAGCCTTATTTTTTTGTTGATTCAGTTTTGTTTTATCAGTTAAGTGATATTCAGGGTGCTGTTTATTTAACTCTTGACAGTGCCTTGTAAATTTCTCATAAAATTGTTGCTGGTTTTTATCCAATCTTGATTTAAACTTTTGCAAATATTCCACATAATTCTTACTATCCGACAAATGCCGTATACAGAGAATATTCTCTTTTAACAACATAGAGGCATTAACCACTGGATCATCGTCATAAACTATTTCAACAACTTCTTCAAGCTTGGGAGCATCAAGAGGTTTTACTTTATTTTCTTCTTGCTGCGTTTTCACAACTAAATTTTTATTGTTGAGCTCAGTAAATTGAGGTTTTTCTCGTGCAAGCGCTTGATGCTCAACAATCTCTTTCCCAGCTTTTTGAGTATAAATGTACCAAGCCAAGAAAACCAAAAGCAGCATTAATACAGCACTTATTAAACGCTTAATGGCCATAAGTATTAACCATGTATTGAAAATAAGTATTTACATCATTGAGCTGATTGGCACCGATATAAAAATTGAAATAAAAGTCCTCTAAGTCCAAACCGCATGCCTGATTAAACATACTATCTCGCAAACCAAGGCAATAACTCAACATATAATCAGACTCCGCATCACAAGGATAATTCATCGAACAGGCTATTAATGGCATGGTGATTTTATTAAGAATATCAATATAATAAGAATCCCAAATCCGTGTTTCTTGCTTAACTTTTGCCAACACTGGTGAATCTTTTTGGAAATATTCTGAACGAAATAAATTGCCCGCAATAATCAAAAATGCATCAGGGGAAATGACTGTTTTCAAAAACTCTTCCATAGCTACTAGGTGTTGATTGATTTGTGCATTAATCACATCACTTGCTTCATTGTCAACAACATGACTCTTGGCAATTATGCCATTTAACTCATCCAACTTTTGTGAGTATTGTTGCAAAAGTAGATTTTCTTGCTCGCTCAACTCATCTTTGCCGTCATAAACAGCTAATAAATTTTGCGTGACTTGATTAATTTGTTGATTAATTTCTTGTAATTGTTCTGAACTCAAATTACTTTTTTTTCGACTCGTATAAGTAAAATCCAACATTAACTGACGCAACTGCTTCTGCATGAGTAAAGCTTGTTCTAATTGTTTTTCTTCCTCTGATTTAGGGGCAATACTGCGAAACTCATTTTCTAAACGTTCCATATTAGTGTAATAATTATCCTCATCGTTATCAATCATGCCTTTGCATATATCCACATGATGCAGGTAATAAGTATTTTGTTGAGCTGTTGGTTCTGATTGGGACTCGCGTGGATTATTAGCAAAACGTTCTTTTAAGGTATCCAACGGGTCTTTTTGTTTAAGGAAATCCTCAACATCAGTATAACAGTTCTGAAAATACTGCCAATCACGATAAGCACTAATGTAATCATCTTCAGAATCAGTCTTATCCTCTTTACTCGACTCTTCAACAATACCCACATCCTGCTCTATTTCAGAACTTGGTTTAATAGCTTCCGCATTCTCTTTTTTCTTATCCTTTTCGTCATACTTTTCTGTCTGTGCAGAATGTTGTAGCGACACCTGATTAATTGGATTATTCGTAACCACTTTATCCTCAATAGTCTGTGAGTCAAAGTAATACAAAAGTACAAAAATCAAAATAAGTAATAGGATTGTTGAAAAAATAAATTTCATAGCGGCAACAATAAGGGTACAAGTTTGGAATTCAACTGTAGAGAGTTTTTCACTCTCCAAACTTTCCAAGTAAATAATTATAAGCTATCCCAATATCGGCTTGTTGACCTATGGTTAACTGAGTTTTGACCAGCGTTTCAAAATCTTCTACACAAAAAGCATCATTCATAATACATTTTGTCAAAACAAGTGTACTGTATTTTCCACATGCTGCGCCTTGTCGGCAGGCATACAAGTCTTGGGCATAGTTGTAGATTGTTCTCACGTAATCAGGATTATTACTGTGCAACAAATCATACAGATCCCACTGAAAAACTTCTTGAAAATCCATGTAAAAGAGGAAATTTCCAGATAAAAACAAATCAGCATTAACACTTTTTATATCACTAATTTTGTCACTTAAATGATAAGCTTCATTTTTACCAAAATTTTTATCAAATAACTGCTTACCAAAAGAGCTTGTAGCATTTGCACTATTTAAATCACTAAACGAGAACTCCTTTTTAAAAGAAAACTCTGGATGTTGTTGTGAAACTTCCTCACAAATTTTTCGGTACTCCTTTAGGCGTATATTTTTCTTTTCTGATGAGGATTTATTAAAAGCATTGGATAACCGCAATGAGCTATTTATCGTTTTTGGCGACATAAGGTCAAAACAATATTGATATTTTAAATATATCAACAACTTATCAACAGACGAATCTTCATTATAAGTGGTTATTACTTTTTCACTTCTTCTAGGTATGAATTTTGGTATTGATTTCTCTTTATGTGATGTCTTATTTGAATGCTTCTTTACTAAGTTAATTTTAGTTGCTTTATCTTTTTGAAATAAATTAGCACTATCGCTTTCTTGCTTTACATCTTGCGCAAACATTAGCCAAAACAAGAGTAACAAGGCAACTACAATGAAAGAAAATTTAATTCTTCGCATAATTTTCCAAGATAGTTGTAATAAAATTATCGACGTCTTGCAATTGATTTGGGCTTATTACATAATTAAATAGATAATCCTCAACTGGCTTACCGCACGCTTCATTATAGATAACAAAGTTATTGAAACAATACCCAAAACTAAGTGATGAGCCTTTACCACAGGGGTAATTTAATGCACAAGCAGCGAGTGTCATTCCAGCATCATAAATACTCAACGCTAAACCAAGATCATAAACTTTAATCTTAGAAAAAACATCAATATTGAGTTTTTTCTCTGTATAGGGCGACCATAAAACCTTAGCAAAAAGCAATAAAACTTCAGGAGACTCACTCCTTTTTAATAAAAACACCATCTGTTTAAGAAGTTTAGCCTCCTCATCCTCTAATTGAGTTATCAGTGCGGAATCATATAATTTATAAGCACTTAGTTCTTTTCGAATTATGCTGATTGCACTCTCCAAATCTCTTGCTTGCAGTTGCTTTGTTTCATTTTCATAAAAAACATCCTCTCCCCATTGAATTCTATTAAGCTCAGACTTTATGTAGGAAATTTTCTGTTTTAAAGTTACAACTAACGGGTTTTCAAGATCAAGCGCACCTTGCTTTTGCTGATAGACTCGCCTAGTTAAGGTGTTGTATTCTTGATATAAACCTAATCCCGCAAACAAGTGTTTTTCCTCTTTGGATAAAGGCTCAATATTTTGATATTTTTGTTTTAAAAGTTCCTTATTTTTATTAAAATCTTTATCCTGAACTAACATCAAATCCAAGCATTTGTTTTTGAATACTTCAAAAACCGCTTTTTGCTGTTGATTAGGATTAGTTTCCTTTCGGTGCAATTTTTCAGCTGATGCTTTAATTTTTTGTTTAAAAACAATATCTAAATCTTCCCCTTTTTGAGTCACATTAATCACCCAATAACAGCTTTTAAAAAAATGATAATCTCGATAGGCTTGCAAATAACTGATATCAGTTTGTTCGGGCTGCTCCTCCTTGTGCTTTTTTTGTTGTGTTTTCTCAACTGGAGAGTCTTTTGGCGTTTTATTAATTACTGATGATTTTTTTTGATTTGGCTTATCAACCACAGTTTTCTTAACTGCTTGACTCGACTGTTGTTGAATCGCTAGTCTATTATCTGGCTTCACAAAAATCAGATAAACAATCAAAGCAACAACTAACAACAGGTAATATTTATATTTTTTCATCATAAAGCGGGTAAGTTTTACTTTATTCAGCACTAAGAAAATTTTAATTAGCACATTTTAGCATAAAATCAATTTAACTATTTGAATGAAAAAACTCCAAATCAAAGGATAATGACACTGAAAATATTTCACTTATAATATTATGACACCATTCGGTAACAAACATCGTATTTATAATTAAAGAACTATGCAAAATTCTCTAATATTAAAACTATAGGACAAAAACATGAAATTTATAATACTTCTCACACTTTTCACCTTAAATACTTTGGCCGAACCCTACCGAGTCAAAAGCTTTGATGGCAGTAAAGGCATCGCCACTCTTGACATTACGGTTCCAGAGGGTTGGAAAATTTCTAAGACAGAAACAGAGCATGGCGATTACTTACTTACAAAACATAAAAGTGTATATTTTTTAGGAACTTATTTGCTTGGACAAGTAAATGATGAAAATAAGCCTTTAACTCTGGCTGATTTCGAGCAAAGAAGAAAGAACAACAATGCCATGAAAACAAGTATTAACGGGGTTGATATTTATATGGTTTCTCGCAAAGACAAGGAAGGAAAAGGAATTTCAAGTTATACATTTAGCCGTTTTATCAGCACAGGCAATGCTTTTCATGCATCCATTTACCCCTATCCCGAATTTAGAACTGAAGCTTTAGAAGACGAACAAAAGGCTATAATTAAAATGATAGCTGGAGCGATATTTCCTGTTGAATAAAAAATAACTGAGGAATATTTGTTCTCCATTACACCCGCGTATGATATTTAGGTATAATTAAGTTTTTTTTGGCAGACATTAATAATGTTCAAATGGGATAAACTTATCATCAATGCAACGATTGCCACTATGGCAGAGGGTTCGCACGACTATGGCATGATAAAAGATGGGGCTATTGGGATTTTGAATGGCCGCATTGAGTGGTTGGGGACAACCGCTGGCATTGCTAATAGCATTGATTCGTTAGCTAAAGAACTTATTGATGCTCAAGGTTGTTTAGTGACTCCAGGCTTAATTGATTGCCACACCCATCTTGTCTTTGCTGGCAACCGTTGCGACGAATTTGAACAACGACTCAATGGCGTAGCCTATGAAGAAATCGCCCGAAATGGTGGAGGTATTTTGTCCACGGTTCGTGCTACACGTGAAGCTTCTTTTGATGAATTGTACCAACAATCCTTACCGCGTTTTGAAGCCTTAATGAGCGAAGGCGTGACCACGGTTGAAATTAAATCGGGTTATGGTTTGGACTTTGAGAATGAATTAAAAATGCTCAAAGTTGCCAAAAAACTAGGTAAAGAACATGGCATTGATGTCAAAACCACTTTGCTTGCCGCTCATGCAGTTCCACCTGAATATAAAGACAATCCAGATGCTTATGTGGATATTGTCTGCACCCAAATTATTCCAAAAATAGCTGAACTAAAAATGACTGATTGCGTAGATGCTTTTTGTGAAGGCATTGGCTTTAGTTATGAACAAACAAAGCGTGTTTTTGATGCTGCAGCACGTTGGGGGTTACCCGTTAAATTACATGCGGATCAATTATCTGATTTGAATGGCGCGGAATTAGTGGCAGAATATTCTGGATTATCTGCTGATCATGTCGAATACACAAGCTTAAAGAGCGTTAAAGCCATGGCAAAAGCAGGAACCGTCGCGGTGTTATTGCCTTATGCTTTTTATATCCTCAAAGAAACCCAATTACCACCGATAGCCGCTTTTAGAAAACACCATGTCCCCATCGCCGTTTCCACTGACTGTAACCCAGGCACTGCTCCATCCAGTTCCTTACTCACAACCATGAACAAAGCATGTATTGAATTTTCATTAACACCCGAAGAAGTCCTCAAAGGCGTAACCATCAATGCGGCAATGGCATTGGGTATCGAAGACGAGACTGGCAGTATTGAATTTGGCAAAAAAGCCCATTTAGTTTTATGGAACTGTAAATCCCCTGCTGACTTAAGCTATTGGCAAGGCATGAATCGAGTGCAGAGGGTTTTTAATTAACCCTGCGGCAAATCCGCAGGGTTAATAATTAAACGTTACTAAATGCTTGCTTTCCCGCCTCGTTCCCATGTGCCTTTACGGCTGTAAAGGATATATGTTGTCTATACACACGCAGAGCGTGGGAACGAGATAGAAGATTCCTGCCTTCGCACACTAGTGCTCAGTAAAAAAATAAAGGGGTTAATTATAAAGTATTGCAATGCAAGGTTTTACGGGCTATAAACCCTGTTACTAGACTTAAAAAACAGAACATTGCAATGAACAAGAATATTACACGATTTTCACAACCAATGAGTTATTTTCCAACAAATACATTATAGGTAAAGGCTATGTTGACTATGATTGGTGGCATGAAATTAACAAGGAAGGAGCTGTTTTTGTAGCAAGAACTAAAATAAATACAGCTAAAAAGGTAGTACCAATGCTTTTAATGCCCATAGTAAACAGTATTTCAACTCAATTACGATTAAATTACCGCAAGCTTCATACCATGCAACACATTTTTTAAAAGCAGCCCCTCAAGAGATTGAAAAGATATTTCGATTAGGATATGAGTATAAAAAAGCAGGTATTGTGTTAAATGGCATTACTGATTCAGGCATCATACAGCCTGATTCATTTATGCTAGAACCTCACCTCATGACCGTCTTGGATGATATAAACAAGCGTTTTGGCAAAGGCGCACTGCGCAGGCTTTAATGAGGATTGGGTGATGAAATCAGAGATAAAATCGCCTGCTTACACCACCCGATTTAATGAAGTGATTAGAGTTATTTGAATTTAAAAAAAAGCCTGCAAAACTAAATTTGCAGGCTTTTTTATATCAACTTGTTCTCTGTTATTCAAACACAGGTAATCCGCTTGGAACCGATGTTGGGACATCTGTTCTTAAATCAATACTGGATCGATCCGTTACTGCGTCCATAAAATCCATCAATCGATCAATTTGAGTTTCGGTTAAACTCACATTGGCAATGTCAAGATTTGACAATAAAGCATTACGTGATAATGTATCATTCATAACAGCAAAATCCACCGCACTTAAATCACGACGATAAGGCATAATCACTTGTGATTCATCGTAGTTAGCAAGAGCTTGTGCTGGATTTAAGTGGTGCTTAATTGTAGTTCTTAAATCATTATACGCTCCTGCATGTCCCCACGGACCTGTTAATAGAGCATTTCTCAATGAAGGCACTTTAAACTTAAAACGATCCGCGCTATCTCCTGTTTCTCTTTCTCTACCGAAATCATCTAAGCCATCACGGAAGCCTGGTAAGTTATCGCCTTTTCCTGGTCCGATTTGTGGCATGCCAACTGACTTGAATTCATTTGATGTTAAGAATTTACCATTATGGCATTGTGAGCAACCACCATCACCATAAAACACGTTCATACCTGCAATTTGATTGGGACTCATTGCCGCAGTATCACCACGTAAATACTTATCAAAAGCCGAATTATCAGCTCGCCAAATATCGCCCTCAAAAGCACCAAGTGCATTAGCAATGTGAACAAAAGTTATATCACTGGCAGTATTAACATCTGGGTAAACATCTTTAAATAAAACAACGTATTCACTTATGCCTTGAATTCGTGCAGCTAACTGTGCCCATACACCATTTTCACCAGCCAAATCACCAGCAACCGTCGCATCAGCAACTGAGTTTTCACCAGATTGTCCTGCCATTTCTGTTTCTGATGTGACTGGAAACATAGCTTGAGCAGCTAAAGCATTATCTAAGCCTAATGGCAAATCATTTCCTGCCGGTGATATAAAGCCACTTGGTTGAGTGCTGTCTTCTACAACGCGCCCATCGTGAAACATCACATTAAAGACTTTAGCTCCTAAGTTAAAAATTTGAGGTGCATTTCTTGGTACACGTTCATGCACACCAGCTTCCATGAATCCTGTGGTTCGTGTTACGCCAACACCATCTCCACCTTCTCCAATTGGCAGTGAAAGTCCATCACCGGACCATGCAAATGGGTGGTGGCATGTTGCACAAGAATCATTCAGGTTGCCACTGAGTATTTTATCAAAAAACAACAACTTGCCTAGTGCTACTTTGTTTGCTGGTTGAATGTGAAAATCTTCATCCGTAACCGCCTCTGGCAACTGATTTAGTGTATTTTGGCTAACTTGCACTGCACCATTTAACTGATTGGAAATATCTAAGACTGTTTCAAAGTCAAAAGATGGCTCTATTTCATAAATATTTGAACCCTTAATAGACTTTGCCAGTGCCTGTTTGTATTGTTTGTGAGCGTTTACATCTTCAACTTTTCTTTCGGCAACTGCTGACAAGCTCACTGAGCAAATCAACAATGTTAATAATTTCTGTTTCATACTTTTCTCTTTGTTATTAAAACAGCAAGAATAATAACATACGAAATATTTAATAAAAAAGAGATAAATTGATTTTTAACTACTTGTTGTGATTACAGTCACTTTGTTGAATCTCTATAGCGTCGACATATAGGGCTTTCATCGGGATTTTCTACCGCATTGGCAATATCATGAACGAGTTGATTGAACTCATCAAATGTAATAGTAGATAGAATCTTGCCAAGTATTTTTTGATCTGTTTCTGCCATAATTTTTGTGCCATCTTGCAAGCTTATTTCGATACCTGCGAGGTTATAGTCGCTATCCTCGGCATTACTGGACTCGTACATCTCTTGGTCATCGGCAAACAACTCATCATAATAATCATTAAGCTCTTCATCAATTGAATCATCAATATCTTCCGGCACATGCACTTCCCATGCTGGGTCTTCTTCAATTAATGTCGCTGTTATTTGATAGTTTTCTACCTTTTTAATGAATTTTTCTGCCAGCACTTTATGAAAAAACACAAATTCTAACATCTAAAATATCTCCCCTACCATACAACGCAAAGAGCCGCCTGCTTTTTCTAATTCACTGACCTGAACCGAATGCAGGGTAAAACCCCATGATTCCAGTTTATCCTTTTTTTCTTGTGCCAACGCATCAAAGGCTGTTTGGCTGAGAAACAAATCGGTTTCTGTTATGGTGATACCATTGCCTGCAAAAGCCAGCTTTTCTTCATCACTTAAAAATATCGTTTTGCCTTGGTAATAATCGGCAATTGCCTTTGGAACTTCTGGATCGGCAAAAGAATCAGCATGCAAAATGCAGGCTTTACCTGCCAAACACGCCAAAATAACATTGGTGTGGTATTCACCCTCTTTTAAATCAAATTGAAACATTAAATCCAAACCAAACATATTATGCATAGCCCTAGCACCTACATCATCAACGCGTTCAGTCATGCCACAAAAGGCTATGTTACGCGCCCTATCTGGCACCAAAACACCTGTTAATTCTGCCACCGCTTCATCTCGCTTGATATGGTGTCGTTCATAACCAAGCATCTCATCAAAAAACATATTAATATCTTTTCGCATGGTTTCTTTTTGGCGATTGGAATGCAACATAGCACCAACTATATATTTATTGCCATGTGCTGTGGCAAATGCATTGTTTGGGAAAACAGCATCAGGAGTTTCTGACGAACCTGGAAATGTCATTACCGGAATACCGCAATCGGATATTTTGCGAGCGAGATTCATTTGTTGAACAATAGCCAAATCTACATCTGTTTGCTGATCCATTTGCATATAGAGGTTATCACTGGCTGTTTGTTCGTCCAAACTAAAACCAACAGGTGAAACCATAAAAGCGGCTTTCATTGCCCCTGCTTGTTTTATTGGATAATCTTTTTGATTAACCACTTGAGTAAAATCTTGTGCTGTTTTTACAATCATTATTAACTTGTATTATTTTGAACTATCGACATTATGCGATAATTTTGTACGTATTTAAAGTAGTTTTTTAAATTAGCCAAATCCATAAAAAAACGTAAATTTTTTGCAACTAAGAATACTGCCAAAAAGGAGATTTATTCAAAACCATTTGTAAATAATACGTCTGCATTTATATTGGTATTTTCACTATTAAAAGTTACATTTGCATTAATAAGCGTACCTGTCCCATTTGGTATACGTGACATGCTTTTGTTTTTAGCTTGTGCACCAAATTCAACAGAGTCAATTAATGTTCCATCAAGGTAAGAAAAAAATATCTTCCCTCCATTTTTAGACAGACTAAACTTAGTGTGCAACCCTACTTGTTGTGGATCTTTATCAGCCCAAACTATGAGGTAACCATTGGCAGGAATAACTGCATCTTCAGGCAATTCCCACTTATGCTTAAATGATTCAGCATCACTTAAGAAATAGTTTTTCAACGAAATTGGTGATGCGGTATTATTATATAATTCAATCCAATCATCAAACTCTCCATCTTGGTCTGACCAAGGGCTATCAATATCATTTCGTGCCATGAATTCATTAATTACTACATCTTGCGGGTCAATTGCTGCATTCAAACTAGTACAAACATGCCCTTCAGTTACCAATTCACTTTGAATAACTATTCTACGATCAGTGACAAACTTTTTCATTCCTTGTGTACCAGCACCTGAAAAAGATCCATTCCAAGTGTCACCATTAATGGAGTCTGTTACGTCTGTTATTGTAAAGAAATCATTACCCGACCCCCAGTCGTTTAGTACCAGGTTCAATTGGGCATCTAGCATTGGATGAATGCGAGAGGGTATGAAGTTCACTTCAATTATTTCACACATATAATCTAAAATTCGAGTTTTAAATGCTGGTATTTCGAAAACACGACGCGTTAATACTTTTGAAGGATTATTTTGAATTAGATCCAAGTCACCATTTCCATCAGGAAATCTATCAAATGCAAAATTATAATCCCATGGAATCCAATGAATTTTATCTGTTTTTGGTTCGTGATAAATATACCAATTCCTTCCATGTTCAAGGTAAGAGTCCCAATTATTGGTTAATATATCTATTGCCAATATTCTAAAATATTCATCAAGTTCAAAAATGTTTGCTAATGAATTTTCAAAATTAACATCTGTTGAATTGTTTATAAATTCAATAAAATTGAAAAATTTTGTCCAATCATTAGCCACCTCATTGGTTTGCAATTCAAACGGATAAGCATTTTGATCCGGACCTGACCAAGCTAAATCAGAGTTTCCTTTGTTTTTCCAGAGGTTTCCATCGTTATCGGCAAAATTTCGTTTGAGGTATTTTTTATCAATTTGCTCAATCAAAGCATAAACACCCCAAAACACATCATTAACATAGATTTTAGCATGTGCAACTCTAGGACCTGGAACACCATGCATTCGAAAAATATCATGAACCATTTTATCTTTAGCAATAGCTGCATCACCCACTCCATTCATTAAATTTACTTTACGAACCCCGTCAAATGTTCTTTTCCCATCACTTGAGAAGATTCCAAAATTTAGTTTAAGTGGCTTTTTTGTTGTATTAGTGAAAAAGTTTGATGAGTAACCTTTTTGCCTCACACCAACTTCTGTTAATATATTGTTATCAACTTCAACAGTTGCATGCAAATATGGAATTTCTACACCATTACTTAACCAATTCTGATAATCGTCATCTAATTGTTGCCAAAAATTTGGATCGGTTGATGATATTTTCACCTCATGTAAATAACTAGTATCATAGAGAGAGTACTGAGCAGTTGCATTAAATGAAAGAATTAACAATGCTACTATTGTTTTATAATTGATTTTAAACACGAGTTATCACCATCTTGATATTTTCATAGGATTATAATACTCCTACAGATGTTAAGGATTTGTTTTTTCTAATTTTTTTAGATATATTTTACAAATAACTCCACTTCTTATAAAAAATCAGATGGGTCAGCCCATGTCCATGTCGCTGATTGCACTTTATAGATTTCATCTTCTAAAACAAAATGCACATTAAATTTAATCATATCTGCGCGTATTGAGGTTAATAGGCTCGCCGATTTTATTGGTTTACCAGCCATTGCTGCTGTTATTTGCACATCGGCATTGTTATCATCAATCCAGTTTATTTCATTAATCGTTGAAAAGACATACAAAGTTTTATGGCGCATTAATTGCAACTGAATCACACGTTTAACATCTCTTAAACCCCTGCCACTTTCATCGTGGTAATTCTCACTCACATACTCAATGATACGCCCAAGTTTTCGCTCTTCAAAACGCGCTTCGAGTTGGGTAATAGATTGCCGCAGTCGTTGTTCTTTTGTGAGTTGTGGTTCTTTTGTACAACTTATTAAGTTTATAAAAAGAGTCACAAACAAAGTTATTAAAATGTATTGTTTCATAAGATTTGACGATATTAATTGATTGTATCTTACATGAATTGGAGTAAAAAAACCGCAAGGTGGGCTTGCCCACCAAATTTAATACTAATTGATTATCGAGGTTTCGAAAACACTACTTGTTTGGTGGAACCAAACCTACAGAATTTGAGAGACCTTATCTATTCTGACACGTAAGGTTCACAGAAATAACTCTGTGAACCTCTGTGACTTCTCTGTGGAACTCTGTGTTACTTAAACCCAAAATCAACCATCAATCAACGCATTAAACGTTGCACTTGGGCGCATGGCTTGTGACAGTTTTTCTGGATTTGGGAAGAAATAACCTTCAATATCCACTGGTTTGCCTTGTGCTGCTAATAATTCGGCATTAATCTTTTCTTCATTCTCTGCCAATGATTCTGCTAAAGGAGCAAATTGCGCTTTAAGTTCGGCATCATCATTTTGTTCTGCTAAGGCTTGTGACCAGTAGAGTGTCAAATAATAATGACTGCCACGGTTATCCAGTTCATTGACCTTGCGTGAAGGTGATTTTTTGGTTTTTAAGAACTTATCGGTGGCGACATTTAATGTATCAGCCAAAATTAAAGCCTTTTTATTGTCGTGTTTTTGACCAACATCTTCGATAGAAACCGAAAGGGCTAAAAATTCACCCAATGAATCCCAACGTAAATGCCCTTCTTTATAGAATTGTTGCACGTGTTTTGGTGCCGAACCACCCGCTCCTGTTTCAAACAATCCACCACCAGCTAACAATGGTACGATTGACAACATTTTTGCCGATGTTCCAAGTTCTAAAATAGGGAATAAATCTGTTAAATAATCACGTAACACATTACCAGTTACCGAAATAGTATCCAAACCTGCCGTGACGCGTTTGCAGGTATAATTTATCGCATCGACTGGCGATTTAATGCTAATATCTAAGCCATCGGTATCATGCATGGATAAGTACTCTTCTACTTTTGCCATGATATTACGGTCATGAGCACGCTCGGGGTCTAACCAAAATACGGCGGCACTGCCTGTATTTTTAGCACGTATAACGCCTAGCTTAACCCAATCACGAATTGGCAAATCTTTGGTTTGGCACATGCGCCATATATCACCTTGTTGCACATCATGTTGCATCAGTACATCACCTGCTTGGTTAATTACTTGCACTGTTCCTGCTTGAGTAATTTCAAATGTTTTATCGTGCGAACCGTATTCCTCGGCTTTTTGTGCCATCAGACCAATGTTACAAACATTGCCCATTGTGGTAACATCAAATGCACCGTGTTGTTTGCAATAGTTGATGATTTCTTTATAGATGCCTGCATAACAACGATCAGGAATCATCGCTTTCATGTCCTGTAATTGACCATCTTTGTTCCACATTTTACCAGATGAGCGAATCGCTGCAGGCATGGATGCATCAATAATTACATCACTTGGCACATGTAAGTTGGTAATGCCTTTATCGGAATCGACCATGGCAATATCAGGGCCATCTTCTAAACATTTGGCAATATCGGCTTCTACTTGTGCTCGTTTTTCATCATCAAGTTCGGACAAATTGGCAAAAACATTGCCCAGTCCATTGTTTTGATTCACGCCGATTTCTTCAAATTCTTTGGCATACTTTTCAAACACATCTTTAAAATAAACTGTTACCGCATGCCCAAACATAATTGGGTCAGATACTTTCATCATAGTGGCTTTTAAATGTAAGGATAACAGCACACCTTTTTCTTTGGCATCTTTAATCTGCTCGGCAAAAAATTCACGTAGTGCCTTGACACTCATAACTGATGCATCAATCATTTCGTTAGCCAATAATGGTGTTGATTGTTTTAATATGGTTGTGCCATCGGCATGATTGAGTACAATTTTGACATCATCAACCTCTTCAACCACAATCGATTGTTCACTTGAATAAAAATCGCCACCCGCCATATGCGATACATGCGAAGCTGAATCTTTACTCCAAGCACCCATTGAATGAGGATTATCTTTAGCGTATTGTTTCACTGGCGCTGCCACGCGTCTATCCGAGTTGCCTTCTCGCAAAACAGGGTTAGCTGCGGAGCCTAAATTTTTGGCATAACGTGCTTTGATTTCTTTTTCTTTGTCATTTTCAGGCTCATCAGGATAATCAGGAATTGGATAACCATCGGCTTGCAGTTCTGCAATAGTTGCCTTGAGTTGTGGAACAGATGCAGAAATATTAGGTAGTTTAATAACATTGGCCTCTTCTTTCTTTACTAACTCTCCTAAAAAAGTCAAATCATCATTCTTGCGTTGTTCTTCGGATAAAAACTCAGGGAAATTTGCTAAGATTCGACTCGAAAGTGAAATATCCTTGGTGTCAATATTGATACCAGCTGCAGCTGTGAATTTTTTGACAATTGGCAAAAATGAGCCTGTGGCTAACGCAGGGGCTTCGTCGGTTAATGTATAAATTATGGTTGCGATTGTTGAATTCGTCATGTTTAACTCCTAAGTGAATAACTGGTCTTAATAACCGATTTGAGAATTAGTTTATTATACTAGATACTCTTACAGTTTAACACTAGAAACTTTAATGTACCGCCGCTTTAAAAGGACATTGTTTGACGATATCAGCCTCAACTTGTAACAACTCATCCAACCTAGTTACAACTATTTGTTCATCGTAATATTTATAGGCTAATGAAATAAATAATTCATAATGGCGATACTCAGCTGCTGCCAATCTTTGGTAAAAGTCTTTTACTTTGGGTTCAGTTAATGCCTCACCAACTAGTCCAAAACGCTCTGCTCCCCTTTTTTCGACAATGCTAAACATCAACAATCTATCGAGCAGATAATGTTTTGGGTCTTTACGCATGGACTTCATAAAAGTTCCAATATAGAAATTAGTTGTATCGGGTATTTGTTGCAAACCTCTTTTAAGCATTATCTTTATGACTTCACGAAAGTGTGCCATTTCTTCCATGGCTAAATCAATCATTTCTCGAACGATATCATCTTTATCAGGATAATGCACCACCATTGACATGGCAAGTGTTGAGGCTTTACGCTCGTTGGCAGCATGGTCTATGAGAAACGAGTCAAAATCAGCCATGACGGCTTTTATCCATCGAGGGTCGGTTTGTGATTTTAGGTTATAAGAATACATAGTAGTTAGTGTCTCGTCATTCCTGCGAAGGCAGGAATGACGTGTTTTTCTGACTATAAAGCGTGGCGTTCAGCGATTAGTTTTTTAATTTCAGCAATCGCCTTACCTGGATTCAAACCTTTAGGGCAGGTGTTGGTGCAGTTCATAATCGTGTGACACCTGAATACTTTGAATGGGTCTTCTAAGTCCTCTAGCCTTTCACCTGTATATTCATCACGCGAATCAGCTAAGAAACGATAAGACTGTAACAATACCGCTGGACCTAAGTATCTATCGCCATTCCACCAATAACTTGGACACGATGTTTGGCAACAAGCACATAAAATACATTCATACAAACCATCGAGTTTTTCACGATCTTCGATAGACTGTAAGCGTTCAGCATCTGGTAAAGGCACAGAATCTGTTTGCATCCAAGGTTGTACCGATGCGTATTGTGCATAAAAATGGGTTAAATCTGGCACTAAATCTTTAATAACATCCATGTGTGGCAATGGATAAATCGCAACAGTATCATTGCAATCCTTCATTGATTTGGTACAAGCCAAGGTATTTGTACCATCAATATTCATTGCACAACTGCCACAAATGCCTTCACGGCATGATCGGCGATAAGTCAGAGTCGTATCAATTTCATTTTTTACTTTATTTAACGCATCAAGCACCATTGGACCACAAGAATCCATATCAATTTCGTAAGTATCTGTGCGTGGATTTTCACCCGTATCAGGGTTCCAACGGTATACTTTTAATTTACGGACATTTGTCGCACCTTCGGCCTTAACGTATTTGCCTTTGGTGATTTTTGAGTTTTTTGGTAAGCTAAATTCTGCCATTTTAATACACCCTTTTTGCTGGTGGAATAACTTCACATTCATCAGTTAAGGTATTCATGTGAACTGGACGGTATTTGAATGTTACTTCGTTGTTATTATCAAAATAACTCAAAGTATGTTTCATCCAATTAACATCATCTCTATCTGGAAAATCTTCACGAGCATGTGCGCCACGTGATTCTTTACGGGCTTCAGCTCCAAAGATTGTGACTTTCGCCTGAGCCATTAAGTTGCGTAGCTCCAATGCTTCGATTAAATCCGTGTTCCAAATCATGGAGCGGTCAGTTAATTTAAGGTCTTGGTATTTTTCCACAATTTTAGAAACTTTGTCACACCCTTCGGACAAGATTTCACCAGTCCTAAAGACTAAGGCATGTTTTTGCATAGTTTGTTGTAATTCCATACGTAAATCCGCACAGGTTTTGTCACCATCTGCTTGACGAATTTTATCAAAGTCTCCCATGATTTTTTCAACCGCATTTCCTTGCAGATCTCTATGTTTTGTTCCTGGTTTAACTGTTTTTGCCACTCGGTGAGCAACTGCACGTCCGAAGACAACAATGTCAAGTAAGGAGTTTGAGCCCAGTCTGTTAGCACCGTGTACCGAGACACAAGCCGCTTCGCCAATGGCATAAAGGCCTGTCACCACTTTATCAGGATCATCACCCACCTTATTAACCACTTCACCATGGTAGTTGGTTGGTATGCCGCCCATATTATAATGAGCGGTTGGGATTACTGGAATTGGCTCTTTACTGACATCAACACCAGCAAAAATTTCTGCTGATTCGGCAATACCTGGTAAGCGTTTATTAATCACATCAGCACCTAAATGCTCTAAATGTAAGAAAATATGGTCGCCTTTTTCACCTACTCCACGCCCTTCGTTTATTTCCAAAGTCATCGCTCGAGAAACAACATCACGAGAAGCTAAATCTTTAGCACTTGGTGCATAACGCTCCATAAAACGCTCACCTTCCGAATTGGTTAAAAAGCCACCTTCGCCACGACAACCTTCGGTTATTAAACAACCTGCACCATAAATGCCTGTTGGGTGAAATTGAACAAACTCCATATCTTGCAATGCAAGACCAGCACGTAAGACCATGCCATTGCCATCGCCGGTACAGGTATGCGCGGAAGTACAAGAAAAGTATGTTCGACCATATCCACCTGTTGCTAAGATTATGGCATGTCCTCTAAATAGATGAACTGAGCCATCTGACATATCAATAGCAATAACGCCTTTACATTCGCCATTTTCCATCACTAAGTCAACGGCGAAGTATTCAATAAAGAAGTTAGCATCGTGTTTAAGTGATTGTTGGTATAAAGTGTGTAAAATTGCATGTCCCGTTCTATCAGCTGCAGCACATGTTCGTTGTGCTGGTGCGCCTTTGCCGTATTCTGTGGTCATTCCACCAAATGGACGTTGATAAATTTTGCCTTCTTCAGTTCGTGAAAATGGCACACCTTGGTGTTCGAGTTCTATCACTGCAGGTACGGCTTCGCGGCACATGTATTCGATGGCATCTTGGTCACCTAACCAATCTGAACCTTTAATGGTGTCATACATATGCCAACGCCAATCGTCCTTGCCCATGTTACCAAGAGATGCACTCATGCCACCTTGTGCTGCGACCGTGTGTGAACGTGTTGGAAAAACTTTGGTAACACATGCCACCGACAATCCCTCTGCTGCCAATCCCATGGTTGCACGTAAACCAGCACCGCCTGCTCCAACGACTACCGCATCAAACTTGTGTTCGATAATTTTGTAGCCCTTAATATTATTTGTTTCTTTTTTTGATTCTGACATAATATGTTCCTATGAAACCAATTTAAATAATGAGAAAAATGTTGCCACAACCATGGCAAACATCGCAAATTTAATAAGTGTTAATAAAGTCAGTGCCATGGCTTTACCATAGACATAATCTTCGATAATCACTTGCAAACCCAAGCTTGCATGATAAACAACCGTTATTGTCCATAATGCCATTAATAGTGCAGGAATTGGATTGTGTAACCATTGCATTAACGCATCTGGAGAAAGCGATTCCATGGTCATTAAACTCACAACAAACCAAATCCCAAGTGGAATCATCAACACAGCTGATAATCGCTGCATCCACCAGTGACTAAAACCGTGCTTAGCAGTCCCTAAGCCTTTGACTCTTTTTGTTTCTGTTCTGTATTGCATATTATCCTCCTACGACCCAAGTAATGGTGGTCAAAACAAGGGCAACAACAATGGCAATGACACCAGAACGATTAACCTGCTCCAGTTCAAAGCCTTTACCCACATCCCAAAAAAGATGGCGCATACCATTGCAAAAATGATAGAAAAAGGCAAAAGTAAAAGCGATTAAAACAACTTTTCCAAAACCAGAGGAAAAGAAAACATGAAGTGCAACAGCCGTTTCAGACAGGAAAGCTAAACTAAACAGCCAAAATACCAAAACTACAGCTGCAAAGGACAGCCCTAAGCCAGTTAAACGATGCAATATAGAAAGCTTGGCAGATAAAGGCATTTTATATACCTGAATATGCGGCGACAAAGGTCTATTCGATGTGTTCATTAACAACCCCTTTTATAGATTTTAAGGTTCGAGTGTAGCGAAATGCACTCATAAAAATTTAAGAATAAATATCATATACTTATTCAACGATTCAATTATAATGGATTTTAACAACTGCTGTAAGGTATTTTTTCATGAGTAAGCAAGATAATACTAAAAATTTAACATCCATCAATTCTTTATGTTCTGTCATCAAGTTTTCTGGGGAAGGTGTTGTAGGGTTTTTGAATAATTTATTAATTTCAGACTTAGCCACTTTCTTGCCAAACCAGCTTTATTATTCTGCCTTGTGCAACCCAAAAGGAAGAATAATCTCCAGTTTATTTATCTGTATTAAAGATCCAGAAAAAGTATTTATGTATTGCCCTGAAAATATGGAAAGTCAATTAGTGCAATTTTTCACCTTACGAAAATTTAGACTAAAATTTTCTATAACTACTCACAATCAATCAAGTGACATATTGTTCGATAAAAATAAGAGTAACTTTCATGCCATTCTAACAACAAGTTCACCCACTGCTTTTCATTTGGCTCTTTTTCAAAAAAACTTGCCATGGATTGATATAAATTCGACGGGGAAATTTATACCTCAACATGTTAATTTAGACCTGCATGAGGGTGTTATGAGTTTTACAAAAGGCTGCTACCCTGGCCAAGAAATAATTGCTCGACTTAAATATTTAGGTAAAATTAAAAAGCGGATGAAACTTTTAACTGCTAAATCAAAAGCAGAACTACAACAAAATAACAAACTCATCTCTCCAATTATTGAACTCCCTAACGCGAATTATCAAGCTCAAATATTTTTTAATGAAATAAGCTAATATTTAAAAAATTAATAGCTTGATACAATCTAACCTTATGGTCAACGCTTAATGTTATTCAAAGCCAGGTCTCTGGAAGTCCTTCAAAAACCTCCTTCTCACTTCAAGAACCCTATTTTTTAATTGTAAACAACTATGAACAATGGTATAACTAAATCAAACAAAGAAAAACAAAAACCCGACAAGAGACAGTGCATAACGACGTGATGGCACTAACAAGAGTTTAAAAACATAGCAATTAACTCACTTTAATATGTTTTGCCAGCACTGATGAAATTCTCTTAAATAAATTAGAAATACAACTATGGCTCTAAATAAATTACTTAAAATTACTGTTATTTTTCTTATTCTATATTTTCCAACTCAAACCGTTGCGAAAAAATTTACTTTGGTTATAGAACCAACATATCCAATAAACCAAGCCAAGGAAATTTATGAGCCCTTTAGAAACTGGTTAAGCAAAGAAACAGGATATGAACTTGAACTTGTTATTGACAAAAACTACTACACTTACTGGTTCAAAGCACAAAAAGATGACTTGCCAGACTTTACCTTAGATGCCCCTCACATTGCCGCTTATCGAATTAATCACAAAAATTATACTGCTTTGGCCACAACAATAGAACCGCAATCATTTCACCTCATCTCATTAGATGAACCTGCAAAAGATGAAAGTGTGCAAGACTTCATGGTTGGCAAAAAAATAGTTATGCTTCCGAGTCCAAGTTTAGCAACGGTATATTTCAAACAATGGTTCACTGATCTTTTTGCTACACCAATGAAAGATATTTCCGCACTCTCCTGGCAAGAATCTGTTGAAATAGTATTTGATGGAGGAGCTCAAGCTGCTATTGTTCCAAACTGGATGTTCAATCTTTATCCAAATTTTAGCTCTCTCATTGAAAGCCCAAAAATACCCGGCGTCACATTTACAGCCTCACCAAATGTGCCGCAAGATGTCGTTGACAAATTCCACTCTGTATTATTGTCAATGATAGATAGTGACACTGCCTACAATGTTTTAGTTGAACTGAATACTGAAGGGTTTAAAGAGCCCAATCTAACAGATTACGAAGGACTCATTGATTTATTACCAATCAGATAACTGCATTTAAATTAAACTCAAATCCTTTGAATTATTTTAAAATTAATCATGTTTTTTTCTTAGCTTTGGTTATAATATCCATTTATAGAAACAAACAATTAAATGACCAACGACAACCCATCTAACCACGAACGCAGACAATTTGAGCGATTATCTTTTGTAAGGAATATCGTTCTATTCTCTGGTTCTACTGCTTGGACTTGTGAAATGATAGATATTTCACTAAAGGGGGTTTTGTTTACCAAGCCAAAGGACTGGACAGGTAAATCTAAGGACATTTTTCGCCTATCTATATCTCTTGCTAATTCTCCAAAAATCAGTATGAACATTGAAATAGCACATATAGATGAAAAGACCATTGGCGCTAAGTGGAATAAAATTGATGTTGATAGTTTTATAAGCCTTAAACGTATTTTAGAACTTAATACAACCGACAGGCATAGACTAACAAAAGAAATGGCATTTCTTGAATCAAAGTAAATTAAGGCAATGCTGCGATATAGCACACCCAGCCAGCATCAGCAGTACCAAGTTTAGAGACTTCAAAAACCCCATCACCTTCGCCACTTTTTTCATCGGTTCCTTCCCAATACACATCCACTTGAGAAAACCCCGCCTCTAACAACATTTCTTGTAGTTCGGGCAATGTCCATAAGCGCCAATAATAATCAAAGGCTTTATTGTATTCGACGCCATCATCGGTTTTAAAATGAATATAACATTGCATTTGAGAATTAATCGGATTGAAACTGGCTTGATCCCAAATATAAGTAAATCCTTCACATTGTCGCTCTTCGGTTAATTCTTTTGCAGCTTCATAGCCACCAAAAGCATCCAAAAAGAAAATACCTGTTTCTTCCAAAGAGTCTTTCACCGATTTAAAATAATCAATCATGGTAGGACGTTCCATAAACAAGAAATAACTAAAATTCATTGCCAGAACAATATCCATTTCCTGTAAACCAGAGTTTCGAACATCGGCTTCAACAAAGGTAAGATTGGCTTTATTTTTCAATTGAGGTAAAACATTATCCCTTCCCCAATCCAAAACACTCTTCTCCAAATCTACTGCCCACGCACGATTTTTGGGGTTTCTGTCCACCCATTCACCTGCTGTTTGACCAGTACCTGAAAAATCTTCACGCAAATAGCGCGCCTCATTGCCACGAATACTTTTGTAAGTGGCTTCCACAAAATCAATTTCAGCCTCAACGCATTGAACGGACTCTTGGTACATCTTATGGATGTCATGCTTTTTCATGTAATGGCAATATTATTGAGAATCTAAATAACGTTCTGCATCCAGTGCTGCCATACAACCCGTACCAGCAGAGGTAATTGCCTGACGGTAAATGTGGTCACTTACATCACCAGCTGCATAAACGCCTTCGATGGATGTTTGTGTCGCATTACCAGTTTGACCAGACTCTACCTTGAGGTAACCATGATTCATTTCTAACTGACCTTCAAAAATCTTGGTATTTGGTGAATGACCAATGGCAATAAAAACACCATGCACATCAATTTTACGAATTTCATCAGTATTTTTATCCTTAACATTGATGCCTGTCACACCCATATTATCACCTAGGACTTCATCCAAGTTGTTATTCCAAACAAATTCAATGTTGCCGTTTTTGGCTTTTTCATTAATGCGGTCAATTAAGATTTTTTCAGAGCGTAAAGTATCTCTGCGGTGAACTAAATAAACTTTTGATGCTATGTTAGATAAATATAAAGCTTCTTCAACGGCGGTATTACCACCACCAATAACAGCCACATCTTTATCACGATAGAAAAACCCATCACAAGTTGCACAAGCCGAAACACCTTTACCTTTAAATGCTTCTTCTGACTCAAGACCTAAATATTTAGCACTGGCACCAGTAGCAATAATCAAAGCATCGCAGGTATAAGTAGCCGAATCCCCTTTCAAAACATAAGGTTTTTGCTTTAAATCAACTTCATTAATGTAGTCATGTACCATCTGCGTATCAAACTTTTCCGCATGCTTCAACATACGTGCCATTAAATCAGGACCTTGCATGTCATCAGGATCTCCCGGCCAATTTTCAACTTCAGTGGTCGTCATTAATTGACCACCCTGCTCTATTCCTGTAATAACAACAGGATTTAGGTTCGCACGTGCGGCATAAATGGCAGCGGTATAACCTGCAGGACCAGAACCGATAATAATAAGTTTGTGATGAATTGTTTCGCTCATGAATGTTCTCTTTTATATTTAATAGGGGTATTTTAGCAAAGTTTAGAATTAATGCTATTTGAATTATTCCAATATGATGTTCTATTTAATAAATGGTTAACTCAACCATAAATATTATCATGAAACTTTAAATGAAGTTCTTGCAATTGAGTTGGCAACAAATTCCATACCCATTTAAAATCTTTAAGCTCAAGTCCTTCAACAAAAGAAACATCTAATAGCATTTTTCAATGCTTTGTTCCCACAGGTGCAACAATGGCAGGCAAAAGTAAAAACTTTTCTAACCTCTTCGCGTTTATCACGCTTAATTAAGTCTTGTGCATACCAATGAAAAACAGCCACCTCCCCATGTAATAAATCATACTCTTGGTTTATTTCATTTCTAAGGCTTGGAAATAACTATTTTAGTTATTTAAAAAAACCTAACCTGTGCATATTAACCTTGCGGGATAATACCTGTCACTTATGCAGCATAACGCAATTTTCTTATGTTTAAAATATGACACAACTCTTTGGAGTTAATTTTGAATATCACTCATAAGTTTTTGCATTTTAATTTTCATCTCACCTTTCTTTCTTGTTGGAGCATCGGTTCTAAATTTTGCTTTTAAATCACAATTAAGATACTCATCAAAATTTAACTCAGGTGAAGAACTTGGCAAGCAATGAAACTCGATTCTAGGCTCTTGTATGACAAATATTACTCCGCTAGGTTAATAAAAACCAACGGGAGGCTCTCTCCTGCCACCTCCGCCATAAAAAAAAGCAGCCTAATTGGCTGCTTTTTATGATGGTGGAGATGGCGGGATTCGAACCCGCGTCCGCCAGCCCTCTATTTGAGGATCTACATGCTTAGCTTTGTCATTTAATCTCGCGCCACTAGCTCCGACAATCAAGATCTAGTTTTGCCAGTTTAGATAAGTTTAACTCCAAGTCGTCCAAACACCGACCGAAGCGATCTTACTAGATGACCCTTATCCTAATACCGTAAGCTGAGTTAGGTAAGGGTTAGCTTAAGCAGCTAAAGCGTAGTTATCGTCGTTTGCAACTATAACATTTGAAACATTTTTAACGAGGATAGTTTCTTCCTCGGCATGCACCTACAAACTTCGCGACCCACGTCGAAACCAATGACATCCCCTCTGTGTGGTAGCACAGACTGTTAAACAATACAGTCTATGTTTGTAAATTACTAAATATTGCTATTTAGTAAAGTGTTGGACATTTTATAGGGGCTTTGGTTCATTTATCAAGTTCTTTTGTTCGTTTGCAGTAGATGGTGTAATAAAAGCTAATAATAAACATGACAATTACAAATGGAATTGCTGATATTGTGACGCCATTCCATCCGTAATTAAACAGCACCCAGCCAGCCATTAGTGAGGATGCGCCTTGAAACGTGAAGACACTGAAGTCGTTGATGGCTTGGACTTTGTTTTTCTCATGCGGTTGGTAGCTAAAATGCAGTAATGACGTACCTGAGAAAAACAAAAAATTCCATGCAATACCTAAAATTATTAATGCCCACCAATAATGCAAAACACTGTGCCCTTGAGTGGCAATGACTAATACAACAGCGAACAAGCTTGAACCAATAAATAAAATGTTTTTAATGCCAATTTTATTACTCAACCATGTGGTGATTAGTGACGGCAAAAACATTGCTGCAATATGTGATTGAATAACCCATTTTGTATCTGACAAACTGTGGTGATGCACTTGATGCATGCTTAGTGGCGTAGATGTCATGATGTAGCTCATTAACCCGTAACTTAATGCGGCTGCAACAACTGCTATGATAAATATAGGCTGTTTTATAATAGTTATCAACTGTCTTGGTTTTTGCTCACTAAGGGTTTCTTCAATTTTGGTATTTTTAAATTTGAGCATTATTAACATGGAAACCACTGACATTATACTAATACCAACGAATGGAGCAGCGAATCCAATTGAGCTTGCAAATAGTGTTTGACCAAATAAAGCAATTTCAGGGCCTATCATTGCAGAGAATATTCCTGCAAACATAAGTACTGATAAGGCTTTATTGATGTCTTTTTCTGAAGAAACTGATTCAATAGCGGCAAACCGTAGTTGCTGTGTAAAAGCTGTACACAAACCAATAAGAAAAGCTGCAATGCAAAAAAGCACAAAGGATTGTTTGAGTATTGCAAATGCTGCAATTAAAGAACCAAAAAATGCATTAGTAAAGCCTATAATAGATGCCAATCTCCTGCCTAATTTTTTGGCTAACATGGCAGCTGGAATTGTGGCAAAAGCAGTCCCTGCCACCATTAGTCCCAGTGGCAATGTTGCTAAGGATGCATCTGACGACATTTTACTGGAAACTATAGAACCTATAAAGACCATAATGGGTGCAGAGATTGAAACCAAGGGTCCTGAAAGAAATAACACTGTAATATTCGTTGGTAATTTCAAGTATTTTTGAATAATGATAGCGGCGCCTAACAAGGCTAAAATTATAAGGATAAGTGGCGTGATTGTTATCATAAACTAGTGAAACTGGCGCGCTCGAAGGGAATCGAACCCCTGACCTACCGCTTAGGAGGCGGTCGCTCTATCCTACTGAGCTACGAGCGCATTGACAAAGTAAGCATGATTTTACCGCAAATCATGTTTAAGAAGAAGTTTAATTTAAATAACATGCTGACTATTCTAAATCAGAGCTTTTTGAACTATTTCACTGTATTCTAAAGGGCGATGTAAATAATAGCCTTGGAAAAATTGGCACCCTTCATTAGCAAGAAACTCATATTGCTCTTGAGTTTCTACACCTTCTGCTACAACTTTCATTCCAAGTTCTTGAGCCATATTTATTATGGTTTTCACTATGGTTGCACTGTTATTATCATTAGGTAAGTTTTTTACAAACGATTGATCGATTTTAATTTTATCAATAGGTAGTTTTATTAAATAGCTAAAAGAAGAGTAGCCTGTACCAAAATCATCTATTGATATCTTAATTCCAAGTGATTTTAACTTATTGAATAGTGAAATGGATAAGGATATATCTTCCATCAATACAGATTCTGTAATCTCTAGCTCTATATGGTTGGCAGGAATACTGTATTGGCTTATCAAGTTTGACATTCTTTGGAAAAAATATTTATTTTTAATTTGCAGTACCGATACATTGACAGCAATGAAAAAATCTTTCCTGCCTGCAATTACATTTTCTTTAATGCGTTTACAGGCTTGCTCTAAAACCCAGTCCCCTATTTGAACAATCAATCGAATTTTTTCAGCGACTTCAATAAAATCTGCTGGACCAATCAATCCTTTGCTTGGGTGTTTCCAACGAATCAATGCTTCAGCACCAACTATCTTCGCCGTTTCTGCGGCTAAAATTGGCTGGTAATAAATCACAAATTCATTATTGGCTAATGCCGACCTTAACTCTGATTCTAAAGAGTGATTTAATTTCACTTTCCTTTCTAATACAGTATCAAAAATTTTGTGGTTGTTTATGCCCATACTTTTGGCTTCATTTAAAGCTGTTCCTAATCGCTGAATCAATCTTTCTTCAGTTGTTCCATCTCTTGGGTATAAAACTATTCCTATGCATGCCGTCACCTCAAAACCCATTTCTTCTACAACTAGAGGTTTTGAAATCATTGCTTGTACCAATTCTGCAAACTGAACCGCCAATACCTCTGTAACCAAGGCCTCTTCATGTAATTCTGGAATGTCAATAACAAACTCATCACCACCCAAATGTGCTAACGTCCTATAATCGTGTAAATTTTTATTAAATCTTTTGACCAGTGCTTTTATTATAGCATCACCAATACTGTACCCATGCAAACCATTAATACTTTTAAACTCGTCTAAATCAATAAACAGTAATGCTCCAAATTTTCTATGTTTGGCAAAATTCTTTATTGATTGTTCTAAGCCAACTTTAAAAAGCGCCTTATTTGGCAATCCAGTCACCTGATTATAGTGAGCCAGATTGATTATTTTTTTCTCATACTCTTTTATTTCAGTAATATCAACTGCCACAACAACATGGGTTTTATGACTTTTCCTCATTCCTGTAAAAGGCATTTTAGAGAGTAGAAGAGTGTACTCATTATCACGAAAATCTTTTGCGGCTATCTCATTTAATTCCCTTGCATCTAAAGATTGACTTAGGTGATTGTCATTCAGAAAATTTGTGTTATTGTACTGATGCCTTTTATAATTCTCAATACTACACCGCTCTATTTCATCCTGAGTCATACCAAAATATTGACTGGCTTTTTTATTGGCTAGCAAAATATTGCCATTTTCATCAACAACATAAATAATATGAGGGACTAAGTTAATAATTTGACTGAATTGCTCATTTCTTACCGATATTTCTTTCGCTCTACGTGAAACTTGACGTTTGAAAACTATTGCAGCTAAAAAAGCCAATAAAGAAAACAAAGCCAACCCAAGTGTAATGTACCAGATGTTTTTAGGTTGATTAACTTCGTATTTAGGTCTAAGCCATTTTGACTGTGATTGATAATAAAAAGAATTTTTCTCTTTCTTCCATTGGCTGATATAGCGGTCAAATGTATTCAAAAAAGTCGAATCTGTGCCTTTAGAAATAGCAATAAACCCTTTGGTCGCATTAAAGACTATTGAACTCGCCGTAACTCCTAGTTTATTTGAATACCATATACCTGTTATATTATTTGATACTGCCGCATCTACCTCACCCTTCACTAAAAGATTAAAAGCTTCCTCATAGCTTTCAACTTCTACACTATTACAGTTAATTTCAAATTTTTGGCAACGCTCCATAAAACTTTTGCCATTCACTCCACCTCTCATGATTGCAATTTTTTTATTATTTAAATCTAAAAAACTTTCAATATTCGAATCAACTGGTAAATACACTTGCGACCAACCAACAAAAAAATTGTTTTTAGAATATGTCATAAACTGTGAGCGTTCTTTTGTATAAGCAACAGATGTGATTACATCAATTTTTTGTGCTTTAATTTTTTCAACAACATCGTGCCAACTATACATTTCCCACTTAACATCAAACCCTTCTTTTTTGGCGATATGTTCAATAACATCAATAACATACCCCTTAAACTGACCATTTTCAGATAAAAAAGATAAAGGAGGGTTGTTAAAAATACCAATCTTGACTAGTTTTGGATTTACTGATGATGTGTTTTCCACATCTTGAGAATAAGCTTTAATCGTTGCAATAAAACCACATAAAAGGAAAAGGAAAAACCTTATAGAACTCTTAAAATAAAAGGCTTGACAATTTATCATTCTCGTCCACACAGCCACAGATTAATACAAAACTTTTTTACATCAGTTGGGCTTTGACTTTTTAACAGAATGAGGCGACGCATAATTTCCTTAATGCTCTTATTATAATTCACATAGTATAATACACTTTATGTGGAAACCCATAATTTTATTGACTTATTTTCATTCCCACAAAAAAAGCTAAAAAGCATAAAACAAATGTCGAGAAAAGATAGGTAAACCCTTTAATATATTCACCATAAGTCAGCATGAGGACTGTTTCCATTGAAAAAGTGGACCATGTTGTTAGTGCACCTAAAAAACCCATCATGACAAACAGGCGCAAAGAATCTGAGGCTTGTAACTTATCTAATAAGTACATATAAGCAACTCCCATTAAAAAACAGCCAACAACATTAACGATTAATGTCGCCCATGGTAAAGGCGTTCCAAAAATATGAGTAAAAAGTTTAGCATTCAAATAACGCAATATTGCACCTAGTGCGCCACCTGCGCCAACAACTAATATATGTTTAAACATTTCGCTTTTTCCTAATCGTATCGAGTTTTTTAGCAATTTGGATTTCAAGACCTGATTGTTTGGGTTGATAATAGACTTTTTCACCCATTTCTTGTGGGAAACCTTTTTGTGAAAAGGCAACCGAGTCTTTACTATCGTGATCGTATTGATAGCCTTTATTATATCCCATTTCTTTCATAAGCTTGGTCGGTGCATTGCGCAGATGCATAGGAACCTCTAAAGAACCCAAGTCTCTGGCATCTGCTAAGGATTGATTATGAGCCGTATAGACAGCATTGCTTTTAGGGCAACTCGCCAAATAAACAGCCGCTTGAGCTAGAGCCAAATCTCCCTCGGGAGACCCTAATCTTCGCCACGTCTCCCACGCATCCAAACACAGGGTCAATGCCCGAGGATCAGCATTGCCAACCTCTTCACTTGCCATGCGCAATAGTCGTCTGGCAATGTATTGAGCATCGCAACCCGCATCAAGCATTCGATTCATCCAATACAATGCCGCATCTGGATTGGATGAACGCACACATTTATGCAATGCTGAAATTTGTTCATAAAATACATCACCTTTGTTGTCAAATCTTCTGGCTTGACCAGAAATAATTAAGGCAACCTCTTCATCTTGCACAACACCTGCCACCGAATAATCCGATAAAATTTCAAGTAATGTCAGCAAACGTCGCGCATCACCATCTGCTGATTGAATCAACTGATTCTTTTGAGCTTCTGATAACTTTAATTGTGTTTCAGCCACTCCTTTTATTAACAAAGTAGATAAATCATCTGCTTGGATGCTTTTTAAAATATAGACACGAGAACGTGACAATAAGGCATTATTTAATGCAAAAGAAGGATTTTCGGTTGTCGCTCCAATCAAAGTAATCAGACCATTTTCCATGTGCGGTAAAAAAGCGTCCTGCTGGGATTTATTGAAACGATGAATTTCATCTACAAACAAAACTGTTGCCATGCCCATGTTACGATTTTCTTCAGCTTGTTTTATCGCTTTGCGAATATCTGCCACGCCTGAAAGAATGGCTGAAAGGTTGATTTGCTGGGCTTTGGTTTGCTCACATAATATACGAGCCAATGTTGTTTTACCCGTCCCTGGTGGACCCCATAAAATCATGGAGTGCAGGTGATTGTTTTCAATAATTTTAGTAAATGGTCGATTGTCAGTTGTTAGATGATTTTGTCCAACCACATCTGCAAGAACTTTAGGTCGAAGTTTATCTGCTAATGGTTGCATTAATTTTTAAAACTCACCAATATCAATGCCATCTCTTAAAACTTCAACCCCTTTAGGCACTTTAAAGTTAAAAAAATCATCAGCCAATTGAGGGTTTCTTTTTACATTTAAAAATTCAAAAACCACGACATTATCCAGTTGGTTCTGTAATTTTAGACTAACCAAATTGTTTTTTTCAATCCCTAACCAAACAACTTTAACATCCTCATTTGGTTTCTTTGGTAGCATTTGAATCCATTGGAGTGTATCAGTATCAACTTTATTAACCAAACTTACAGTGTAATGCTCTTGGGTTTGATCTTTATTGAGTAAAACATAGATGGGGTTTTGTTGGCTGTTTTGTTGTTTGATTGTGACTTGTTCTAAGTCTTCATCATAAACCCATACTTGCTTTCCATCGGCAACAATCAGTTGCGGAATTGGCTTTTGGTATTGCCACTTAAATTGATTCGGTGCATTGAGCCAAACCTTACCTGTTGAGTCTTCTGATCTATTACCATTAGCATCTGTTTCATATTGAACAAAGTCAGCTTCCAAAGAATTAAGGTCTGTGCGAACTTTATCCAAAATTTGTTCCGCACTCACTTTAGTCTCTGCTGCAATTAATAGGGATGGAATAAATAACAGTAAGGATATGATTGTAAATTTGGTTTTCATAGTATTTTCTCTTTATTTGTTACTAATTCTATCCTAACTTGCCTGAATAGAACTTAAATAATGACTAAAAATCATCATCAACTGATACAGGAGCTGGTGCTAACACCTCACGTACTCCGTTATGAGCTGGTGCGCTTAAGACACCATTTTCTTCTAATTGTTCCACGATTGTTGCTGCTCGATTATACCCCACACGCAAACGTCTTTGCACATAAGAAATGGAGGCTTTACGTGATTCTGTTACCACAAATACTGCCTTATCATACAATTCATCAACATCACTTGCTGGGGCTTGTGGTATTCCTGTAGCACTGAGTTCTTGCCCATCATCAGTTAATTGCACTTCATCGAGAACGCCTTGTTTATAATCTGCTTCATAATGAGTGGTCAGGTAATTAACAATCCCATGCACTTCATGATCATCAACAAATGCGCCATGAATTCGTTCTGGAATCGCTTTACCCGGTGGTAAATACAACATATCACCATGTCCAAGTAATTGTTCAGCCCCACCCTGATCTAGAATTGTTCGTGAATCAATTTTGGATGATACTTGAAAGGCAATTCGAGTTGGAATATTCGCTTTAATTAAACCGGTAATCACATCAACTGATGGTCGTTGTGTGGCGAGAATCAAATGAACACCCGCTGCACGGGCTTTTTGTGCCAATCGCGCAATAAGTTCTTCAACTTTTTTACCCACTATCATCATCATATCAGCAAACTCATCAATGATAATGACGATATATGGCATGGTTTCAAGCTCTGGTGGTTTTTGCCCAGGAATTAATGCATCGGGTTTAAATAGGGGGTCAGCTAGTGGCTCTCCTGCTGCTCTGGCTTTCTTTACTGCTTTATTAAATCCTGCCAAATTTCTAACGCCAACTGCTGCCATGAGTTTATAACGGCGTTCCATTTCTGCTACACACCAACGCAGGGCATTGGAAGCTTCTTTCATATCTGTCACAACTGGAGCAAGCAAATGCGGAATACCTTCATAAACTGAAAGCTCCAACATCTTAGGATCAACCATTATCATCTTAACTTCATCAGGTGTCGCCTTATACAGTAAGCTGACAATCATGGCATTAACTGCAACTGATTTACCTGAACCAGTCGTTCCTGCCACTAAAACATGAGGCATTTTGGCAACATCTACCACCACAGGTTTACCCGAAATCCCTTTACCTAACCCTAAGGTCAAGGGTGATTTGGATTTATCAAATTCAACTGAACGTAATATTTCGCTTAAATAGACAATTTCACGATTGGTATTAGGTATTTCAACCCCAATAAATGGTTTGCCCGGTATTACATCAACAATGCGAACACTTATCACAGATAAACCACGGGCCAAATCTTTGGCAAGATTCACAATTTGACTAACCTTTACACCAGCAGCTGGTTCGAGTTCAAAACGTGTAACCACTGGCCCTGGCAAGACACCTACTACTTTGACTTTAACTCGAAAATCAGCCAGTTTCAATTCAACTTGCCTTGATAAAACTTCTAATTCACCTTCAGAATAACCAACGATTTGTGCTTTTGGATCATCTAGCAATGTTAAGGGTGGAAATTTTGAAGCTGGTAGGGTGTCAAATAATTGCCCTTGACGCTCCTTTGAGGCCCTTGGTGATTCTGGCACTTCTGGTTCAAAAGCTGGCTCAATGATAATTGGCTCTCTGTTTTGTTGAACCACAGCATCAATTTGACGCACTTCTTGGCGCTCTTGCTTGGCTTGTTTGCCTGCACGCCAATCTTTTATCTCATCAAACTTTAATTTAATCCACTCAACAAAATCAAAGGTCCATTTGCCAACCAAATCAGCAAATTGAATCCAAGACATGCCAGTGAATAAGGTAATTCCTGCTAGAAATATTGCAGAAAGAATAAGTGTAGCACCTACCTTACCCAAGCTAGAAAACAAGACGCTGCCAACAATTTCACCGATAATCCCGCCACCTGTAAAAGGTGCTCCGTGAGTGTTGACATACATATAAGCTAAAGCACAACCAGACAATAAAGTGGATAGAAAACCGCCCGCTTTAATCCCTGTATCTAACCAGCTAACCTCTTCATAATCATGGTTTTTATAGATTCTCCAACCAACAAAAACCAAACCAATGGGGACAAGATAAGCCAAATAACCTGCAATATTGAGTAGAACATCAGCCAATACTGCGCCTGTCGAACCACCCCAGTTCTTAGTCGTGGTTGCATCGCTTGCAGAAAAAGGCCCTGAGTCACCTGAATGGTAACTCAACAAAGAAAGCAGGACATAAGCGGCAATGGGAATGATAAGAAAAAATAAACTTTCCCTTACTCTATTTCGAACATGTCCTGATACTTTGTTTTTCTTCATGGAGCTGATTATAACAGAGCCGGGTGAATAATTTTTCCTGCATCCACATTTATTCCTTTTTGCAAGGAATTAACTTCTCTCCAGCCATCACGAGCTAAACGTTGCACATAAGGCAATATGGCTGCTGAAATTGCTTGTGTTGATGTGCGAGGTACTGAACCAGGCATATTAGTCACACTAAAATGTGTCACGCCATGTTTAACAAAAGTCGGATTCTCCCAGGTTGTTGGTTTAGTTGTTTCAACACAACCACCTTGATCAACCGAAATATCGGCAATTACAGAACCTTCTTGCATGCCTTTAACCATCTCTTCTGTAATCACATGCGGTGCTTTTGCACCCGTGACTAATACGGCACCAATAACCAAATCTGCATCAGAAACTTCTTTGGCAACCGAATCTTCATAAGGATAAAGCGCAGTTACATTGGCTCCAAGTGCCATCATTTGCGCTAAACGGTCTTGGCGTTTATCAAACACCACCACATTAGCACCGCCTTTTGCTGCCAATGCAGCAGAATTTCCGCCTGCAGCTCCTGCACCAAGTACCACAACCTTACCACGCTCTGTTGAAGGCAAACCTCCAAGCAAAACCCCTTTACCACCTAATGGCTGATGTAATAAATGCGTACCAACTTGCGTGGCAATCATGCCTGCAATAATACTCATTGGAGCCAGCAAAGGCAAAGAACCATCGACTTCTTCAACCGTTTCAAAAGCCACACCTGTTAAGCCAATATCGAGCAATTCTTGTGTTAGTTTTGGCTCAGCAGCTAAATGTAAATAGCAAAATAACAAATGATCTTTACGTAAATGAGTTAAATCACCAGCAATCGGTTCTTTTACTTTTACAATCATTTCACCTTTAGCATAAAGATCTGCAGCATCATTGGCAATTTTAATCCCCATTTGGGTGTAATCGCTATCAGAAAATCCACTTTTAATACCTGCATTGGTTTCTATAAAAACCTCGTGCCCTGCTTTGACTAAATCGGCTGCTGCAGCTGGCACTAAGGCAACACGGCCCTCTAATACTTTTGTTTCTTTAGGTATGCCTATTCGCATTTTTTGTCCCCTAATATTTAATAAAATTTTTGAATGAATCATTTTATCCGATAAAATCAATGAAGCTATAGAATTATTTGAGTTTTAACAAAAAATTATACCGACTATTTGGCTCTAATAATTCACCCTCAAGACAATTAAGAATCTTAATCCTGAGCAAATTTTTAAATATTAGCTCAAAACCAATAACAAAGAACTCTACCAGCAAAGTAAACCGAGACCTTTGCATAATTGACTTACATCATATATAAGCATTTGCTTATATATTAGAATATACACCAAAGGAATTAAAAAATTGGACTTTTTAAAGCACATGCAATGCCTGAATAAAGTCCAATATATTCAATGCAAATTGAATCCACATACTTAAGGTGTCACACGATGAACATTACTAAAAAGCAACTTATTCTTGGTCTGTTATGTTGTTTTAGTGGTCAAGTATTTTCGAGTACAGATTCCACTGCAGATCACAGTCAGTTTGAAGCACTAAAGCAAGATTTCAAAACTGGTCCTGAGGTCACTAAAGCGTGCTTAACTTGTCATACAGAAGCCGCCAAGCAACTGCATAAAACTTCACACTGGAGTTGGACATTTGAAAATAAGATTACTGGACAGAAACTAGGAAAAAAAAGTGTTATCAACAACTTTTGTGTAGCAACAGCCTCTAATTGGACACGCTGTACCTCTTGCCATATCGGTTATGGTTGGAAAGACAATTCATTTGATTTTAAATCTGAGACCAATGTTGATTGCCTAGTGTGCCACGACACCACTAGCACTTATAAAAAATTCCCAACTGATGCGGGTCACCCAAATTATGAACCAAAAAAATGGCCGCCTAAAACTGGTTACCTAAGACCACCTCCTGATTTTAATCGAATTGCTCAGAATGTCGGTAAGCCTGGTCGCCAAAACTGTGGCGTTTGTCACTTTTATGGTGGCGGCGGCGATGGCGTTAAACATGGAGACTTAGATTCTAGTTTGTTTTACCCCTCCGAAGAAATTGATGTGCATATGGATTTAGATGGTTTAAATTTTAATTGCCAGACTTGCCACACCACCGGTGGCCATGAAGTCGCAGGCAGTCATTATGCCACCAAAGCATCCGATGACCGTGGCATTGTTATTCCGGGTCAAGAAGACCAAAAACGTGGCACTTGTACTTCCTGCCATGGGAACAAACCACACCCAGAGACAGCAAACCAGAAACTCAATGATCACACCGACAAATTAGCGTGTGTGACTTGTCATATCCCTGAATTTGCCCGTGGTGGTCGCAAGACTAAAATGTGGTGGGATTGGTCAACTGTTGGTAAAAAAGATGAAAATGGCAAACCTTTGGTTATTAAAGGAGAAGGTGGCTATCCTACCTATCACTTTATGAAAGGCGATATGAAGTGGGAAGAAAGTGTTAAGCCAGAATACTACTGGTATGATGGAGAAATGCGTTATACCTTGCTTGGTGAAAAAATTGATGACACCAAGGTTGTTCCCATCAATCAGGTCAAAGGCAGTTACGATGATCCAAAATCACGCATTTGGCCATTTAAAGTCATGCGTGGTCGCCAACCCTATGATACAAAAAACAAGATATTAGCTATTCCGCATCTTTTTGGAGATGATGAAGATGCCTTATGGACAAGTTACGACTGGAACAAAGCGTTGAAAGCAGGAATGCTAGCAACCAATCAAGAGTTCAGTGGTGAATATGGTTTTGTCGAAACCGAATATTATTGGCCTCTCACCCATATGGTCGCACCATCAGATCTTTCACTAAGTTGTGATGATTGTCACAGTCAAGACGGTCGATTGGCTGGATTGCCAGGTGTTTATATTCCTGGTAGCAGTCGCAACCAATGGTTGGATAAACTGGGTTGGTTAATGGTTATAGCCACAGCCGTAGGGTTTATCGGTCATGGTTTGGCTCGAATAGTTATGTGGAGGAGAAGACGATGAACACTTCAATTAAACATGTCATGATGTACTCCCGTTTTGAGCGTTTCTGGCATTGGTCTCAAGCTGTATTAATTATTTCACTGCTTGTCACAGGATTCGAAATTCACGGTAGTTGGACGTGGTTTGGTTTTGAACAAGTCGTGCAACTACACCGTATCGCAGCTTGGACAATTGTGGGCTTATGGATTTTGGCAATTTTTTGGCATTTAACCACGGGTGAATGGCGGCAGTATATTCCCTCTTCGCCAGGTAAATTAATCGAAATGATGCGCTATTACCTCATTGGTATTTTCCGAGGTGATGACCACCCATTTCATATGAGCCCAAAACGCAAGCACAATCCGTTGCAACGCATGGCTTATTTATCGTTACATCTTTTCATTACTCCCCTTATTTGGATTTCAGGTGGCATCTACCTCTTTTACGCCTCCTTGGTAGCGATGGGTGTGAATGTGCCTCCTTTGGGCACTGTTGCCATGATACATACTGCTGGCGCTTTTATTATGTTGACCTTTTTGGTTGCGCATTTGTATTTTACCCTCAGCACCAGTGAAAAACCTTTTGCTTTTGTTAGAGCGATGATTACCGGTTATGAAGTCGAAGAAGCCAATCGTTTTCATGAAGAAAAATTACAGCAAGGAGTGGTCGAAACACTCACCAACCAAGCCGCAGATGGGCGTAAGAGCTCAATGCCTGCAAAACTCGACTTTGCTCAAAGTGCAACTGGCTTGATTCTGGCTTTGTTTATGATTGGTCATATGTTATTTGTTGCCAGTATTCTTATCAGTAAAGAAGCTATGTATTCGGTGACTAAGTTCTTTGAGTTGTCCTTTATCTTTGAAGGTGGCAATCCAGCTATTGTTGCCATTGCTGTTGGTTCGGTCTTTGCACTCTTTTTTGTCCACGCACTACTAGCCATGCGTAAATTTCCGATTAACTACCGCCAATTCAGGGCAATGAAAAGCTTCAAGGATTTTTATAACCACCCCGATACCAATCTTTGGTTTATTCAAATTATTACGGGCTTTGTGATGTTTTTTGCAGGCTCGGTTCATTTATTATTAATGTTAACCAATCCAGGAGACATCGGGCCTTTTGCCTCATCAGATAGAGTCTGGAGTGATCATATGTGGGCTATTTATCTGATTCTATTACTTGCAGTCGAGTTCCATGGTTCTATTGGTTTGTATCGACTAGCGATAAAATGGGGTTGGTTTGAAGGCTCGGATTCTAAAGCCAGTAGAAAAAGATTGAAAATCATTAAAAAGGTGTTGAGTATGGTGCTGATTGCCATAGGTCTTTTAACTTTAATCGCTTACATGAAAATCGGTTTTGATCACCGTGACCATGTTGGAGAACGATTTACTCCACCCGTAATTGAACAAAGCCAAGTTGGAGGCAATTAACCATGAATATTATCTACAGCGATGCACTTATTATTGGTGGTGGACTGGCAGGACTGAGAAGTGCTGTCACCTGTGCGGATAAGGGCTTGGATACCATTGTTCTTAGTCTGGTTCCTGTAAAAAGATCGCATTCTGCTGCCGCTCAAGGTGGCATGCAAGCGAGCCTTGGCAATACCAAAATGAGTGAAGGCGATAACGAAGACCAACACTTTAAAGATACCGTCAAAGGCAGTGATTGGGGATGCGACCAAGAGGTTGCCAGAATGTTTGTCACCACCGCTCCCAAGGCTATCCGCGAATTGGCCGCTTGGGGTGTGCCGTGGACACGCATCAAAGCAGGCCCTCGTACCGTGGTGATGAACGCCAAACAAGTCAAAATTGAAGAAAAGCAAGAGGCTCACGGAATGATTAATTCACGTGATTTTGGCGGAACCAGTAAATGGCGAACCTGTTATTCAGCCGATGCCACTGGACACAGTATGTTGTATGGAATAGCAAACGAAGCCATGAAAAGAGACATCACCATTCATGACCGTAAAGAAGCCATCGCCTTAATTCACAAAGACGACCGATGTTATGGTGCTATTGTCAGAGATTTAAAAGACGGCTCGTTGACCGCTTATGTTTCAAAAGCAACCATGATTGCCACGGGTGGTTTTGGTCGCATTTACCGAGTCACAACCAATGCCGTAATCAACGAAGGCATTGCACAAGCCATGGCACTGGAAACAGGCAAAGTTGCTTTGGGCAATATGGAGGCAATACAGTTTCATCCTACTCCAATTATGCCAAGTGGCATTTTGCTAACTGAAGGTTGTCGTGGTGATGGTGGTGTTTTGCGGGATAAAGATGGTCATCGTTTTATGCCTGATTATGAACCTGAGAAAAAAGAATTGGCAAGCCGAGATGTGGTCTCCAGAAGAATGATGGAACACATACGCAATGGCAAAGGCGTGGATTCGCCTAATGGTCAACACCTGTGGCTAGACATCTCCATTCTTGGGCGTAAACACATCGAGGAACATTTACGAGATGTGCAAGATATTTCCAAAACTTTTAACGGTATCGACCCTGCAGATGAAGGCGAAAAAGGCTGGATGCCCGTTTTACCTGCACAGCATTATTCCATGGGTGGTATTCGCACCGATAAAACGGGGCATTCTCATCTCAAAGGTTTGTTCGCAGCAGGTGAAGCAGCGTGTTGGGATGTTCATGGTTTTAATCGACTAGGTGGCAATTCTGTGTCAGAAGCTGTTGTATCTGGGATGATTATTGGCAATTATTTTGCCGACTATGCCCTTGATGCATCCATCACAATTTCGACTGCTGAAATTCAACAGGCATTAAACAAACAAGATGCCTATCTTGATGCTTTAATCAACACTGATGGCGGCGAAGACATCACCAAGATAAAAATCAGAATGCAAGAAATCATGAATGAAAAAGTTGGCGTTTTTAGAAATGGAGGAGACTTGCAAAGTGCTTACGATGAACTGAAAGAATTACTCGTCAGAAGCAGAAACTTAACCTTAAAAAATAAATCACGCGCAAACAACCCCGAGTTAAGCAATGCTTACAAAACCCAAAAGATGCTTAAGTTGGCTGTTTGTGTGGCAAAAGGCGCTTTACTGAGAACCGAGAGCCGTGGCGCACATTACCGCGAAGATTACCTCAAACGGGATGATAAAAACTGGCTGAAGCGAACCTTAGCTTGGTGGCGAGCAGAAGATGACATCGAGCCTGACCTCACTTATGAACCAATAGACATTATGAAGATGGAGATGCCTCCCGCTTATCGAGGTTACGGTCATAAAGACATGACCGTTGAGCACAAAGATACCGCAAAACGTCTCACTGAAATTGACAAAATTAAGGCAGAAAATCAAACGGTTGATCGTTATGTGCTTCAAGATAGGATTATGCCTTTTGAGTTGCCGATGAATTACAAAAACAAAAACGAAAGATTAGGAGATAAATAATGGCCAGAGAATTAACTTTTAAAATCCTGCGTTACGATCCAAGCCAACCTGAAATTCAAGCTCAGTTTCAGGAATACAAGCTAACGGAAAAACCCGGGATGACATTGTTTATTGCCCTCAATCAAATCAGAGAAGAGCTCGACCCGACATTAGCCTTTGATTTTGTTTGTCGAGCTGGCATCTGTGGCAGTTGCGGCATGGTTGTCAACGGCAAACCACAACTTGCCTGCAAAGCATTGACCAAAAATTTCAATGCCGATTTCCCCATTACACTTGCACCGATGCCAGGTTTTGAACTCATCAAAGACTTAAGTGTTGATACAGGCGTTTGGATGGAAGCCATGACCAAACGGGTTGAAAGCTGGGTACACACCGAAAGCGAAACTGATATATCTAAACAAGAAAGACCAGTCGACCCCGATTTAGCCAATGAAATATTTGAATTAGACCGCTGTATCGAATGTGGCTTATGCGTCAGCAGTTGCATGACCAAACTCATGCGTCCTGATTTTGTCGGCGCAGTTGGACTCAATCGCGTCGCCCGTTTTTATATGGATCCCCATGATGACCGAGATGCCAGTGACTTTTACGAATTGGTTGGTGATGATAATGGCGTTTTTGGCTGCATGAGCCTAATGGGCTGCGAGGATCATTGTCCCAAAGAAATTCCACTACAAAGCAAGATTGCCTATGTACGTAGGGAATTGGTGAAGGTTGGGTTAAAGCGTTGAAAAAGATAATTGTTTCGGAATATTCGTCATTCCTACGAAGGCAGGACCAAACGGCAGGATAGCCGTTTTGCCATGCGAAGCAACCCGTAGGGCTTGAAGCAGGAGCGAAAAGACAATCTCCTTGAGTAACTGTGATTTCTTTTATAAGGACGAACAGTGTTTCAGATGCCTCGATAATCAACTCATTCTAAATTGTTTGGTGGAACCAAACCTACGTTACTTACAGTTAGACAGTCATATTTTTAGTTCAAACCTTGTATGCAAAATCCAAAATAAGAATCCTTGTAACAGAGCAGGAATAATAAGCATGACCAATCTACTAGAACTAAAAAGCCATAATTTAGACTCATACAAACTAAAGCTTATGCCATATTTCAAAACATCATTGGCATAGGCAAAGAATACAATAACAAGAAAAACCCATATAACCGGTATCATCAAGGAAAGTAGAAGCTTGTTTTTATCCTTCATTGAGAAAACACCTAGAATTATTGCGGGTACTAATGCATATATCAATATGTGTCCTATTATATTAGCATTATGCAAAGATCTTTCAAAACCTTTTTCTTGTAGTACCATAAAAGCTAGGCTAGCCATTAGAATCGAAAGCAATGCCGAGAATATAACCCTTTTAAATTTTACCATGTTAATTTCTGGCTAAAAATTTAATTATAACATAACAGTTGTAAGGTGGGCTTGCCCACCACATTTAGAACTAAATTATTGTCGAGGCACCTGAATCACTGTTGATGGGCGAGCCCACCTTACAACTTTTATTTGTGAGATTCTGCGTTTATCTGCGGACAATAATACTCTGCGATAAATACTCAATCATCCACCAAGCCAAAATCAGATAATATATTTTTAGCGGCTTCTCTACCTTGGGCGATGGCGGTGACGACTAAGTCGGCTCCACTTACCATATCTCCGCCTGCGTAGATTTTTTTGTTGGTCGTTTGTAGGGTTTGTTTGGTTTGAATTAAGCCATTATCCGTTGTTTTGATAGCGGCTTCATCAAACCATTGGGCTGGGTTGGCACGAAAGCCGAAGGCGAGAACCACTTTATCTGAGTTTAAAAATACAGTCTTGTCTTTGTGCTTTAACTCATCAAAATCAGTGCGCTCAAAGGCGACTCCTTCGGGGGTAATTTCGGTGGGTTGTAGATTAAAGATGAATTGTACGCCTTCTTCTTTGGCATTTTGGACTTCGGTCTTTGATCCTGGCATAGCCGCTTCATTTTTACGGTAAACGCATTTAACCGAAGCCGCTTGTTGGCGAATGGCTGAGCGAACACAGTCCATAGCAGTATCACCACCGCCGAGTACGATTACCTCTTTGCCCTTTAAATCGTAATAGCATTTATCCATTTGGTAGGATTTTTGTTGGTTGATATTGCCAATAAGATAATCAAGAGATTGTATAACATTGGGCAAATCTTTACCTGCTAAATTGCCATCGACAGCTTTGTAGGTTCCCATGCCTAAAAACAGTGAATCGTAGTCTTGTTGCAATTGTTTTATACTTATGTCTATGCCAATTTCGGTATTGAGTTTAAATTCCACGCCAATATCTTGTAAGAATTCACGGCGTTTTATTAAGATACTTTTTTCCAGTTTAAAACCAGGGATACCAAAGGTCAGCAAGCCGCCAATTTCTGGGTATTTGTCATAAACCACCACTTTCACACCGTTGCGAGTCAATAATTCAGCACAACCTAAACCAGCAGGTCCAGCACCTATGACGGCTACCGACTTATTTAATGATTTGACTGCCGATAAATCAGGACGCCAGTTGTGGGCAATGGCTTGGTCGGCTATATTTTTCTCTATCGCACCAATAGTCACCGCACCTAATCCCGTATTGAGGGTACAGGCTTGCTCGCACAATCGATCTTGCGGGCAAACACGTCCACATATCTCGGGCAATGGATTGGTGGCATGCATCAAACTGGCAGCTTGTTCAAACTGTCCATGTGTAACCATATCCAACCAGTTTGGGATAAAGTTATGCAGTGGGCATTTCCATTCACAATAGGGATTGCCACAATCCAAACACCTATCGGCTTGTTTTATCAGGTTCTCTTCATCGCTTTTAAAATAGATTTCGTTAAAATCGCCACTGCGCGCATCGGCTTGGCGTTTGTTTGCAAGATTACGAGGGTTGTTGAGAAAACTTAAAGTATCACCAATTTTGAACGATTCACTCATGCGCGTTCTCCCTGTTCTTCTCTTTGTGATAATTTAATCGGTTCGGCTATTTCAAGTGTTGTTGTTTGTTTGGGTCGAACCACTTTAAAAGCGTCCAAATAACTGTCCCAGTTTCGACTCAATTTAGCTGCCCAACGACTGCCTGTTTTGTCGATGTGTTGTTGTATTAATTTTTTCAATTCTGTTTGGCAAGTTTCACATTGTTCGTCAGTGATGTTGAGTATTTCAACCGTATCCAAGTTAGCTTGCGATTCCAAAGTATCAAAATCATCAAAGACAAAGACTTGTCCACCAGTCATGCCTGCGCCAAAATTTTCACCAACCGGGCCCAAAATAACCACAACGCCACCTGTCATGTATTCACAACCGTGGTCTCCAACCCCTTCAACAACCGCTGTTGCACCTGAATTTCGCACGGCAAAACGCTCCCCTGCTTGCCCAGCGGCAAATAATTGTCCGCCACTTGCTCCATACAAACACGTATTACCAATAATGGCGCCACGAGAGGGCACATAACTAATATTTTCAGGTGGTGAGATGGCAATACTGCCACCACTCATGCCTTTGCCGACATAGTCATTGGCATCGCCCTGTAGGTTTAACTCAATGCCTTGGTGGTTCCATACACCAAAACTTTGACCTGCTATTCCGCGAAAATTTAAACTAATTTGATGCCCTACTTTGCCGTATTTTGTGGCAACAAAACCCGACAATTTTGCGCCAACAGAGCGGTCATAATTGTTAATCCGATAAACTTCTTGTTGCTTGCCTTGCTCAAAATCACTCAATATTTGCTGATTCAACACACCCTTATCAAAAGAATCATTAGCCATGCCCATATAATGTGCCGCACCTGTGGTTGGGCGTTTAGCTGCATTGAGTATGCTGGATAAATCTATATTGGCTTGTTTACTGGTTTCTCCTTGGATTAACTCCAACAAATCGGTTCGGCCAATGAGTTTATCTAAACTCTCGATGCCTAATTTCATTAACCATTGTTGCGTTTCACCCGCGACAAATTCAAAATAACGAATCACTTTTTCAGGTAACCCCGTGAAATGTTTATCACGCAGAGTTTTATTTTGTGTGGCTATGCCTGTAGCGCAATTATTTAAATGGCAAATACGCAAATATTTACAGCCAAGCGCCACCATTGGTCCTGTGCCAAATCCAAAACTATCAGCACCCAATATCGTGCCTTTGATGACATCTAAACCCGTTTTAAAACCGCCATCGACTTGCAGACAAATTTTATCACGTAGCTTGTTTTCTATTAATGCTTGGTGAGTTTCTGCTAAACCCAACTCCCATGGATTGCCTGCGTATTTGACCGAAGTTAATGGACTGGCACCTGTTCCACCATCATGCCCTGCGATAGTTATCATATCGGCATAAGCTTTGGCAACACCCGCAGCAATTGTTCCCACACCCGGTCCTGATACCAGTTTGACCGAGATTAAGGCTTTGGGATTGACTTGTTTGAGGTCAAAAATCAATTGCGACAAATCTTCAATCGAATAAATATCATGGTGTGGCGGTGGTGAAATTAAAGTGGTTCCGGGTATAGCATTACGCAATTTAGCAATCTCAACCGTCACTTTTTTGCCTGGCAATTGTCCACCTTCTCCGGGCTTTGCCCCTTGCGCGACTTTTATTTGTATCACTTCTGCATTGGATAAATAATGGGCATTTACCCCAAATCGTCCCGATGCCACTTGTTTTATTTTGGAGTTTTTATTGGTACCAAAGCGTTTGGAATCCTCGCCACCTTCGCCTGAATTCGAACGTCCGCCAATAGTGTTCATAGCAATAGCCAATGATTCATGTGCTTCTGGACTTAAGGCGCCAACACTCATGGCAGCCGAATCAAAACGCTTCATGATTTCAGTTGTACATACAACCGCTTCTTGTGCCAGTGGTTGATCAGATAGCTTTAGTTGCATCATATCACGCAATGTCGCAATGGGTCGGTTATTGACAGCACTGGCAAATTTATCGTAATCGGCTTGCTCTCCTGTGTTGACCGCTTGTTGCAATAAAGTCACTACATCAGGGTTGTAACAATGAAATTCGCCACCGTGAATATACTTTAATTGACCACTGCGTTGCATATTGATTTGGGCTTTCCACGCACGGTTATTGACACGAATCGAATCGGTGTGCAAATCCTTAAAAGTGGCTCCACCAATACGCGAAGGCAATCCTGCGAAACACAAATCCATCACCTCTTGACCCAAGCCAATGATTTCAAACAAACAAGCACTGCGGTAACTGGAAACGGTAGAGATACCCATTTTAGAAGTAATTTTCAACAAGCCTTTTTTGATGCTGGCAAAATAGTTTTCCCGTGCACCCATCAAACCATTTTGCAAGCGATTTTGCACATGCAATTGATTGATGATTTGCATGGCAAGATAAGGATAAACAGCCGTTGCTCCCAGAGCTATTAACATGGCAAAATGGTGTGGGTCGCGCGCGTTGGCTGTTTCGACAATGATATTAACATCGAGGCGTAAACCCTCTTCAATCATGCGCGTATTTATCGCTCCAACGGCAAGGGCGGCATGAATTGGTACCGTAGTTTCATCAATATCCCTATCGGATAACTGCAAGATTACACAACCATTTTTGACTAACTTTACCGCTTCATCGCATAAATTAACAATAGCCGACTGCAAATCTTGGTAAATCGGATAATTCAATGACAACAACTCAAGTTTGTAATAGCGTTGATCAAGCGCCTTAATTTGGGTCAGTTTGGCAAAGTTAATAATGGGTTTTGAGATAATAGCACGGTATGCCAT
>JAMOMK010000016.1 GCA_027067055.1 Lysobacterales bacterium | reverse complement strand
ATTAACGTATAAAATATTGAAAATAATAATTTCATGCCTAGATTGTATTCCTTTAAAAATGAATAAATTATGAATCATAGATTATACATGATAAAATATGTGAGCAAATTCATAATTTCAAGCGAGTGCTAAATTGAGTAAATCTGAACCAATCGAAAACAAATCCCAACTGATAGACTATATCTCATCAGGTAGCAAACCAAAGTCTGAGTGGAAAGTAGGAACCGAGCATGAAAAATTTGGTTTTCATACCGATACACTAAAACCCTTGGGATATGGAGAAAAGGGCGGAATCAAAGATATTCTTAATGGTTTAAAAGACAAATTTGGGTGGCGTGCAGAATACGAAGGGGAACATATTATTGCACTATTTCGTGATGGTTGTTCGGTTACATTAGAACCAGGTGGGCAACTGGAGTTATCTGGTGCACCACTGGCAGATATTCATGCCACTTGTCGAGAAACGTATTCACATTTAGCAGAAGTTAAAGCCGTTTGTGAACAATACAATTCTGCCTTTATTGGCATGGGTTTTCACCCAACAGCAAAGAAAAAAGACATCGAGTTTATGCCCAAAGGCCGTTATAAAATCATGCGCGAATACATGCCTAAAGTCGGCACTCTTGGTTTAGACATGATGAAACGCACTTGTACCATTCAAGCAAACTTAGATTTTTCATCCGAAGCTGACATGATTAAAAAGTTTCGTGTTTCACTTGCTTTGCAACCGATTGCTACCGCACTTTTTGCCAATTCACCTTTTAAAAATGGCAAATTTAATGGTTATTTATCTTACCGCTCACATATTTGGACAGACACAGATAATGACAGATGTGGCATTATTCCGTTTGTCTTTGAAGACTCTATGAGTTTTGAGCGCTATGTCGATTATATGTTGGATGTTCCTATGTATTTTGCTTACCGTGATGGCAAATACCTCGATGCCAGCGGTTTATCTTTTCGTGATTTTATGCAAGGAAAATTACCAATCCTGCCTGGTGAATTACCCACCATGAAGGACTGGGAAGACCACTTAACCACTGCATTTCCTGAAGTGCGTTTGAAAAAATACCTCGAAATGCGTGGAGCCGATGGCGGTCCTTGGCGACGCATTTGTGCTTTACCTGCTTTATGGGTTGGCATTTTTTACGATCAAGAATGTTTGGACGCTGCTTGGGATTTGGTTAAAAACTGGACGCTTGAAGAGCATCAACTCTTACGTGACAACGTACCAAAATATGGACTATGTACCGACTTCCAAAATGGCATCGTCCGCGATATTGCTCACAAAATGCTCGAAATTTCACGATTAGGACTAACTAAGCGCAATATTCGTGGAAAATGTGGTAAAGATGAAACCATGTTCTTGGAACCCTTGCAAATCATTGCTGATACCGATGTAACGCCCGCCGAACGTAAATTGGGAAAATACCACAGCGTTTGGAAAAAAGATCTCAGCCATCTTTTTGAGATATTTAAGTATTAATTTAATCAATGTTGCATTTGTTGAAACTATTGAAATATGTACTTGCCGAATGATGTATGAAACATAAAATACTCAAATACCTCTCTCGCTTTTTTGTCCTTTTTGTTGTTGTACTTGTTGGTATACTGGCACTGGTTACGCAACCCGTGTTTACTTCAAGTAACAACTATGAAACACACGCTTCAACTGAAAAGCTTAAAGCACATGTTAAAATATTATCTCAGACAATTTTGACTAAATATAGTGAAGAGGAAAACTTAAACCAAAAAGCCATTTATATTAGTAAAGAGATAGCGCAGTACACTTCAAACTTTAGTGAACAAATATACGCTGTTGATGACGTTTCTTATAAAAACATTATCGTCACTTTTGATAGCATGAACAATGACTGTAAAACTACTGTCATCGGTGCGCATTATGATACTTACGATTATTTGCCTGGGGCGGATGATAATTCCAGCGGTACGGCGGGACTGCTGGAGTTGGTTCGTTTATTTAGCCAAAATCCACCTCAATGTGATTTACTGTTGGTGTTTTATACACTCGAAGAACCTCCTTATTTCCGTACCGAATACATGGGCAGTTATATTCATGCTAAGAGCCTATCGGACAACAACGTCGAGGTTGAACAAATGCTTTCTCTTGAGATGATTGGCTATTTTAGTGATGAAGTTGGTTCACAAGCCTATCCTGTGAAGGGCATGAAGTACCTATACTCTGATAAGGGAGATTTTATTACTTTGGTTGGTGACTTATCGCAAATGGGAATAACTAGGGCACTTAAATCACGTATGCGCGATGCTGGTGATTTACCTGTTTACTCCATTAATGCGCCGTCTTCTGTGGCTGGAATCGACTTTTCCGACCATCTGAATTATTGGCACTTTGGCTATCCTGCCTTGATGATTAGCGACACCGCCTTTAACCGCAACAAAAACTATCATACCGAAGAAGACACCATTGAAAAATTAGATTTTAAGCGAATGGCACAGGTTGTTGATGCGGTATTTTATTCTATTAATACCGATAATGCCCAACAATTTTGAAATCAAATAACATATCATTTAACTGCGGGCCTAAACCAATATTGTGAATAATTTTGTAACGCTTTGGATTTGATTCTGATGGCTCATCACTGACGATGCCGATATGCGGCAAATTATTATCAAGGCGCCAACTGACGATATCACCAGGTTGGTAATCTTTGGAGTTGTTTGAAATTATTAAGGTTTTTCCATGTCTTTTAAAAAAGGTTTCAAGGTTAGGGACTCGGCGATGATCGATATTGCTATCAGGCTTTTTTAAGCCCCAAATCTTGGGATAGGTATCAAAATTTACTTTCATGTCTTCGTGTACGAGTTGTTGTAAATCTTTGCCTACCGTACGGTAACTGCGAATCACAACATCTGAGCAAACGCCACGATTTTTATCAACATCACCATTAGGATAAGCGATTGAATGATAGGCTCCATCATAAACAACAAAATGTTTAAGTCGTTCTTTGGCAGCTTCAACCAGTGTGGTTTGGGCATAGGCAAAAGAGCTGGTCATTAATGCAATAAAAAGAAGTGTTTTCATACATAATCGACAATGGTTGTTATCAAAAGTTCAGTCAGGCAATTGAAGAACTCTATTGAAAACTTTAAAAGACCTCTTTGTTCACTTTTTTATCAACTAACAGATGTAAAAATATTTTCCTCCAAATGATGCTTTTTGCATTTTACTCTTTGATTTTAACGCGAGCTTTAGCTTTAGCTAATTGAACAAATTTTGATATCTTTTTAGCTTCTAGGGTTTTTATTATTCCTGATCTAACATCTTCTAATTTAGGAGGTTTCAATGCTCTTACTTCTTCTAAATAAATAATGTGCGCACCATATTTACTAATGAGGACTTTTTTATAAAGAGTTTCAGGCTTTAATTGAGGTAAAACACTGCGAAAGCTTTTTGGTAGTTGTGGGATTTTCACCCAACCTAAATCACCAACACCTCTAATATTGGGGTTTTCTTGTTTAAAGGATTTTTCTAATGCCAAGTAGTCTTCTTTTGTTTTCAGTTTATCAAGTTCTTTTATGGCTTGTACTTCATCTTGGTACATTAATAAATGAAGGTGGTATTCTTTGTTTCCTGACTGTTTTGAACCATTCTTATATTCATTGGATATTTCTTGGTCAGTGACTTTGTTTTTCTTTAAATAATCTTGCTTTGCAGCATCAGCAAATGCACGAATTTTTAAATATTCGATAGTGTTTAATTGTTCAGGAGTTGGGCTTAATTTATTTTTTTTGGCAATATTAGCAACGGCAACTTCGTTAATTAGGTTTTCCATTGCTTGTTCGGTTGTTTTTTCGTCTGGATTTTTAATACCATTAGCCAATAAATAAGCCTTTAATAGGTCTGCACTTATTATTGAGTCACCAACAACGGCAATAGCAGGTGAATCAGGTGGTTTCTGTTCTTCTTGTTGATTACAAGCAAATAAAGAAAGAGTTAAAATTGTTAATAGTATTTTGTTTGTCATGATTTGAAAGGTGTAAAAAGGCTTATTATACTATTATCTGTAGGATTGTTAGCATAAAATACCCTTTTAATTTTTGATACTACTTATGAATAAAGTTACTATTTACCATAATCCTCGTTGTTCAAAGTCTCGGCAAACTCTTGAACTGTTAGAGAAAGAAAATATTGATATCGAAGTTATTAAGTATTTAGAAACACCTCCCTCAAGTGAAGTGTTGGATAAAGTGTTAATTTTTTTAGCTAAAGGCCCTCGAGAACTGATGCGAAAAAACGAGAAAGAATACAAAGAAAATGATATGGCAAATGAAAAGCTTTCACGAAAAGACCTTATAACTTTGATGCATAAATTTCCAAAAGTAATTCAGAGACCTATTGTTATTAGTGGCGAAAAAGCTGCAATAGGCAGACCTCCAGAATCTATACTTAATATTTTATAATGGCAACGACAACTATACTTATTTTGTATTACAGTAAACACGGTAATACCAGCAAAATGGCAAGGTTAATAGCCAGAGGTGTTGAGTCACAAGAGGATACTAATGCGATAATTCGCACTGTTCCATGTGTCGGGGATGAAGATTATAAACCCAAAGATGCATTGGTCACACAGGAAGATTTAAGTCTGTGTGATGGTCTTGTTTTAGGGTCTCCTGCACGCTTTGGCAATATGGCTGCCCCATTAAAAACCTTTATAGATGATACGGGTCTTGCGTGGTTTTCAGGAACTTTAAGTAATAAACCAGGTGCAGTTTTCACCTCAAGCTCTAGTCTACATGGGGGACAAGAAGCGACTTTATTATCGATGATTGTTCCATTGTTACATCATGGTATGTTGATTGTTGGATTGCCCTATACAGAAAAATCATTACTACAAACGCAAAGTGGGGGAACTCCTTATGGAGCAAGCCATTGGTCAGGCAATGAATCGGAAAGGTCCATTGATAAGCACGAGAAAAATCTATGTATTGCTCTTGGTAGACGAGTTGCTATTATAGCTAGAAAACAAAAAACCGCCTAAAAGACGGTTTTTTGTTTATGTATGATTTAATAACATGAGTTTATTTTCTGTATTTGTCCACTTCTTTTTGATAATCAAGAGTGTCTTGCTCTTTATAGTGTTTGGCTGAGCTTATAACAAACACATCTTGCCAACTTTGCCCTTGTAATAAACCACCGTATTTATTGGTTTTTGCTATTTGTGAATTAGCTATATAATAGATGCCACCATCAAAAACAGTACCAGCTGCAGGATTATCAAACTTGGGATGCGCGGATTCTATTGGAAACACATTAGTTACAACGAGTTTGGTTTTATTGAGCTGTAAGCGCATGACGCGTTCAGGTTTGTTTCCTGCTTGAATAATAATTAAGCCATTATCATCATAAATTATCTCACTAATCCCAGCTAACAAGAGAGCTGGAGTATTTTTAATTAAGTAGATTTTTTCTTTAAGTAAGTCGACAGCCAAAATCCCTTTTTCTTCATCTGTAACATATAAAACCCTTCCAGTTTCATCAGAGGTTATTTTTCTTAAGTTACCAAACTCTTGTGCCTTTAATACTACATTAAACTCAGCAGTTTTTTCATTTAATTCTAAAATACTACTTCTTATTGATTCAAGAACATAAAGTTTTCCCTGTTTTGACAAATGGATAGCACTCAACAAATAAGGTCTAGATTTTTCTGGTAAAAGATATGACTTCAAAAGTTTCCCTGTTGTTAGGTCATACTTAAATATACCTGCTAGTCCTGAAGACTCTTTTGAAAGGTTTGTATATTGTGAGACAGCAGCACTTGCCACCCAAAGCACATTGTTTTTTGAGTCTGTTTCTAAGTCTATCACAGACCAAGGGCCTTTAGTACCACCATCTGTTGGCTCTACAAGATTACTGATGCTACCGTCATTTTCAACTTTAATAACTCGACCATCTCTTAAAGAACCCATTAAAAAACGTTGGTTTTTAGAGTCTACAGCTAGAGTTTCAAATAATAAGCCACTAAAAGATTTGTCAATTTTAAACACATCCATACCTTCACCGAAATGAACATTGTTTGCATCAAAGTTTTCTCTGAGATATTTAAAAACAGGAAAACTTTTGATGTTGTCAAAGTTTTTATTTTTATCTATATCAAAGTAAAGTCCTTGTTTTTGGAGTGCTACCAAAGAATTAAAAGCAGCACTTTTGTTATCATTCAAAGCATAGGCTTGTGCTAAATTATATTGGAAAACAGGGATGCTTGGTTTGATTTTAACGAGCTTTTCTAATGCTTTTATTTGATTTTTAAAATCTTTATTTTTAAAAGCTATTGCAGAAACATTTAATAACTCAGGAACTGATTTTGCATTATTTATTTTTAATTCAATATCTGTTGGAGCTGCTTTTTCTATAAATTGAGCATGGCCTGTTAAAGTCAGGAATATTAGGCTCAGTATTGCTAGTTTTTTCATAATTTATCACTTTTATTGTAAAACATTTTCGTATTTTGGGTGTTAAGACCAATGTTCTTTAAGAAGGTTCATCTTTATAACTGGTTAATTTATGGGCATTACATGCCATGCTTATACTCAAAGCAATTCTATTCACAAAGTTACAATATGCAACTATTAATGCAATATCTAATATATCTTTAATAGAGAAAGCTGTATTATTGGGTACATTACGAATAAAATAAGCCAACTTTTTTTATTAGATGACTATGAAAATTAAAAACGACTTATTGCTTCGAACACTGCGCCTTGAAAAAACTGACCGAACACCCGTATGGATAATGCGCCAAGCTGGGCGCTATTTGCCAGAATACAGAGAGGTGCGAGCACAGGCTGGTGATTTTATGACAATGGCACGAAATCCTAAAATGGTTTGTGAAGTGACCTTACAACCTTTGCGTCGTTTTGATTTGGATGCGGTGATTATTTTTTCTGATATCTTAACTATTCCTGATGCCATGGGTTTGGGTCTATACTTTGTTACTGGGGAAGGTCCTAAATTTAAGAAGCCAATAGTTACCGAAGCAGATGTTGATGCTTTACCCAAAATTGATGTCAAAACAGATTTGAAATACGTTATGGATGGATTAAAACTTACATCCAAGACTTTAGAAGGTAAGGTTCCGTTATTAGGGTTTTGTGGCTCACCTTGGACACTGCTGACTTATATGGTTGAGGGTGGAAGTTCAAAGACATTTGCAAAGGCCAAAGCTTTTTTACTTAATCAATCGCAAGCAGCTCATAAGTTATTACAAAAACTCACTGATGCCAGTATTGATTACCTTAACCAGCAAATTGCCAGTGGTGCAAATGCAGTCCAGGTTTTTGACTCTTGGGGCGGCTCTTTGTCTCCTGCGATGTATGAAGAGTTTTCATTGCAGTATATGAAACAAATTGTCGATGGGGTTAAAGCAGTCAATCCAGAAACGCCAGTCATACTGTTTTCAAAAGGTGTTCAGTATAACTTATCTAAAATGTCTGATACTGGGGCTGATTGCCTTGGGGTTGATTGGACAACAGATTTATCATTAGCAAAAGAATTAACCAAAGGGAAAGTGGCTTTACAAGGAAATCTTGACCCTTGTGTGTTGTATGCCCAGGATGAGGTTATTGAAAAAGAAGTTAAGCGAGTGCTTGGTTCTTACGGTGAAGGACCTGGTCATGTTTTTAACTTAGGCCATGGTATGCATCCAGATATGAAGCCTGAGAAATTGGCTGTCTTAGTTAATGCAGTTAAAAAGTATTCACAAAAATGATTTGTAAGCTTGATGAAATAAAAAACATTAGTCCAGATATATGGCATGAGTTTTCATTGCAGTTAGACTCAGGGTTAACTTCAATTTTGCTTATGTTAACAGGGGATAAGTACCAAGGGTTTAAAAATTTATGCCCTCACCAAGGCAGGAGAATGGATTATTCTTTAGGAAAGTTCTTAACCACACCTCAGGGTAATATAGTTTGCCCAGCACATGGTGCGGAATTTAAACCAGATTCAGGCTTGTGTGTTAATGGGCCGTGTTTAGGTGAATCATTACAAGAAGTACACATTGAAGTTAATGAAGGGTTTGTATTTGCCATTATTGAATAACCCATTTTTTTTATTACTCATTCGATATGGCATAGTAGGTGTTGTCGCTAGCCTTATTCATGGAATTATTTCTTATTCATTGGTTGAGTTTTTACAAATACGTTTCATGATTGCACATTTTATCGGTTTTATCTTTGGCACAATAACCGCTTATTTGGGGCATTATTTCTATTCCTTTAAAGATCAACGAGATCATAAACAATTGTTTTTTAAGTTTTTACTTATTTCTGTGGTTGCTTTTTTTATCCACGAATTCGGAGCCTACTATTTGGTAACACAAGCGCATTTTAACTATAAATCTCAAGCTTTACCCTTTTTATTGGTTATCGTTCCAGTCTTTACTTTTGTCCTTAATCGTTTTTGGGTTTTCTCTAGGTCTCCAACTTCTAAGTGATAAAGGTAGGCATCGATTACAAGGGGTTTAAAGCTAAAGCCGTTATTTTGATAAATGCAATTAAATTCATTGCTTGGAATAAATACTTTCATACAGCGCTATTGATTTAAAACTGTGATGATAAAGTATGATTGTGTCACAATTATGTCTTTTTCATGTTGTTTTATTTAGCAGAAGCTAAATTAACATTTACTATATTAGCAAATATTAATATAATAGTGAAGATTGAAAAATAGATGATATTATGGAAACAACACAATCTGAACACCGTTCTTTTTCTGATTTAAAGGAACACGCATCAAAAGCAGCACGCATGCTTAAAACGCTATCAAGTGAATCTCGTTTAATGATTTTATGTGCTTTGGAAGAGCGCGAATACTCTGTAACTGAATTGCACCAACAAATTGGTTTAAGTCAGTCAGCATTAAGTCAGCACTTGGCAACACTTCGCCGAGAAGGCATGGTAAAGACTCGTCGTGAGTCCCAAGTTATTTTTTATTCATTAGCTCAGCACAATACCACGCGTATTATTGAAGTGCTTAGTGATTTATATTGCCCAACTTCTTATTGAAATCTCATGTTAGATTACCCTCAACTTGTTATTAATGCTCTTCAAAAGGTTGGTGAAATTTCAGTTAATCAACTCGCATTAAAACAGCAACAAAATAAAATTAATCTTATTGATGTAAGAGAAGAAAATGAAGTGCTAGAAGGCGTTATACCTGGCTCTGTTTGGGTTGCTAGAGGTTTTCTTGAGTTTCAAATTGTAGCTATTTCCCAACAACTGGGATGGAGTCCTGATGATGAAATTTATATTTGTTGTCGATCAGGTAATCGTTCCGCCTTAGCTGCATTATCACTATTGGAAATGGGTTTTAAAAAGCCAATATCAGTTGCTGGAGGTTTTACTGCCTGGCGAGATACGGGTTATGCATCAACCAAAGAAATGCTTCACTTTTGATTAATTGGACACTTGCCTTCTAATTTATAGTTTTTCCAATGGGCAATAGTTAATAAGAACCCACCCGTTGCAAAAATGATAGACTCACTGATGATAGTGAGATGCTTTTCGAAAATTGTACCACCTAATAAAAGCAGTATCCCAATAAATGCTAAAGCCAAGACATGTTTATTTTTGTGTTTTGTATACCCTCTGCCAATACTCCACGCAGCGATGAGTAAAATAAAACTAATCCATGCCCAACCATGTCCAAAATGCGCCCATTTAGGAATTATTGGTGCAATACTCAACAAAATCGGTGCAATAGCACATTGTACAGCACAAACAAGTGATGCAATTATGCCGATAATGTCAGAAATTGAGCGTGACTTTCTAATGATAAAACCTAACTTAAATTTAATGAGTGGGTATTATTGGGGTTGTTAGCTTGCTTTACAAGAAAGAAGTCGAAATTTGAACTTTTGTTACATTTTAAAAAAATATTCATTTTTCTGTTAAACTAATGGAATCATTCACTTAACAGGAGAGACATAATGGCAGCTCAAGAAACAGTCAAAGAGACCACTCAAGAAAGTCTAGGTATACTTGAAACAATACAAACCAAAACAATGGAGTTTATTAATAACCCTGAAGCATTGCTAGCGATTGCTTTAAAATTAATTACTGCATTTCTTATTTACTGGATAGGGAAAAAAATTGCCCGAGTCATTTCTAATATGGTTGCCAAAGGCTTGGGTAAAACCAACTCTGATCCTATTTTAATTAACTTCTTAAAAAACTTTGTTTATTATATTTTACTCGCCGCAGTGGTCGTTGCAGCACTTGGTCAATTAGGGGTAAAAACCACATCATTATTAGGCATGTTAGCTGCTGCTGGTTTGGCAATTGGTTTGGCATTAAAAGATTCTCTATCAAACTTTGCATCGGGTGTTATGATAGTTATGTTTCGACCATTCAAAATCGGTGACTTGGTTGAGATAGCAGGGCATACCGGCGATGTTGAGGAAATTAAAATCTTTAGTACAATATTAAAAACAAAGGATAATCGTCAAATTATCATACCAAACAGCCAAGTAACGGCAGACCCCATTATCAATCATACAGCCAAGCCAATTCGTCGAGTTGATATTGCTATGGGCGTTGGTTACGATGATGACCTAAAAAAGGCACGTAATATTATGATGAAGGTTATGGAAGATCATCCGTTGGTTTTACCAGAGCCTGCGCCATCAATGTTAATGACTGAGTTGGCAGATAGTTCGGTTAACTTCTCAGTGCGACCTTGGACAAAAACAAGCGATTACTGGACTGTTTATGGAGAACTTTTAGAACAGTTTAAAGGTGAACTTGAAGCAGGTGGCTGTAATATTCCTTACCCACAAACTGATGTATATTTACATAAAGTTGGTTAATAGCTTTAAGTTTCTAATTAGAAAAGCAAGGCAATTGCCTTGCTTTTTTATTGAATGATTTTTATATTGAGTTCAAATCGGTAGTTGTCTTTTTTAGAAATCAATGAAGCAGGCTCTGTTTTCAACACAAGCAAACTGGGTTTTAAATTTATTTTCTGTCCATCTATAAAGTAGGTTATATCAAAATCAAACATATACTGCTCCTTATTTATTTGGTTGACGGTAAAGCTCACTTCTTCCTTTTCTTTACCAAAACTAAATTTTCGCGTTTCATTTAATGTTGCAATAATGTTTGTCTCGATACTTTTATGGTCTTGTCGAGAGATGACTCTTTTACCTTTATCATCTAGATCTTCAGCATATTCTGTGTTATAAAAAACATGTGAATCAAACACAACCTGTACTTGATTGGGCTTTAAATTAACATCATCAGCATTATCAATATTAGAAGAAACAGACTGTGTGCTAACTAACAAGCTAATGATAAAAGGAATAAGCGCTGTCGTGAAAATAAGAGACTTGTGTTTTTTGTTCATATAAATCTTTTTGTTTAATTGTTTTATTCGTAATAAGTTAATATTTTTTTTACCAAAAAAGCTTAACATTAATGAGCTGTTGTTTGTATCATTTTTGTTTAGTAACAATGTAGCTAAATCCTTTTGGTAGTGTTTTTTGCCAATTGATTGTGCTGTTTTTTCATCACAACTTAACTCAAGGAAAGCCCGCGCCTTTAGAGTAAGAATCAATTGCAAAGGGTTCCACCACAAGACTCGTTGAATAAAGCTAATAACGGCAATATAAAGATTATCGTTTTGCTTGATGTGCTGTAATTCGTGTTGTAAAACACTCTCAAATTCAGGACTGTTAACCAGTGCACTATTAACATAGACTTTAGGATTTATTATGCCAGTACAAAATGCACCATCCAAGCCATCAGATTTTAAGATAGCCACAGTACCACAATTTTTATAAAATCTTGCATTTAAGCTCGATGTATATTGCTTTAAAATAATAATATCTTTGATAAAAATAACAAAACCTAGCCCACTTAAAACGAAAAGAATTTGTTGAAGAGTGACTTGAATCTCTTCACTTATTTGTGAAACAAGCGTTGTTTTTACATTGGTTCTAAACTCATCTAATGCAGGCAACAAAGGAGTATAGTCACTGCTTGAGAAATAGGTGTTAATGACATCATACGGAATCAACCAACTCAATAAAGCGATAAAAACAAAACGAAAACTTAACCGAGAGGGCGCGGTTTTTAATTGGCTAATATACAAAAAAGTCAATAAGCTAATAATTATATTAATACTAAAATACTGATACATTACTTACCTCTTTTATCAATAATGGATTGCAAATACTCAACATCTTCGTCAGTGATGGTTTCATCTTCTAATAAATGATTCATTAATAGTCGTGGATTCCCTGCAAAAACTTTGTTAATAAATTTCTTTAATAAAGGTTTTTGCGTTTCAGTTTGATCAGCTGTTGGCGCATACACGATAGTTCGACCATAATTCTTAATGCGTTGAATTGCTCCTTTTTCTTCTAAGCGATCCACAATGGTTTTAACCGTTGAATAAGTCACGGTTTTACTTTCTAAAATCAATTTATGCAACTCAGGGGCTGTTGATTCTTTTTTTTTCCACAAAAGGCCAAGGACTTCTAATTCAAACTCTGATAGCTTCATATCTCTACATTTGTCTTTATTAAGGGCCTAATTGTAAATACAGCTCTACAAATGTCAATATAAATAAGTTAATACTTGTGCATTGGCTTGTATTTTCGTGATTTAGTGCCTATTTTTTTATCTATAAAAGCGTATAATGCCAAAACAAGATAAGAATTTAAACTTTTATGATTTTTTCAGATGAAGCAATACAGCAATTATCAAAAAACAGCTCTTCCAAGGCTATTGATAGTCTTTTTACTGCTTTATACCCAGAGATTAAAAACTTAGCGCGAGCTCAGCTCCAAAGATTAAGAGTGGGTGAAACAATAACGCCTACAGTTTTAGTTAATGAGTGCTATTTGAAACTCATTAAGCCATCAAGCCTTTCTTTTGAGAATCAGAAACACTTTACTTATACGGTAGCACGATGTATGCGCCACTATTTAGTGGATCGTGTGAAAGGAAAGTATCGTTTAAAGCGTTCTGCCAATTACACAAAGGCAAGCATCACTAGTATTATTGGCAGTGATGATATTAATATTGAACTTTTAGAACTAGACAAGGCTATTGAACACTTAGATAAGATTAACCCCGAATTAGCAAAACTTGTAATTTTACGTTTTTTTTCTGGTTTTAGTATTGTAGAGATTGCAAAAATGCAAGGCGTTTCAAAAAGTACAATTATACGCCAATGGAATATTGCTAAAACTCATATATCTGTTTTGAAAAATGAATAAGGATTCGCTTGAAAATTGGAAGATCGCAAGTGATATTTTTGAAAAATATTTTGATACTACCGTTGATCAGGCAATAAATGCCATTGAAAAAGAACCCTTGTTATCAGCTGAAGCTAAAAGTATTGCGATTAGATTAATAAAAGCGCGTATTAGTGACAATACTCTTGTAGAAGAAGCCCATTTAGACTTTTTTAATAGCTTACAAGAAGAGAAAGATTTGTCAGGTTCTACTATTGATGAATACCAACTTATATGTCAAATTGGCAAAGGGGGAATGTCTCATGTGTATAAGGCAAGGCGTAAGAATTCACAAGTTCAAAAATATGTGGCAATAAAGATTTTATCGACAGCTAAGGATGCGATAGATAAATCGCTGGAATCTCTATTTATTCAAGAGCAAAAAACATTAGCTAAATTAAGCCATCCAAACATTATCTCATTTCATTTTGGTGCAATTTCTGCAGAAAGTATTTTCTATTTGGTCATGGATTATATCAATGAGCCACAATCAATCCGTGAGTTTTGTTTAGCAAAGGGATTGAAGACTAAACAAATAATTCAATTATATTTGAGTGTTTTGGACGCTCTTAGCTATGCCCATCAACAACTGGTTGTACATAAAGACATTAAGCCTTCAAATATTTTAGTTGATAAGCAAGGCATTGTTTATGTGGTAGATTTTGGAATTGCTACTATCTTGAGCTCCAGTGAGAATGATAATAACAAACAAATTTATACACCAAACTATGCATCACCTGAGCAAATTAATAAACAAAATATTGGCATAACAAGTGATATTTTCTCAGTTAGTGCTTTGTTATTAGAGTTGCTTACAAAAAGCAAGCCTCTGGAACATTTTAAAGGTGGAAAGGTTGATTTTAAACACTGCAAAAATCATTTTCAAAAGCTAATTAAACAAAAGGACCTACCGAATGATTTGCAAAATATTGTATTAAAGGGTTTACAAGAAAAGCCTGAAAATCGTTACCAATCTGTACAAGAAATGAAGACTGATTTACAGAATTGGTTATTATCAAAACCCATCAGTGCCAGTAAACATAGTTATTTGTACTTATTAAAAAAATTAGTCTATCGCCATCCTTTGTCCTCTACTTTTATTTCTGTACTGTTTATCGGAATTATTTATGCAAATATTGCACTTTTTAATTCAAAGGAACAAGCATTACTGCAAGCAAAAAATGCAAAACAAGTGACAAGCTTTTTAATTGACTCCATTAGGGCAAGTGACCCAGATATTACTAAAGGAAAAGATGTTACTGTTAAAGAGTTTTTAAACAACGCTAAGGTTAATGCAAAATTTTCTCGAATTGAAGATCCTTTTTTAATGGCAAATTTAAAACAAACTATTGGTAATGCTTTAGTTAAGGTTGGTCAGTATAAAGAGGCAGAGTCTCTTTTACAGCAAGCTATAAAAATAGATGAGAAAAATTTTGATGCTTATGTTAATTTAATCCAAATGTACTTCTCAGAAAACCGTATTGATGAAGCTAGCAATAATTTGAAGCTGCTTCAAGAAAATATAAAAAATGTGGGCGGTTCTCAACGCATTAAAGTTTTGCAATTGGAGGCTACCTTATTAAATGAACAAGGATCATTTAAACAAGCACAAGAAAAAATTATTCAATCAATAGAATTAGCAAAGCAAAATAAAAACCAGCAAGAAGAAATTAATGGTAATATTATTTTATCTCAGATTTTTGAGAATAAAGGTGAAAATAAACAGTCCGTTGCTGTTTTGGAACAAACTCTTTCTTTGAGTGAATTGTTTTTTGGTCAGGTATCAACTACAACAATGCACATTTCAAAACTTTTAGCAGATGGTTTGGGAAATCTTTCCCCTATGCCTTTTGATAAAATAATGAAGTTGTATAAAAAAACACTGAATATTCAAAAACAACTTTATGGTAACACCCACCCAGAGGTTGCTAAAACACATCTTCAATATGGTTTTGCTTTGAAGTCTCGGGGCTTATACAGTGAAGCCAAAAAACAGGCGTTGTTAGCCAAAAAAATTGCTAACAATCTTTTTGGTAACCAACACATTCTAACGGCACATGTTGATGTACTCTTATCACAAGTATATTATTTCGAAGACAACATTACACAAGCCATAAAGTTATTAACATCGGTGATTAATATTTACGAGAAGACTTATGGAGAAAATCACTTTGAAACCAATCAAGTAAAAACAACGCAGGCATTATATTTCGTAAAGAACAACCAAGGTGAGCAAGCACTTAGGATTCTCTTACCCATGTATAATCAGCAAATAGAACAAATGGGTGAAGCACACCAATCAACAGTTTATATAGCGTTGAACATCCTTCATGCTTACAACCTCGAAAAAAACTACCTACAAACCATTGAGTTTGGAAAGAAACAATTAAAGCTTTCTATTCAACACCTCGGGGAAGATTCAATATTAACTGTGGGCTTAAAGGCAACTTTAGCAGAGGCTTATATTTATACAAAACAGGCTAATTTAGCACTAGGGTTATTAGCTCCCATTGTTGAGATGACATTTATTAAAAACAACCCTGGTTATTTTAAAAAAATTAGCCTTCTTTTAATTAAGGCACATGTACAAACTAAAAATTATGAGCAATCAAATCAAATAATTAAATCCCTTATAACAACCTATTACCACAGTTCAAAACCCGATGATTTCTACCGAGAAATTATCTCTCTTCAAAAATAAATTCTTTTTTGTGAAACCTTTTTAGTGTCGATGTCGTATCTAATACTATCAACAATAAAAGCAAAAGGTTTTAACTTATGAATAAAAAAACTAAAAAACTTTTCGTTGTTGCTTTTTTAAGTGGTGTTATGGGACAAGTTTTTGCCCAGTACCAAATAAACAAGCACACGATAAATAACGGCGGAGGAATCACATCAGGTGGAACTTATGTTGTTAAGGCGAGCATTGGTCAGGTTGATGCCAGTAACAAACTATCCAGTGGCGGTATTTATACGTTGAATGGAGGGTTTTGGCATGAAAAAACAGATTATGGTTTTGACACAATTTTTAAAAACAGTTTTGAGTAACACAGGAGAGAAAAAATGAAAATAATAATTTTATTAGCGTTAGTAAGTATTTTAAGTATAGCGGTTGTACAGGCTCAACCATTCGTTCCTATTGATCATTCCTTTAGTTATCAGGGAGAATTAATTGATAATGGTAATCTGGCCAATGGCATTTATGATTTTAAGGTACAAATGGTCGACAGTAACGGTTTTGATATTGGGACTGTCTCTGGGCATGAAAACACTCAAGTCACTAATGGTCTGTTTAACTTGGATGTGAAAATTGGTGGTATTAGCTACTTTTCAGGTGACCAAGACTACTTTTTTGAAATTAGTATTCGCCCAGGTGCCAGTGGTGGGCCATTTACTGTCCTAACAGATGTCCAAGCATTACAAGCTGTTCCGCTTGCCACAAATTTAACTAGCAACAATGCAACGACTGGACAAGTATTGACTTTCAATGGCGTTGATTGGGCACCTGCAACATCAGCCTCTTCTCCCTGGACTTTATCTGGTTCAGAGATAAGCTACACCTCTGGATTTGTTGGGATTGGTACAACAACCCCTTTTGATGCGTTACACGTGAAGGCTCCTTTTGATAGCACAGCTACGTTTGAGGGGGGGCAAGATATGTATGTTTCATTTAATGAAAATAGTAACTACCGTGGTTATATTGGCTCATATGTTAGCAATGCTACATCAACAGTCGGCCCTGTTAACGATGAAGATTTTGAAATTGGCACTTACAATGGTAATAATGTAGGTTCTGTTCATATCACCATTCAAAATGACCCTGCTTTAACTGTTAATAACGCTAAAGATGTCAGCATTGGCACGACTGAACCTATTAGTGCCACCCATAGACTTAATATAAAAGCTGATGCTGATGATAAAGCTTTACGGTTAATGGGCAACCAAGGAACTTTCGAGCATGGTGCTAAATTGAATTTTGGTGACGGCGACTATGTTCAAATTTCTGAAGATACAGATGACCATTTAAGAGTTTATGGAGCTTCAGGTGTAACTATTCAATCTGATGATAATTTAAGGATTGATGGAGCTTCAGGTGTAACTATTCAATCAAATATATCCGGCACTGCTAATATGAAACCTTATGTTTATGGGCAGATAGATAGTGGGGCTACAATAAATTCAAATCGTTCATCCGATGGATTTTCTGTCACCAAAGTCGCTACAGGACATTACACCATTAATTTTAATGACAACTCTATTGGTACTAATTTTGTCATCAATGTAACAACCCACTCTTCATCACCAAAATTTGCCTCAGCTGTTGCAGGTGCCAATTTGGCAAATGTATATATTTGGACGGCATCTGGAGTGGCATCTGACCATGCTTTTCAATTTGTCGTGTATCGTAAATAAGGATTAAGTAAATACACAACAGTCTTTAGACCAAAGGGGGAGAGGAATCTTTTGTAGGTTTCTCTCCTTTTTTATAAATGCTTTATCAGCAAACTGAATGCCTGAATGTTTTTTAATAAATCGCCCTGCCAGTATTTCACCTTGCGCCTCTAACCGAGTAAGTTCGTAAACTGCATCGTACCAATTAAGAGGCAGTTGTTCTTTATCAAAGTTGGCTTTGAATAGAATGCCATATCGCTTGAGGAGTATTTTGACGATAGCTTTATTATCTGATTTATCAACTTTTTTTGTAACACTCCATCTTCCCATCATATCGAGGAATGAAGTGGTGTTTTTGGATTTCTTCACATGGCGACCACGCTGTGCTGGGCTCATGGAGAATAATCGCAAAGCACTTACGCCATCGCAATATATTACACCAAGTTTAATCAGATGAATAAGTGTATTTTCTATTTCTAACATCATACACTTAAGTTGTTTTTGCATATCACTGGCATACATCGCACCGCTGGAATTGATTAACTCTATTATCTTTTGCCCTTGAATAGTGAGTTGTTCGGGCAGGTATTCGGTTGTGGCGAATAGATTAATATTGT
>JAMOMK010000015.1 GCA_027067055.1 Lysobacterales bacterium | reverse complement strand
ATTTATCTATTTTGTTAGGGGTTGATATATCACTACATTTTTGGCTATGATAAATGAGTTTTTCATTTGCGTTATTCGCATTCATCTGCGGACAAGTGCCCCAATTATGCCGTAGTTTTTATTTTTTAGTTGTTGCCAAAAAAGCATGTAGATTTACTTTTTCCGTCAATTCAAAATCACATTCCAATACATCTAATTCTAAAATTCTATCAATGCGAAAACTTCTAAAATCTTGGCGTTTTGTACACCATGCAGCCAATGTCCATTTGCTGCCCCAATAGACTAAACCCAGTGGATATAAGACACGTTTACTGTTCACTTCATCTAATGAAATGTAATGTATATTGATGGGATTTAATTTTTTTATGGCATGATGAATATCTTCCCAAAGTGTTTTTTGTTGCTTGTTGTGAACAAAATCAGGGGCAAATACCACATCAGAATAATCATCTATCATATCTTTTGGCAACACTGCTTGTATCTTGGCTGTTAAGGATTTGGCAGCACCCGATAACTCTATGCCACTCCAAGCGGTCACCATTTTCATGCCTAATAACAAGGACTCTAGCTCTTTTTCAGATAAGTTTAATGGCGGCAACTCAAAGTCTTTGTCGAGTTGATAACCAATACCCGTTATACCATAAATCGGAATACCACTAGCTGACAAATCATCAATATAGCGGTAAATCGTTCGCACAGAGACATCTAGCTCACTAGCGATTTTATCAGCAGTAATGGGTTGTTTGGCTCGAATCAAGTTGGTGAGTTGAAATAGTCTGTCCGCTTTGCGCATTTTTATGTTTTTTGAATTAATTTTAAAATATGTATTGATTTTAAAATTTTTCCTGTTAGATTACGAGTCATAGGTTAATAAAACTTTGTTTAGATTCATGCCTTCGCAGGAATGACAATAGTGAAATTACCTATGCTTTATAACGATGAGGCAAGAGACAGGCTCGATGACCCTCAGGCAAGTTCGACAAATAATTCTTTTTGCGATAGTGCCAAATCCTGACCAATTTTGGTGAATATAAAGAGAGCATTATGAAAAACGCAACAACTACAAACAAAAAAATCAATCCAATCCAAATACTTCAGACTAGTTTAATGCAATCGTGTTGCATGTGTATGCGCATGTTAAAAAATGCAATAGTCTGAAAATTTTACTTAAACATTAATTAAACCCGATTTTCAGGCCATTGCTGATAATAGCAATTGGATACCTGTATTTCTATTATCTGCAAAAAGTCTGAATCTCAAATAACCAAAGAGAAAAAAATGACACAAAATTATAAATTTGAAACACTGCAATTACACGCAGGACATACACCTGATAGTACGACAAACTCACGAGCAGTACCGATCTACCAAACCAGTTCCTATGTTTTTAACAACTCAGAACATGGCGCTAATTTATTTGCCTTAAAAGAATTTGGCAATATTTATACCCGAATCATGAACCCAACAACTGATGCATTCGAACAACGTATCGCGGCATTGGAAGGCGGAGTTGCTGCGGTAGCTGTGGGTTCTGGAATGGCAGCACAGTTTATTGCGCTCAATAATATCTTGGAATCTGGTGATCAATTTGTTTCATCGCCTTATATTTACGGTGGAAGTTATAATCAATTTAAAGTGGCATTTAAACGCCTTGGCATTCAAGTTGATTTTGCCGAATCTGATAAGGTTGATGATTTGGCTGCCAAGATAACCAAAAAAACTAAAGCAATTTATCTCGAAACAATCGGCAACCCTGGATTTAGCGTTCCTGATTTTGAAGCTATTGCAAAACTTGCTCAAAAACTCAATATTCCATTGATTGTCGATAATACCTTTGGAGCTGGCGGTTATTTGTTTCAGCCGCTTAAACATGGTGCCAATATTGTGGTGGAATCAGCTACTAAATGGATTGGTGGTCACGGCACATCAGTGGGTGGGGTCATCGTCGATGGTGGTAATTACGATTGGAATAACGGTAAATTCATCCAGTTTTCAAAACCATCTGAAGGTTATCACGGTTTGGTCTTTGGTGAAATTTTCGGTAAAGATAATGATTTAGGTTTGCCCAATGTCGCTTTTGCTATCCGGGCACGGGTCGAAGGTTTGCGTGATTTTGGTCCAGCATTATCACCATTTAATTCGTTTCAACTGATACAAGGACTCGAAACCTTATCACTTAGACTTGAGCGAACCGTTGAAAATGCACTTGATTTAGCGCACTGGCTGGAAGCACACCCACAGGTTGAAAGTGTTAATTATCCAGGTTTGCCCTCATCAAGTACACATGAAACCGCTAAAAAATACCTAAAGAACGGTTTTGGTGGCGTGTTATCTTTTGTTGTCAAAGGAGGCTTGGATGAAACGCGAGCACTTGTTGACTCTTTACAACTTATTAGTCATTTGGCTAATGTTGGGGATTCAAAAACTTTGATTATTCATCCAGCATCAACAACTCATCAGCAATTATCAGCACAAGAACAACTCGCCTCAGGCGTATTACCCAATCAACTTAGACTATCCATAGGAATAGAGCATGTTAGCGACATTAAAAACGACTTACAACAAGCCTTTGCAAAAATCTAAGGTGAAGAAAATAGCGACACATAACCAAGAAGAACAGTTTAAGCTGTCTGGTCAATTTGATCTTGAAGCAGGAGATTATTTAACGGATTTAATCATCAGTTATAGCACATATGGACAAAAAAATGCAGACGAGTCCAACATCATCTGGGTTTGTCATGCATTGACAGCCGATGCCAATGTTAAAGACTGGTGGCCAGGTTTGGTTGGTCCCAATGATTTGTTTAATCCGGATGATTATTTTATTGTTTGTGCCAATATTATTGGTTCAGCTTATGGTTCGACCTCACCTTTGAATTGTGATGAAGATAAACGTTACGATAAATTTCCCGTGGTCAGTATTCGTGACAATGTCAAAGCTTTTATAGAACTGCGCAAACATTTGGGCATTAAACATATTCACACAATAATTGGTGGTTCAGTTGGTGGTCATCAAGCGGTGGAATGGGCAATAGCCGAACCAGAAATATGCGACAACTTGATTTTACTTGGTTCATCGGCAGTTATTTCTCCGTGGGTCGCGGCCTTTAATCAATCCCAGCGATTAGCCATTCATGCGGATAATACTTGGGGTGAAAAAAGTTCCAATGCTGCACGCTGTGGTTTAAAAGCGGCGCGAAGTATTGCACTATTGAGCTATAGAAATAATACGGCTTATAACAGTACTCAAAGTGATGAGTACAGTTTTGATAAAATTCGCAAAGCAGAGAGTTACCAAAGTTATCAAGGTGAAAAATTAGTTAATCGCTTCAATGCTTATGGTTATTATGCCATCACAAAAACCATGGATAGCCATGATGTTGGACGAAAACGTGGTAGCATTAAACAAGCATTGGCAAAAGTTAAAGCCAAAACTTTAGTGATTGCCATCTCAACTGATATTTTGTTTCCAATAGCAGATTCACAACAATTAGTCGATGGTATTGCAAACTCACGACTAGATGTGATTGAATCCAACTTTGGACACGATGGTTTCTTGGTCGAAACAGTGCAAATAGCTCAATCCATTGCCGATTTTTATCAAACCGATACCAAACAGCAAGAACAAGTTGCTATGCATGGCTTGGGATGTGTCGGGCAGGGTGTTTATAAATTGTTGAATGAAAACAAGTCTTTGCCGCAGTTAAAAAATATTGTGGTTAAACACGAGTACAAGGCTAGAAAAATGGGTCATGAAATCATAACAACAAACCAACAAGCCACAGATAACCGCAACATAAAAACCATCATTGAAGTCATTGATGATGCGGACAAATCCTATCGAATTGCTAAAAATGCCATTAACAAGGGTAAAAACTTCATCACAGCAAATAAAAAAATGGTAGCTGAAAATTTGGCAGAAATTATCCAATGGAATCAACTGGTGACGACTTCTTTTCTCTACGAAGCAGCGGTTGCTGGTAGTATTCCTATCATCCGCAACTTAGATTTATATTTTGAGCAATCTCAAAATCAAAGCATCAAAGGGATAGTTAATGGCTCGAGTAATTATATTTTAACTCAAATATTCGCTCATGACAGTTCTTATGCCGATGCATTATCACAAGCACAAGGAAAAGGCTTTGCGGAAACTGACCCAATAGCTGATGTCGGTGGATTTGACGCTAAAAACAAAGCGGTCATTTTAGCTGCTCATGCCTTTGGCTT
>JAMOMK010000014.1 GCA_027067055.1 Lysobacterales bacterium | reverse complement strand
CTAACTTATCAGCACTCACATCAATCAAATTATATCGAATTGACAAATCAAACTGTTTGGCAAATTGCTGGTGAATTTGGGGCGACAAACTGTGGTGAACTGGGTGTCCAAATAATGCCAGTTTGTAGTGTTTATTTTTCATTCAAATAATTTAAAACCCTATCAGCATAATAAGTCAAGATAGCATCACACCCTGCTCTTTTAAAACAAAGTAATGATTCTAATATGGCTTTTTTCTCATCCAAAAAGCCATTGTCAATAGCAGATTGCAACATCGTATATTCACCACTGACTTGGTAGGCAAAAATTGGTGTATTAAATTGCTTAGAAGCTTGGCTAATAATATCCAAATAAGGCATTCCAGGTTTAACCATGACCATATCAGCTCCTTCATCAATATCTAGAGCAATCTCATCCATAGCTTCTTTACCATTGGCTGGATTCATTTGATAGCTATTTTTTGTACTCTTACCTAAATTAGCACCAGAGCCAACAGCATCACGGAAAGGCCCATAAAAACAACTAGCGTATTTAGCAGAATAAGCCAAAATACTGACCAAAGGAAAATCGTACTCTTCAAGTGCCATCCTAATCTGAATAATACGGCCATCCATCATATCCGAAGGCGCAACAATATCCACACCCGCCTCTGCATGAGAAATCGCTTGCTTGCATAAGACCTCAATAGTCTCATCATTTAAAACATAACCCTCATCATCAATCAAGCCATCCTGACCATGAATGGTATAAGGATCAAGAGCCACATCCGAGATAACCAACAACTCAGGAAGTTCGGCTTTAATCGCACGGATAGTACATTGCACCAAGCCATCAGGATTGTAGGATTCTTCAGCAAACTCTGTCTTATTATCCGTAACCACGGGAAACAAAGTGACCGCTTTCAAACCCAATTCAAGCAATTGCGTCAACTTAATCAACAAAACATCTTGCGACATTCTAAAAACGCCAGGCATGGAAGGAATTTCTTCACTGCGATTTTCGCCTTCTAAGACAAAAACAGGCCAAATCAAATCATTTGCCGTTAAAACATTTTCTGAAACCAAAGATCGAACCGATTGAGTATAACGTAAACGTCTTTTGCGTATAAGAGGAAATCGTTTCATGATTTATCCAAATCTAAAAAGAGCTATTGTACCGCAACATTTTTAAAATTGTTTTATGCACATAAACTTTTAGTAAAAATTAAGCTCAATTCAAAGTCTTATCGACTATTGTATCTTTTTAGTATTTCTAATCAAACACACATTTACAAAGGCAATATTAACCCTGCGGCATAATACCGCAGGGTTAATATCTTTACCGCGACTATGTTGATTTTAGAAAGCAAATAAATGGCTTAACACAAATAGTTATAAATCAAATGAAACTTAATGCAATGGATGGAAGTTTGTTTTTTGTAGATACAAGGTTTGGTTCCACCAAACCTACATCTGAAAACAGAGCACTAGCTAAGCGCCCTATTTCTTTGAATGAAGACTATTTGTAAGTGTTTTGCTTTTCACAATGATTTTTTAAGTACCCAACTTATCCGTGTAATGCAGGTACGCTTGACCTTTTAAGAACTTTGCCACCCACCTTCAATCTATTCATCACCCCGTTAGGAGCGTGCATTAGGCAAGTAAAAAAACCTGCCTTTATCAATAATTTTTCCTTGCAATAGCAGCTCATCTGCCATTGCCCGGCTGGTGAGTTTACCATTGGCAGCTATTTTACAAAAATACTGAAAACTCTCAAATTTTCCGTATTTTAAAATTTTGTTAGTGTTTTGCTTTTCACAATGATTTTTTAAGTAAGTCATTAACATATCCAACTTATCCGTGTAATGCAGATACGCTTGACCTTTTAAAAACTTTGCTACCCTTCTTCGATCTATTCCTGTAATGATTGATAATCGAACAATAGGATAATCAGGGTGTTTTAATCGCGCTTGTAGCACTAAGTTTTTTTCGTATTCAAATTGGAAATAAGGGGCTTTTTTACCAACGCTAAGGCAACATTGCGCCAGTGCTTGATAAACAAGCTCATCATCATTGCCGGTATTATTTTTGTCGCTTAATCGCTTTAAGCTACAAATTAGTTGATTTAACATGTTATTTTAGTGAAATTTGACGTTAATCTTCATTAAAACATAAAATAGCTTGCTAAACTATCGTAAAAAGTTACGATAAGCATATAGATTTTGATTCTACTAATATGAATAACCTGTTTAAGTTAGAAAATTTCACTAGACGAAAATTACCCACGAAGTTTTATTCTGGTCTTAGTGCATTATTACAAGAACTCGGAATCGATGGCAATGACGTTGTTGATGATTTTATCATTAACTACGTCAACCATGCCTACAAGCACACTCAAACCAAATCATCAGTTTACCTCACCACTGGCTTTTCAAGACATGTGGTAAAGAAGTGTTTGGAAAATCAATCAACTAAAAAGACTGATAAAAGAAACGCTCATTATTTATTGTTATTAGGTGAACTAAAGAAACTATCAAACAAATATAAAGATGGACTGATTCCTATTCATGGTAAGTTTGGTTCATATACTTCCGCTTTTAATCAAACCAAACCATCTGATAATATTATTACAGCAAAGAGCATGTTAGATAATCTTTTAACTATTGGTGTGTTGAATAAACTTAAAGATAAAGTCAGTTTTGAAACAACTTTACAAAAAGAAGGCTTATTCAAACCAGAGTCAATTATTAACTTACTCGTAAGTTTAATGTATAGGTTATCAAAGACCCTTTATCATAATTTACAAGTAGAATCTAATGAGGAAACTTTATTTCAAATGACTTATTACTCCAATTCAATAAAACCATCCAAAAGAAAAGAACTAACCGATGGTCTTAGAGAACTGGCACGGAAGCACTTTTATGAATATCAAGCATTAATTGATAGTTATGAGGATACGGAACTATCCAACCAAGGCATTGAAGACCTAAATAATGAAATAGGTATTTCGAGCTTTATATTTAATAACAAAAATGAGGAATAAAACAATGAAAAATTTAATCTTAACGGGAGTTTTTTTTTAATCAGTACAACAACTCTAGCTGGTGGTAGTGAAGGTTCAGGTGCTCAACCGATAGTTGCTGGAGCTGGTGAAGGTACTTCTGGACAGCCTGTAATCACAGGAGCTGGCGAAGGTTCGGGCGCCAAACCAAACTCAACTCAATCCTGCTACACTATTTTCACCGTTGGTGATGATGGTACTAACAGATTTTCAATTCAAAGCAGACGTATTTGCACTGACTAATAGTAGATAAAAAATGCAGAGGAAAGCTATTCCTCTGCATTAGTTTTGCTTGATTTGATTGTTGAAATTGCTATATGTTCACGCTAGTATTACAATTTCATTTATGAAATTACATCGATTTTACTATCCTTTTTTGGGTCAATTAGGCGAAACAATCATTATAGTTGATGATAAAGCCCATTATATTCGTAATGTGCTCAGGATTAAACTTGGGCGTAATTTACGTATTTTTAATCACTTAGGGCATGAATATTTAGCACAAATCACCTTTGTTGATCGAAAGTCTGTCACCTTAGTTTTGCAACAAGACATAAAAACGATAAACCCATCCAAACTTAACATCACCTTAGTTCAAAGCATAAGCAAGGGCGAACGAATGGATTATACCATTCAAAAAGCCACTGAATTGGGCATTCATACCATCCAACCTATCACCAGTGAATTTGGCGAAGTTAAACTCAAAGACAAACGATTAGAGAAAAAAATTAAACATTGGCAAAATATTAGCATCAGTGCCTGTGAGCAAAGCTTTAGAACGGATATTCCCCAAATACTTAAACCTATTTCAATCCAACAATACTGCCAAACCCAACACACTGGAATTTATTTAGAGCCAAATGAGTCTGCGACCATTAAAACTATCGCTAACAACAACTGGCAAAAATTTGCTGTTGCTATTGGTCCAGAAGGCGGTTGGTCAGACAATGATTTATCCTTGCTCCAATCCTCTGGCTTACAAGGCATTCAATTCGGTCAACGAATCTTAAGAACAGAGACCATGGCTCCAGCAATTCTCGCAGCCATTCATAGTTTATGGGGAGATTTTGTTGGCTCTATGTGAAACCAAGTGGGTAGATGATTATACTAGCTGCCTAAAACAAATCCACAATCAAAATTGGGGACGTGACTTTAGAGACTGTGAAAGTATTATGGGGCGAAAGAAAAATGAGTAGAAAATTCG
>JAMOMK010000013.1 GCA_027067055.1 Lysobacterales bacterium | reverse complement strand
AAACTTAAACTCATTAGCTTGCTGGAAAACACCTTCGGCAAAAAGTTAAAGCAAGACTTCTTTGATGAAATAGAACTGAAATCCATCTTTATATCCGAATCAGGTCAAGCCGTTGCATTAGTCACTCAAGGTCATGATGGCAAAGCTTACTTAAATAAATTTGCCGTCACACCACAAGCCCAAGGGCAAGGATTAGGCAAAGCGATTTGGCAACAAATGCTCAGTGTGTACCCGCAAATTTATTGGCGTTCGCGCAACACAAATAAAATAAATATGTGGTATTACAAACAAGCCGACTGCAGTTATAAAAAGGACAACTGGATAGTTTTCAGTTGCGGTATGCCACTTAATCAAGCCATAGATTGTATGCAGGTCGGTGCTAATTATGCCGATAGTTGGCAGGAGAATAATTTATGAAAACTAAAGACGTGATAAAAGTCGCTTTAGTAGGAGCACGTGGTTATGTTGGGTTTGAACTAATAAAACTTATCGACAAACACCCACAAACACAATTAGTTGCAGCTTATTCTCGTGAATACAACGGTAAAAAAGTATCTGAGATTGTCACGGGTTTTTCGGATGAAAGTTTGTGTTATTGTGCGGATGAACTAGAAGGGTTAGTTCATAAGGATTTAGATGTATTATTTTTAGCCTTGCCAAATGATATTGCTGCTAAAAATCATGATTTGTGGCTTAAAATCAGCACAAAGTGTGTGATAATCGATTTAAGTTCGGACTTTCGATTTGACGACACATGGACTTATGGGCAACCTGAAACACAGCAAAAAGCAATAATCGGCAAAAAGTTAATCGCCAATCCAGGCTGCTACGCCACTGCTTCACAACTTGGTATAATGCCTATTGTTGACTTTCTTGATGGTGCGCCACATATATTTGGTGTTTCGGGTTATTCAGGAGCAGGCAGTAAACCCAGTGATAAAAATAATCCAAAATTACTCAAAGACAACCTCATGCCCTACAAACTGGTTGATCATATCCATGAAAATGAAGTCAGCCGAGTTCTAGCGCATCAAGTCAACCTAATGCCGCATGTTGCCGAATTCTTCAGAGGCATTCATTTGACTATTTCCATAAATCTAAAACAAGAAAAAACCGAAGCTGAAATCGAACAAATATACCAAGATTTTTATAGTGGATTTGAACTGATAAAAGTCACGAAAGAAATCCCCGAAGTCACCCAAGTACAAAACACCCACAATGTATTAATTGGCGGATTCACAATCAAAGGCAAACACCTAGTGGTTTGTGCTTGCATAGATAATTTATTAAAAGGTGCCGCCACCCAAGCGATACAAAATATGAACTTGGCGTTAAGGTTGGAGATGAATTTGGGGATTGTTTAAGTCAAAAGCGTAACGCGAAGAACGCAAAGGGGGCGCGAAGGTACGCAAAGATAATAAAAAACGCCGTCATTGCGAGGAGGAACGACGTGGCAATCTCATTGGGTTCGTGGTTTTGTTTAAAACTGGTAAGGAACACAGAGCTTCACAGAGGTTTATATGTGATAAAATGAAGCTCATTACTTCTGCATTTAAACTTTTATTAAACTAAAAATATGCTAAAACAAATTCCAATAGATTCATTTTTCAAATATAAACACGAACCAATTTATATAATTTCATTAGCACATAGCTATAAAGAATTTGCTGATATTTATAATATTGAATACGAAGAGTGGGATGAAGATGGTTTGGGGACGCTTGTAGGAGCTACTTTTGAAATTGAAAATGAAGTATATTTCATTAAAGCCAGTAAAGACCCTGATAAACCTTACTGTCAAATTGGTGTTTATGTGCATGCTAATTGTGAATCCCCTAAGAATGCGGTAAAAAAATTTCTTACTCATCTAAATATCCCAAATTCTATGGTGCTAGATATTGGAGAAACATTTTTTTATTATCGTTGGCAAGTTGTAAGAACTACAAAGGAAGATGGTGATATAGCCGTCGAAAATTGCACTAACAAAAAAACTGCTTTAGCTTACTTAGGCTGTTTGAAAAACAAATACGATGATAAATTATACTTAAGAGAAGTTAAATAGTATGACTTGTTTTACCCATCAGTAAGAGTGTTGCGATAAACAAACTCATTTAACATTTCTATTATTAGAATCAAAAGCCAAAACAAATCAAGGTTGACAATACCAGCATAAAAGGTTGACAATAAATATTTAACGGTTGACAATAAGATTTTAAAAAAAATGGTTAACTAGTGACACAACGAGAACGTGGCAAAAAAATTCGACAACAAATCTTAAGAGATGTTAAATACCATCCGAATGATATTGCTCAGCATATTAGTGAAATATTTCAAATTTCAAGACAAGCCACACATAAACACCTTAAAAAACTTGTTGAAGAAGGATGGCTTGAGTCAACAGGTTCAACCCGTAGTAAAATTTATAAACTAGGAGATAGAAGGGAACATCAAGTAGTTATTCCTTTAGATAAGTCAATATCAGAACATGAGGTCTATGACAAAGAATTTTCGACAATTTTAGAAGGGCTCCCAAAAAATATTGAAGACATCATATTTTATGGTTTTACGGAAATGGTTAATAATGCGATTGATCATTCTGAAGGTAAAGTGTGTGCTATACACCTTAATAGAGGTAAGAATGAAATAGAAATATCCATTAGTGATAATGGAGAAGGAATTTTTAAACGTATTACAAGACTAAAGAATTTATCAGATGAAAAACAAGCAATACTTGAGTTATATAAAGGGAAACTTACAACAGACCCAGAAAATCATTCAGGGCAAGGTATATTCTTTACTTCAAAAATGTTTGATGGCTTTGCTATTTTTTCTAAAGGTCTAACTTTCCATCATAATTATGAAAGAGACCTTGATTATATTATGGATACTGATAGTGATTCAGGATACCAAGGAACATCAGTTTATATGGAGATTTCTACAACTTCAACACGAACAGATAATGAAATATTTGACCAATTTAGTGGTACAGATGAAGAAGATTATGCATTTAATAAAACTGTTATTCCTGTTAATATGGCACGAATAAATAAGGAAAATCTTGTTTCGCGTTCACAAGCTAAACGTTTATTAGCACGAATAGAAAATTTCAAATATGTATTATTTGATTTTCAAAATGTTGATACTATTGGTCAGGCATTTAGCGATGAAATATTTAGGGTTTATCGTAAAAGACATCCTGATATATCAATCTCAACAAGGAATACAACTGATAAAGTTATGAGGATGATAAAGCGAGCCGAATCCTGAGCGTATGTATGAGTTTATTTGAAATTTTGATAAAGTAGTGGAGTCCCTTGTGGGCTCCTTGATAAACGAAACAAAGGGTTTTTGCTAGAGAAGGCTCCCACAAGTGAAACCACTAATTTATGCTATATATTTAATAATCAACCAGCTCTAAACATGATGGGCGGAGCCCATCTTACGTAGGAATCGAGTAATTAATTGGTTAATTTGTGGTGTTTAGTATTTGTTGTTTAAGCTTTAGTAGTGATATTTTTTTGATTAAGATAAATATTTCTTAAATTTCATTGATTAATGTAGTAACATATCTACATTAATCAATAAAGCAAATAATGACTATCAAAAAAGTAACAAGCAGAGAGTTTAATCAAGACATTAGTAAGATAAAAAAGGTTTGTGAAGACAGCCCTGTTTATATAACTAATCGTGGAGAGACGACACATGTGTTGATGACTTTTGAGGAATACCAGAAATTAACAGGTGATACTGAAAATATTGTCGATTTACTGGCGATGGATGATTGCGGTGTTGATTTTGAAGCGCCTAAGTTGAAAGGGGATTTGTTTCATCCTGCTGATTTATCTGATTAATGTATATTCTTGATACCAATGTTATTTCTGAATTAAGAAAAACAAAATCTCAAAAAGCTGATGCTAATGTTATTGAGTGGGCATTAACCGTTCCTGTTTCACACTTGTTTTTATCGGTTATTACGGTGATGGAATTGGAAACTGGTGTTTTGTTAATCGAACGCAAAGATAAAAAACAAGGCAAAATGTTGAGGCACTGGCTTGATAACCATGTGTTTAAGACATTTTCTCAAAGAATTTTGCCAATTGATACAGCGGTAGCCCATTGTTGTGCCGGGTTGCATGTACCTGACCCGCGCTCAGACAGAGATGCTTTGATTGCAGCAACAGCTATAGTTCATAACATGACGATTGTGACTCGAAATATTAATGACTTTAAATATACGGGTGTTAATTTGATAAAC
>JAMOMK010000012.1 GCA_027067055.1 Lysobacterales bacterium | reverse complement strand
TTATCCGATTTGTTAATCCATCGGATTATCGCATTGCCCGTGAGGCTTGTGGCGCTTGCCACTTAGCTACTATTCAAGCAGCTGAATCTTCACTAATGGCAACATCAGCAATGTTATGGGGTGGAGCTGCTTATAACAATGGTATTTTGCCTTATAAACAGTATATATTAGGTGAGGCTTATACTCGTGAAGGAGAAGGCGCAAAATTAGTTGCGCCAATAACACCGACTCAAGACATGATGGATCGGGGTATACTACCTGCACTAAATCCATTACCAGCATGGGAAACTGTTAAACCTGCCGATGTCTTTCGTGTTTTTGAAGGCGGTGGACGTAACATAAGTAATTTATTCCCTGAAGTGGGATTGCCTAATGCATTGGGACAATTACAGCGTATTGAAAAACCTGGAAAACCAGATTTAAAACAATCTAATCGAGGTCCTGGAACAGGTGGTCGAGTGGCTATTCCTGTATTGAACATTACCAAAACACGATTGAATGATCCACACACATGGTTTTTAAGGACAAATGATCAACCCGGAGATTACCGATCTTCAGGTTGTGCCAGCTGCCATGTGGTTTATGCCAATGATAGAGATCCGCGTCATTCAGGTAAGTACGCAAAATATGGACACACCGGCAAAACACAAACCAAAGATGAAACCATTAGCAAAGAAGAATCGGGCCATCCATTAGAACATAAATTTACCCGTGCTATACCAACCAGCCAATGCATGAGTTGTCATATGCATCAGCCTAATATGTTTATGAATACCTATTTGGGTTACACCATGTGGGATTATGAGTCTGATGCACCCTTTATGTGGCCAGAAAAGCAATTTTACCCAACTGAAGAAGAAAAACGTGAGACTTTAGATAGAAATCCAGAAGGAGCCTCACCTCGTGGAAAGTGGAAAGATATGGACTTTGTTTTGGGTGTTTCAGAACTGAATCCACAATTAAATGACACACAGTTTGCTGATTACCATGGACATGGTTGGAATTTTCGTGCAATTTTTAAACGTGACAGAGATGGCACCTTATTAGATAAAGAAGGCAAAGAAGTCAGTGATAAAGACCCAGATAAGTTTAAAAAAGCCGTACACATGTCTTCGGTACACTTAGATGTCGGCATGCATTGTGTGGATTGCCATTATGGGCAAGATTCTCACGGAAATGGGCACTTGTATGGGGAAGTTGCTGCAGCTGTTGAGATTTCGTGTATTGATTGCCATGGAACACCTGATGCTTATCCTAATTTACACACATCAGGCCCCGCTGCTTTAGATGGCGGCATGGACTTATCAGCGATTCGTAACCCAGATGGTAAAAAGCGTTTTGAGTGGATAGGTGATGAATTGATTCAACGGTCAGTCATGGATCCTGACTTAGAATGGAAGATGAGTTTAATCAAAGATGCGGTTGACCCTAAGAGTTCACACTATAATGCCAAGGCAGCAAAAGCGAAAACTATGAGTCGGGACACAAAGACTCAAGAGTGGGGTAATGACAAAGTAGCTAAAGAAGATTGGGCGCATTCTTATGATAATATGGAGTGTTATGCCTGTCATACTTCGTGGACAACCAGTTGTGGTGGTTGTCATTTGCCGATTGAAGCGAATGCCAAAACGGAACGGCATCATTATGAAGGTGAATCAACACGTAACTTTGCTACTTACAATCCACAAGTGGCACGAGATCAAATGTTTTTAATTGGCAAACGTGAAACAGCTAAAGGTGGAAAGTTTGCGCCAGTTCGTTCAACATCAGCTTTAGTCTTGTCATCAACCAATGCCAACCGTGAAAAAATTTACATGCAACAACCACCTGTTGCTGCCAGTGGTTATAGCTCACAAGCCTTTAACCCTCATTTCCCACACACAACCCGTAAAACAGAAACCAAGACCTGTGATGATTGCCACTTATCTGTAGAAAACGATAACAACGCTATTATGGCTCAGTTGTTGATGTACGGAACTAAATTTGTTGATTTTATTGGTTATTATGCGTGGCTCGGTGGAGAAGGTCATGTCACCGGCGTAGAAGTAACCGAATGGCAAGAACCACAAGCTGTGATTGGCAGTTATTTGCAGCGTTATGCCTATCCTGATTTCTATAAAAATCATCAAGATAAGAAACAAGTTTTAGAACAGGGCTTTGCTCACAGCTCAGGGCCTGTTAATTGTTTGCAATTACGTGGTGAGTATCTGTATGTGGCAGAAGGTAAGAAGGGTGTACAAGTCTATGATGTTGCATCAATAGCCAATAAAGGGTTTTCCCAACGAATTATCACAGCACCTGTTAGTCCATTAGGTCACGATGCACATATAAAGAGTGCAAATGCAACGTGTATTGTATTGCCAACGAATCAGCCAATTCATCCAGATAGAAACAAAGGCAAATTGATGCGCGAGGTTAATCAAGAGCAGCCTTTCCATCCAATCTATAACTATGCTTTAGTGACAGATGCACAAGAAGGTTTGATTTTATTTGATACCAATACTTTTTCTGATGCTGATCCACTCAATAATAACATAGAGCGAGCAGTTACTTGGAATGCAAATGGCGTACTTATGCCTATGTTGCCAATGGTAAGGATGGCATTGCTATTGTTGATATTAAAAACCCAGCCAAAATGAAGTTAGTACAAAATTACAATGCTGATGGCAAAATTGTTAATGCTCATGATGTCACAGTGGCAACAACCAATGCGTCATTATTTGCCTATATTGCTGACGGTGAAGGAGGATTAAAAATTGTACAGTTAACTTCTCCAAGCTTGCAACCTAAGTTTTATGGATTTAGCCCAGAACCTAACCCCTTGTTTATAGCGAGTTACCCGACAAAATCGCCAGTCTATTCTTTATCTCGTGGTTTAGAAAGAGACAGAGGAGTGGATGAAACTGGAGGTCAAATGGCAGTTTTTGGACGTCGAGGTTCGCGTCCATTAAACTTAGAAGAGATGCGTCGTATGTATTTAGATGAAGATAGAAAGCCATGGTTTGTAGAAAAACAATGAAAATAAATTCTATTTTAATCATAAGCTTAGTATTAGTATTTAAAGCTAATGCTGCTACGTTGCCTCAATATGCCTCAGAAAAGCACATGGGTGTAGCAACCTGCTCAAGTGGAGTTTGTCACGGTAAGAGTGTGGAAGATAGAAAAGAAAATGTAATGATGAACGAATACCGTGAATGGTTGCAGTACGATGACCATTCGGGTGCTTATAAAACTTTACTAAAGCCTACATCAAAGAAAATAGCGGCTAAACTGGGGCTCAAAAGTGCTCACACAGCAAAGATTTGTTTGGATTGTCATGCGGATAATGTTCCTGTAGAAAAAAGAGGCAAGAAATTTCAAATCAGTGACGGTGTTGGATGTGAAGCATGTCATGGAGGTTCCGAAAAATGGTTGTCAGTTCATAAAGAATCTGGTGCTACACATCAAAAAAACATAAAGCTGGGTTTATATCCTTCTGAAAAGCCAAAAAACAGAGCAAAACTATGCTTATCATGTCATTTAGGAACCGCAAATAAATTTGCTACTCATCGAATTATGGGGGCAGGCCATCCTCGCTTAAGTTTTGAGTTAGAATCCTTCACCCAAAATCAACCTGCGCATTATAAGGTTGATGCAGACTATGAGAAGCGCAAAGGTTCGATTCTCAGTGTTAATATGTGGTTAACTGGGCTTGTTTATAAAGCCAATGAACAATTAGCCTTGCTTAAAACTAAACAGTTCAAGCAACATGGACTGTTTCCCGAACTTTCTTTCTATGAATGCCATTCATGCCATCGTTCCATGGCAGTATCACGTTGGCCAGTTGAAAAAAACAGTGCTAATGTTCCTGCAGGAACTGTTCGTTTAGATGATTCCTCACTTGTTATTTTAATTTCTACACTGGATTCATTATCTAATAATAGTGCATCCAAACTCAAAGGTTTATTAGAAGAATTACATCGCTCCAGTATTAAAAGTAAACAAGTCTTACTTGATTCGGTACAGAAATTACAAAAGGAATTACAGCAACTTTCATCAGGTTTCGTGAAAAAGAAATACAGCAGAAAACAAAAGTTAAATTTTAGGAAAAAGCTTCTTTTAGATGCTAGTAAGGGATTTTTTAGAGATTATTCCAGTGCTGAGCAATTGTTTTATGCTGTTGAGACTCTCTCACTGGATTTAAATGACTTTAATAAATACGAAAAAATGTTAGATAAACTGTTTAATGCAATTGATAAAGAGGATAAATTTTATCCATCCCAATTTCAAACACTTGCAAAGCTTTTTTTAAATAAACTGCCATAGGTATAAATAATGAATTATTTCGCAGAGTCCCATATTGGGCAACGAGAAAATAATGAAGACAGCTTCTTGATTGATGAAGAGCTGGGGCTTTTTATTGTAGCAGATGGTGTTGGAGGACTTGATAGGGGAGAAGTTGCCAGTCAAATTACATGCCAAGAGGTTCAAAAGCAAATTAGGGCAGGAATCTCATTGGTTGATTCCATCCAAAAAGCACATCAAAAGATATTAGCAGAGTTACAGGTTAACCCACAAAAGGAAGGCATGGCATCAACAGTTGTGGCTGTTGTATTTAATGGAAATGCTTATGAAGTGGCCTGGGTAGGAGATTCTCGTGTTTACTTGTGGGATGGAGAGTTAAAACAAATTACACGGGACCATTCTTATGTTGAACTATTACTTGAAAATGGACACATTCAATTTGAAGACATGAGCACTCATCCCGATAAAAATATTATTTCTCAAGCGCTAGGTGTAGATAAGGATATACTTGATGTTGCAACAAACAAAGGTAGTTTAGAAAAAGATCAAATATTGTTACTAGCTACGGATGGACTCTATGAAATATTTAAAGAAAAAATAATGATTCAATGTTTAAAGAGTTCCTCTAACATAGAAAACTTTACGAAAGAAGCTGTAAAATCTGCTGTGAGTCTCAATGGCAAAGATAATATTACTTTATTAACGATTCAAAGTAATGTTAACAGTAGCCAAAATAGTAAAATTAATGCTAAGGTTATTCGAAAGTTTGATGCAGAAACAGGAAAAGCTATTGAGATTTCAAAACAGATACTGGTTGAAGAAGAGGCTACTGTTCAAATAGATAAATTAAAAATAAAAGCTATAGTGCCTCAAAAGCTTACAGTAGAAAAAAAATCAATTAATGTGGTTAAGCCTAGTTTAATTGAGCTGGCTTTCTTTTTAATTGCCCCACTATTAGTGTTGATATTGATAACATTTATGCTGTAGTTATAAAAATTTAACACTTACAGTATTCATAAAAGGATAATAGCATTGTATAATTTGACTATTGGGATTTTAAAATGAAGAACAAAACTAAAAACACATTAACGTAAAGAGAAAATAATGCAAGTTCAAGATGATGATAAAACAATAATTGGCGGGTTTAGCCTAGAGTTAACTCACTCGGTTCAAGTAGATGGTGGACTCAAATATATAGTAATTAAAGAGCTAACGATTGGGCGTAGTGATGTGTGCGATATAAAAATAGATGACAAAAAAATCTCACGTACACATGCTAAATTTAATATTGTTGATGATGAACTGGTAATCACTGACCTGGACTCTAGTAATGGAACCTTTGTTAACGGCAAAAAAATACAGGAAACGACAAAACTAAAAAATAATGACAGTGTTAAAGTTGAGAGTCATGAATTGAAAATTTTTATTAGTGCTAATATACCTGAAAAAACAGAAGAAGATGATAAAACAAGAATAGTTGAAACGGTGGAAGCAACCCCTGATGTTATAATTGATAAGACTAAAAAAGAAAGTTTAGGTGATGTAAAGCCATCTGATGAAAAAGAAACAAAAAATGAACCTGAAGTAAAGGAAGTCATCAATAAAGCAAAAGAAGAAATACCAACAAGCTGGGTTGAAGAAACAGGATCTATGGATGGAACACGTATGATGGACCCCAAAGAAATTGAAGCGATTAAATCAGGAGTAAAGAGAGTTGTTACCCCAGCTGACTCAGATGTAACAAGTTTACATTGTTTTGCAAAAAACACCGCAGAACAGATATTTGAATTACCTATACCCAATAATGAAGAGGCATCTGGGTGGGAAATAGGCAGAGACTCAAATTGTGATATAGTTATTGAACACTCAAGTGTATCCAATCGTCATGCTCAAATCATTCACCAAAGAGGGCGTTGGAAGATCGTTAATTTAGTTTCAACTAATGGTATTGTTATTAATGGTCAAAAGAAACTTTCAGCTTATTTGGGAGATGGTGACAAGATTGGTTTAGGTTCAGTTGATTTGATTTTTAAAACACCAAAGAGTAATAATAAAGTTCAATCAAAAATCAATAAAGGAACATTAAAAGGAAGCAATATTATTGTTCCGATCGTTATGGGACTGGTTTTAATTGGACTGGCAGTTGGTATTTACCTTAATATTTAAACGGCTAAGTTTAAACTTTAAGAGAGCTTTGCAATAAGGGCTTTAAAATATAGATGACTGCATACGTGTGGTCAGTAGCTCAAGGAATTTCATACCACGGTATGAGTTCCCTTTGGCATTCAATTTTGGGCTCCAAACGGCAATACTGTATTTGTTAGGATGGATTGCGATTATGCCACCCCCAACACCACTTTTTCCTGGTAGCCCAACTTTAAAAGAAAACTCACCTGACTCATCATAAAACCCACAGGTTTGCATTATTGCATTTATTCTTTTGGTTTGACTCGAATTTAGTATTTTTTCTTGAGTCGAAAGTGTTTTGCCATTGTTAGCTAAAAACAAGCACGCTTTGGATAATTCTTTACAACTCATTTCTATCGAACAGATATTGAAGTACAAGTCTAAAACTTCATCTGGATTGTTTTCAATATTGCCATAAGATTTTATGTAATTGCACAAAGCTATATTACGATATCCGACAGATTTTTCTGAAAGGACTATTTTTTCAGAAAAAATGATACCAGTATCATTTGAAATAGTATTAATGAATTTTAAAAACGCTTGCTTAGGATTTGTTAAATTAGAAATAAGTATATCGCAAATGACTAATGCACCACTGTTGATGAAAGGGTTGCGTGGTATACCTTTGTCAGATTCTAATTGAATCAATGAGTTAAAAGAAGTTCCTGAGGGTTCTACTCCGACTCTATCCCAAATTTCATTACCAATAAGCCGATAAGCCATAATCAATGAAAAAATCTTCACAACACTTTGTATTGAAAACTGTTCTAAAGAATTTCCAATCTGGAACTCTCTACTATCAGTTGTAGCGAGATAAATGCCAAATTTCTCAGCATCTATGTTTGATAGTTCAGGAATATAATTGGCTAGAGTGCCAGAATTGTTTTCTTTTGAAACATGCCCATAGATTTCGTTTATTATTTGTTGATAATTCATCTACTTATTTTAAATAGATAATAGAGTTGATTACAGTTTTTTTCTTCTTTTGTAGAAAGAAATGTGAGGAACTCGGCTGAGAACTTTGGTGCGCAAGTCGCGACCTTCCAAATCTTCAATGAGTTTATTTTTCTTGATGAAATGATGAATGAGGGCAAGTAGGCATGAGCACACTATAATAAATAGTATGTCTGCAAATATTGGGGTGATTGGTTTAAAAACAAAAGCCATAGCAGTCCCAGCGACTGGTGGATGCTCAAAATTAAAGATAGCCATGAAAAAGAAAGCTACTCCTGCCGAGAGAGATAAAAACAGCATGAAGATTTCATTATGGTAGCTGGGAAAAAGGTCATACAAGTGATGCATGATATACCAAAGGCTTAATCCAACCAAAATGCCAACTGTTTGCCCTCCAATAATTTTTCGACTTAATGAGTCGTAAATACTTGTAGAAATAAAGGTTAAAAATGTACTCGAAGCAATCGCTGAAAAGATGACTTGGTTTTGGATGGGAATAAAGTAGTTCCAAGCAAAGAAGAAACAAAGCATGGTAATAATTGCCATAAGACTTTGCTTAATATAAGCGAACATATCAATTGTCCGACCAATTTTCTTATCTAGAAGATTCTTCCAAAAACTTTTTTTAAGTGGATTGTTAAACTGAGACACTAGCGTTTAACCATTGCATGCTTGCCTTTTGATTTTCTGATTTTAACCGCAACGACTTTATATTCAGGGCATTTAGCATCTTTATCGTATTCATCAGATGTGAGGTTGTTAACCATGATTTCTGGAAAGTGGAAAGTTGTACTCAATACACCTTTTTTGACCTCGTTGGTTATTTTGGCTCTGATATCAACTTTGCCACGTGGAGAAGTGACACAAACCATGCTTTTATCTTGGATGAAATTATCTTTTGCATCTTGGGGGTTTATTAATAGAAAATCCTCAGTTAATAACTCTAAATTACCAGTACGACGGGTCATGGCTCCACAGTTATAATGTTCTAACTTGCGGTTCGTAGTCAAAATATAAGGGAATTTTTCACTGTGTTGAATCAATTCATTGGTTTCAACAAATGGTTTGTATTCAAATTTCCCCAATCCGCGTTTGAATTCTTGCGTGTGTAATATCTGAGTTTCTTTGCCATCTTTTGCCACAGGCCATTGCATGCCATTTGTGCCGAGTTTTTGCCATGAAACACCAGCAAAAAATGGTACGATTCGAGCGATTTCATCCAGTACCCAGCCAGGATGATAGTCACTTGGGTATTTGTCTGAATTCATTTTATTCATGATGTCTAAAACAATTTGTCCATCTGCTTTTGTACCTATAAGAGGCTCAACTACTTGGTTGACTTTTTGAATGCGTCGTTCGCCATTGGTAAATGTGCCATTTTTCTCTAAAAATGATGAGGCAGGCAAAACCACATCTGCCATCTTGGCTGTTTCGGTCATAAAGAGTTCTTGTACAACTAGCATGTCTAATTTCTTTAATGCTTTAATGACTTTTTGTGTATTTGGGTCGGTTTGAACAACATCTTCGCCCATTATCCATAGAGTTTTGAGATTTCCATCTAATGCAGCATCGAACATTTCAGGAATTTTTAAACCCGTATCGGTCGGTGAGGGCGATTGGTAAAAATCACTATAGAGTTGTTGAATATCGGGATTGCTCACATCCAAATATCCTGCACCTTGATGCGGTTGTGCTCCCATATCTGCAGCACCTTGAACATTATTTTGACCGCGTAAAGGATTGACTCCTACGCCTTTGCGTCCAATATTGCCTGTAATCATGGCAAGTTCAGCGATTAGTTCCACTGTTATTGTGCCTTGAGAATGTTCTGTCACGCCTAAACCATGAAAGCTCATGGCAGAATTGGCAGTAGCATAAGCAATAGCTGCTTGTTCAACTAAGTTTTTATCAACTGTAGTTATTTGAGCTAGTTTGTCAATATCGAGTTTTTCAATTGCTTGTTTAAAATCATCAAAACCTTCGCTACGATTATTGATAAAAGTTTCGTCAATTTTATTATTTGTGATAATAAAATACATCATCATGTTTAATAAGGCGACATTAGTGCCAGGACGTGGTGCTAAATGGTAGGTTGCATATTTTGCTAACTCTGTCTGGCGAGGGTCGATAACAATGGTTATGCCTGATTTCATAGCAAACTGCTTTATTTTTGCACCAGTAACAGGATGAGACTCAGTTGGGTTTGCACCAATAACTAAAATGCACTCTGTGTGGTTAATATCTTCAATTGAATTGGTTGCCGCTCCTGTACCAAAGGTATTTTGCATACCAAGTGCAGTTGGAGAATGACAAACGCGAGCACAACAGTCGATATTATTGGTACCAACAACACTGCGAATAAATTTTTGCATCAAATAATTTTCTTCATTGGTACAACGGGCAGATGTTATGCCAGCAATTGAGTGTGGAGTATTTCGCTCTTTATGATAGTTGAGTTTATTAGCGATAAATTCATAAGCCTCATTCCATGAGGATTCGACCAACTCGCCATTTCTTCGTATTAATGGCGTTTGTAATCGGTCTTTATGTTTATAAAATCCAAAGGCATAACGGCCTTTTAAACACGTATGCCCCTGATTCACTTCGGCATCTTTGCTTGCCTGAATACTCAATATTTCGCCACTTCGCGTGGCGACTTCAAGATTACAGCCGACACCACAATAAGTACAAATGGTTTGAGTTTTCTCACTAAAGCGCATGGATTTAGACTGAAATACATCAGAAATAGCCGAAGTAGGGCAGGCTTGGGCACAAGCACCACAACTGACACAATCGGACTCCATAAAGCTTTGTTCATCTCCCATAATAATATGACTATCAAAACCACGACCTGACATATTCAAGACAAATTGCCCTTGCACCTCATCACAGGCACGCACGCAACGGTAACAATTAATGCATTTGGATAACTCGGAGGTCATATAAGGGTGACTTAAATCTTTTTCATAATGGCGATGGTCATCGCCTTTGGGATAACGCACATCGGTAATACCAACGCCTGCGGCAACGGATTGTAATTCACAGTTATTATTTACCTCACAGGTCAAACATTCTAATGGATGGTCGGTAAGCACTAATTCGATGATGTTTTTACGCAATTTATGGATGTTGGCACTATCTGTATAGATATGCATGCCTTCGCTGATAGGCGTATGGCACGATGCCATCACTTTGGTTTGACCACCTTTCTCAAGAGTAACTTCCACACTGCATACACGGCAGGAACCAAATGCCTCAAGTTGTGGCGCATCGCATAGGGTCGGTATTGCAATATCATTACGGCGAGAAAAGTCTAAAATACTTTCGCCATGAATAATTTCAAAGGGTTTATTGTTGAGAAAAGCTTTCATGTTTAGATTTTAACTAATTTAGTAAAATATTTCATGATTACTGTCATATAAATAATGACTTATGCTCTTTTAAGTATATCCAATTGGCGATATAGAAATACATTTTAGAGTACCATTGCTTAATATACATAGGAAACAAAAAAACTAAAGTCACCTTATTGGAGATATGGACACAACTGGTATTGTCTATGTTTTAGAATTTGATGGTACTAACTGGTCAAAAACATTTTCGCTTAAACCTAATGTTATGGATATGCAGCTGTTGTTTGGATATTCTGTAAGCTTGTTTAAAAATAGAGTTTTAATTGGAGAATATGGTAATAATGATCACGGTAATAGTTCTAGGTTAGCCTATATATTTGAGATAGAAACAATGTTTCATAATGGTTTTGAATAACCTCAATAAACATATTAGAGCCCCATTTCCAGAATAAAACCTTTAATCTACTTGAATTGTTTTAAATTTATGCTTTTTATTGTTTTATCATGACAGCATGGTGGTATAATCGGCTTATGAAAACGACGACAACAATTTAAATTTAGGTCTTACACGTAAATAGCTTGAGCACTTTACGTGCTTTTTTTTTGCTTTAAATATATTAGATAAAATTATGCCAATTATTACTTTAACAGATGGATCCACACGCAGCTTTGATAAAGCTATCAGTGCCTTTGATGTCGCAATGGATATCGGCCCTGGACTTGCCAATGCAGCACTTGCTGCCAAAATTAATGGAGAGTTGGTGGATTTATCAACCGAAATTTCCGCTGATGTAGAACTGGCAATTGTGACAGGCAGGGATGAAGAGGGCTTAGAAATAATTCGCCATTCGACTGCACATTTAATGGCGCAAGCAGTTAAGCGTCTTTATCCAAAAGTACAGGTGACAATTGGACCTGTTATTGAAAATGGCTTTTTCTATGACTTTTCCAGTGAGCATCACTTTACTGATAAAGAGTTAGCAGAAATTACTTCTGAGATGAAAAAGATTGTTAAACAAAAACTCATTGTTGAACGCCATACAATGAGCCGTGATGAAGCTATCGCATTATTTGAAAACATGGGTGAGAAGTATAAGGCGGAAATTATTCGTGATATTCCTGAAGATCAAACCTTAAGTCTTTATAAACAAGGCGAGTTTGTTGATCTCTGTCGAGGCCCTCATGTACCTAACACTTCCAAGTTGAAAGTATTTAAACTGATGCATGTTGCTGGCGCCTATTGGCGTGGAAACAGTGACAATGAAATGCTACAGCGCATATATGGAACGGCTTGGGGTGATAAAAAGGACTTAAAAAATTATTTACATATGTTGGAAGAAGCTGAAAAGCGTGACCACCGAAAATTGGGCAAGCGTATGGATTTATTTCATTTCCAAGAAGAAGCACCTGGTATGGTATTTTGGCATCCAAATGGTTGGTCAATTTATCAAGCAGTACAGCAACACATGCGTAAAAAGCTAAACCTTCGTGATTATAAAGAAATAAATACACCCCAAGTCGTTGATTATAGCTTGTGGGAGCGCTCGGGCCATGCTGACAAATTTGGCGATGATATGTTTTCTGTAGAATCAGAAGGACGTAAATTTGCCATAAAACCGATGAACTGCCCTTGCCATGTTCAGGTGTATAATCAAGGTCTTAAGTCCTATCGTGATTTGCCTTTACGTCTTGCCGAGTTTGGATCGTGTCATCGTAATGAACCATCAGGTGCCTTACATGGTTTAATGCGAGTGCGTGGTTTCGTACAAGATGATGCACATATTTTCTGTACAGAAGAACAAATTCAAGATGAGGTTTCTGAATTTATTGATTTCTTGCATGAAATTTACCAAGATTTTGGATTTACTGACATTATTTATAGATTATCTACACGCCCAGAAAACCGTGTGGGTAGTGATGAAATATGGGACAAGTCAGAACAAGCATTGGCAACTGCTCTTGATAATAAAAAGCTTGATTGGGAAGAACTTCCTGGTGAAGGTGCTTTTTATGGACCAAAAATAGAGTTTTCATTAAAAGATTGTTTGGGGCGTGTGTGGCAGTGTGGAACAATTCAAGTAGATTTTTCCATGCCAAATCGCCTAGATGCCAGCTTTATTGGTGAGGATGGAAACAAGCATGCCCCTGTAATGTTACACCGCGCAATACTGGGTTCGTTTGAACGGTTCTTAGGAATTTTAATTGAACACCATGCCGGCAACTTGCCTTTTTGGCTTTCACCAATTCAAGCAGTAATTATGAATATTACTGACGCTCAAAGCGAATATGCGGCAAAATTAGCCAAAGAATTGAAAAACAATGGATTTAGAGTCAAATTAGACTTGAGAAATGAGAAGATTGGCTATAAAATTCGCGAACATACTTTAGAGAAGTGTGCTTACATGTTAGTTGTTGGCAATAAAGAGATGGATAACGGTACTGTTACTGTGAGAAAACTCAATGGCGATGATGCAGGAAATATGACTATTTCTGAACTTGTAGAACACTTTAAATTATTAGAATCTGATAAAGTATAATAAACACTATTAAAAAATGAGGATTTAGAAAAATCGCAAAGAAACACCAAACCAGAATAAATGAAGCAATTAGCTGCATGAAAGTACGCTTAATTGACAGTGATGGTAAACAAGTAGGTATTTTGGCAACAGATGCTGCACTAGATAGAGCCAAGGCTCAGAAATTAGATTTGGTTGAAATATCACCAAAAGCAGAACCACCTGTTTGCAAAATAATGGACTACGGAAAATTCAGATTTGAAAATTCCAAAAAGAAACAAGCTTCGAAGAAAAAGCAAAAGAAAGTTCAGCTTAAGGAAGTTAAGTTTAGACCAAATACGGAAGAAGCGGATTACCAAGTTAAATTGAAAAATTTAAGAAAGTTTATCGGCCAAGGTAATAAAGTAAAAGTGACCATCATGTTTAGAGGCAGAGAACTTGCTCACCGAGATATTGGTGCAAACATGTTAGATCGCTTAGAGTACGATTTAGAGGACGAGGTTGTAGTGGAACAACGACCTGCAAAAATGGAAGGACGATTTATGATAATGTTATTGGCGCCTAAGGCAACAAGTAAACAGTAAATAAACACTTTGCAAATAGGTAAAAACACCTACCATAAGGATTAAAAGCATAGATTAGATTTCATATTAATCATTAACAGCAATAAGTTAGTGAAGCTAAAATGGTCAAACCATTACTTATTGTAGTTTTATAACATTTAAAAGGAGCATAATAATGCCAAAAATGAAAACTAAAAAAGGCGCTGCTAAGCGTTTTAAAAAAACCGCTAATGGTTTTAAGCGTGGATACGCAAATAAGAGTCATATCTTAACGAAAATGACAACGAAACGTAAACGTAACTTACGTGGTACAGACATGGTCGCTGAGTCTGATATCAAGCAAGTTAAATCAATGTTACCGTACGCATAAGGAGTTATAGAAAATGGCAAGAGTTAAAAGAGGCGTAACAGCAAGAAAACGTCATAAGAAAATATTAAAATTAGCAAAAGGTTATTACAACGCACGTCGTAAAGTTTACCGTGTTGCTAAACAAGCAGTTATCAAAGCAGGTCAATATGCTTACCGCGATAGAAAGCAAAGAAAACGTCAATTCCGTGCATTATGGATTACACGTATAAATGCTGCTGCAAGAAACAACGGTTTGTCGTATTCTCGATTTATCAACGGTTTAAAGAAAGCTAATATCTCTTTAGATCGTAAAGTTTTAGCTGATATGGCAGTTCATGACAAAGCTGGTTTTACAGCTGTTGCTGAACTTGCTGCTAAAGCATTGAAATAAATCGTTTTTTCCTATTGTTAACAATAGGATTTAAAGATTAAAATCTATAAAGAGGAATTAGCTTTCCAGTTAATACTGGGTAGTTATTTCCTCTTTTTTTATGTAAATTAAATACTTAAAAACCTCATAAAAGGTGAAATGTGGAAAATCTTAATCAAATAGTTGCTCAAGGAAAAAAAGAAATACAAGAGGCAACAGACATTCGAGTTCTTGAAGATATTCGTGTCACTTATCTAGGTAAAAAAGGAACAATTACAGCTCAGCTCAAATTGTTAGGGACATTACCTGGAGATCAACGTCGTGAAGCAGGCGTTGAAATCAATAAAGCCAAAGGACAACTACAACAACAAATTCAAGCACGACGTGAAATCTTGCAGAAATTGGAAATGGATAAAAAGCTTAATGCTGAATCTATTGATGTGACATTGCCTGGTCGTAGCTTACCTATTGCAAACTTACATCCAGTGACTCGCACAATGAATCGCATAGTTGAGTTATTTTCTGGATTGGGTTTTGAAGTGAAGACAGGCCCAGAAATAGAAGATGATTACCATAATTTTGAAGCCTTAAATTTCCCAACACATCATCCTGCACGAACTATGCACGATACATTTTGGTTTGATGACGGACATTTATTACGCACGCACACATCACCTGTGCAAATTCGAGCGATGAAACACATGAAACCGCCGATAAAAATTATCGCACCTGGCCGTGTTTACCGCAGTGATTCAGATCAAACTCATACACCAATGTTTCATCAAGTTGAGGGGTTAGTTGTTGGAGAAACTATTACATTCGCCAGCTTAAAAGGTGTTTTAAATCAATTTGTTAACGCTTTTTTTGAAAAAGATTTAAAGATTCGCCTTCGCCCTTCTTATTTTCCATTCACTGAGCCATCAGCAGAAGTGGATGTCGAATGGCAAAAAGACGATGGCACAACAGGTTGGTTAGAAGTCTTGGGTTGTGGCATGGTTCACCCTAATGTATTGAGAGCAGGGGGCATTGACCCAGAAAAGTACACTGGTTTTGCTTTTGGTTTAGGCGTTGAACGCTTTGCCATGTTGCGTTATGGTGTTAAAGATTTACGTCAATTTTTTGAAAACGATTTAGCTTTTCTTAAGCAATTCAAATAGGAGTTCAGGCAGATGAAAATTAGTGAAAATTGGTTAAGAGAATGGGTTAATCCGAACTTAACTTCTGATGAGTTGGTTGAGCAGTTAACAATGCTAGGACTTGAAGTTGATGATACTTTGCCAGCAGCGGGGAATTTTACCAATGTTGTTGTTGCACAGATTGTTTCAATTGAAAAACACTCTGATGCAGATAAATTAAATATCTGCCAGGTGGATGCTGGTACAGGTGAAAACCTACAGATTGTTTGTGGAGCACCTAATGCACGTAAAGGCCTTATAACTGCTTTAGCGATGATTGGAGCGGTATTACCAGGCGATTTTAAGATTAAAAAATCGAAATTAAGAGGTGCTGACTCCAATGGAATGCTGTGCTCAAATGTTGAACTAGGACTCAGTGACGATCATTCTGGTATTTTAGAATTACCGAACGATGCACCAGTTGGAGCTGATATTCGTGATTATCTTGAACTTAATGATACGATTATTGATATAGATTTAACGCCTAATCGTGCAGATTGTTTTTGTGCTAAAGGCATAGCTATTGATGTAGCCTGCTTAAATAAAATGTCAGCTACAATGCCAGCAACTGATACTGTTGAAACAACAACTGATGACTGTATAGAGGTCATATTAAGTGCAAAAGAACAGTCTCCTCGTTACTTGTGTAGGGTTATCAATAATATAGACAATTCAAAACAAACACCAATTTGGATGCAAGAAAAACTTCGCCGTAGTGGCATTCGTTCAATTCACCCTGTTGTTGATGTTACCAATTATGTCATGCTCGAGCTTGGCCAACCGATGCATGGTTTTGATAAAGCCTCAATTAATGGTGCTATCGAAGTTAAAATGGCAAACAATGGCGATACATTTACATTACTTGATGGAAAAGAAGCAAAACTCGATGAAAACTATTTAATGATAGCAGATGAGCAAAACTATTTAGCCATTGCTGGTGTTATGGGTGGTTTAGACAGTGGTTGTAATGAAGGCACTAAAAACATAGTTTTAGAATCTGCCTATTTTAACCCTGCAACGATAATGGGTAAATCTCGTGACTTAGGAATTTTCACTGAATCAGCATTGCGTTTTGAACGTGGGGTTGATGCGTATTTGCAAGAGCAAGCCATGCAACGAGCAACGCAACTCATTTTAGATGTTTGTGGTGGAGAAGTCGGCCCAATCACAGAGGCAAAATCCGAAGAATGTATTCCACAAGCACAAGTTATTACATTGACAGAAGACAAACTTAAACGTGTATTAGGATTTGCTGTTGATAAACAACAAGTTACATCAATACTTGAAGGTCTTCATATGCAAGTAGAAGAGGGCGATGATAACTGGAAAGTGATTGCACCAACGAGTCGTTTTGATATGGATATTGAAGAGGATTTAATTGAAGAAGTAGTTCGTTTAATTGGTTATGATAAAATGCCATCGCAAAACTTATTTGGCGACAGTGTAATCATGCAGTTACCTGAAGCAATAATTACAACAAATTACATAAAAAACCAATTAACAACTTTAGGATATTCTGAAGCAATTAATTATAGTTTTGTTTCACAAAAACAATTAGAAACATTAAATGTGTCACAAGGTTCAATAGCATTAAAAAACCCATTAACCGAAGAATTCGCAATAATGCGTACAAGTCTATTGCCGGGAATGTTAGAGACAGTTAAATATAACTTAAGACGTCAAAATGAAAGTGTAAAGTTATTTGAGTCTGGCAATGTTTTCCACAAAGATGAACGTGTTGTTGAAGATGAAAAACTCATCGGTATTTGCACTGGGAAACGCCATCTAGAGCACTGGTCTTTAGAAAAAGACAATGTTGATTTCTTTGATATTAAAGGGGATTTAGAGAACCTTTTAGCAGGTACTAAAACAAGTTATTCTTTCGTTAAGTCTTCATTGGATTATTTACATCCAGGACAACAAGCCGAAGTCATTTTAGATGGAAAAACAATCGGTTGGATTGGTCAAGTACATCCAGTTACTTGCCGTAAAATTGGCATTAAGAAGCCAGTGTATGCTTTTGAATTGTTTATAAATAGTATTCAGCACACCAAGCTTCCTGCCTTTACTGATGTATCTAAATTTCCATCTGTTCGCCGTGACCTTGCGATGATTGTTGATGATAAAGTTTCATACCAACAAATCAAAAATATTGCAGTACAAGAAGCGAGTGATTTACTGAAAAATATTTTTGTTTTTGACGAATATAAAGGTGACTCAATTGGAGTAGGCAAACGTTCTTTGGCTATTGGAATTGTCCTACAGCAAACTAATTCAACTTTTGAAGATAAAGTAGTAGACAAACTGATGGCAAAAGTGGTATCTTCTCTTAAAGTAAATTTAGGTGTGGAAATTAGAGGTCAATAAATGTCAGTAACAAAAACAGATTTAGCTGAAGCTCTCTACATGGATGTTGGTTTAAATAAATGCGAGGCAAATGAATTCGTAGATGCTTTTTTTAATTCTATAAAAGATCTGCTAGTTGAAGGAAGAGATGTTAAATTATCAGGTTTTGGAAATTTTGAATTACGTGATAAAAAAGGTCGACCTGGCAGAAACCCTAAAACGCTTGAAGAGATTGCAATTCCTCCTAGAAGAATTGTTGCATTTAAACCCGGACAAAAAATTAGAGATACTATAGAAACTTATGCTGGATCAAGGTCACAATAATTCCCTTCCACCAATACCTGCAAAGCGCTATTTTACCATTGGTGAAGTTAGTTCTTTATGTGATGTAAAACCACATGTTTTAAGATATTGGGAAAATGAATTTCCTAATCTTAAACCTGTGAAAAGACGTGGTAATAGAAGATACTATCAACGTCACGATGTCATTATGATTCGTCAAATAAGAAGCTTACTTTATGAGCATGGATATACAATTAGTGGTGCGCGTATTAAATTAGAGGGAAATACAACTGATAAAGATGCCAGTAAGTCTTATCAAGTCATCCAGCAAACTCGTATGGAGCTTGAAGAGATACTTGAAATATTGAAGTAAATACCACGCACAGTCATAATTAAAAGCAGAGCTAAAGACTCTGCTTTTTAAATAACATATATATGCGTATAATATATATTATGTTAAATTGTTTTGTATTTTAACATAATATAATTCTTGAGACCTTTGCATAACTACCTACTTTTCTTGAAAGTAACTGTAAATACGTTTTTAAAAATTTGATTTCTCATAAAATTCTCAATTTTTCTTCTAAAGCACTGTATTTAGTGCTTTAAACTCGATTT
>JAMOMK010000011.1 GCA_027067055.1 Lysobacterales bacterium | reverse complement strand
GAGCGCGCATTGCAGAGTTAGTTAAGTTAGGTGTTGAAGAAGGCGCAGAACTCTACCAACCAGAAATCACTTTGCCAGAATGTGGTTGTTTTTATCCGCCAACTTTATTGACCGAAGTGGATACCGCTCATTATGTTGCTCAAGAAGAAATATTTGGTCCAGTTTTAGTCTCCATGACATTCCGTACACCAGCAGAAGCCGTTGCACTGGCAAACAATGTTCGCTATGGACTGGCTTGTAGTGTCTGGAGTGAAAACATCAACCTAGCCCTTGATATTGCACCAAAAGTAATAGCAGGAGTCGTATGGATAAACTGCACCAACCAGTTTGATGCCGCCGCTGGATTTGGTGGTAAAAAAGAATCAGGTTTTGGACGCGAAGGTGGAATCGAAGGCATGTACGCTTACTTAAAACCCAAAGTCGATGCCACACTAAAATTAAGTAAACCACAAAAAGTATTTGAGTTGAAATCACAAAGCTCAAAGGCAATAGTGGATAGAACGCCTAAGTTTTATATCGGAGGAAAACAAGCACGCCCTGATGGCGGTTATTCACAAGCCGTGGTTTCAAGCAAAGGCGAGTTAATCGCTCATATTGGCCAAGGCAACCGCAAAGATGTGCGTAATGCCGTAGAAGCTGCGCGCAAAGCAACAGGTTGGACAAACACAACGGCACATAATCGCGCACAAGTGCTTTATTTTATAGCCGAGAATCTGAGTCTTCGCAGTGATGAATTTAGCAAAAACATTCAAGCAATCACTGGCGCAAGTGCTAAAGATGCACAACGTGAAGTCGATACCAGTATTGAAAGGTTGTTTTATTATGCTGCTATAGCTGATAAATTTGACGGACAAGTGCATACGGTTCCAGTCAGAGGAGTTGTACTTGCCATGCCAGAGGCTAATGGCATCATGGGCATTGTTTGCCCTGATGAAAATCCATTACTTGGCTTTGTGTCATTAATGGCAGCAACTATCGCAATGGGTAATCGAATTGTGATGATTCCATCGCAAAGCGCAGGATTAACCGCCTTAGAATTCTACCAAATCCTCGAAACATCCGATCTACCCGCAGGTGTGGTCAATATCATAACAGGCGATAAAAATGAACTCGCACAAACCCTAGCCGATCACTACGAAGTCGAATCCGTATGGTATTTCGGTGATACAGAAGGTTCAACCATGGTCGAAAAAGCATCTGCCGCCAACCTCAAACGCACATGGGTCAATAACGGCAAAGCCAGAGATTGGTTTGATAATTCACAAGCACAAGGCAAAGAGTTTTTAAATCAAGCCACCGATGTGAAGAATATTTGGACGCCATATGGGGAGTAGTTCTTTGTTAAAGAGAAAGTAACACGGAGGTTCACAGAGGAGACACGGAGTTTTATAAAAAAACCACGTCATTGCGAGGAGCGTAGCGACGTGGCAACCTCATTGACTATCGCGTTTTTGTTTCTGGATTAAGTAACATGGAGGCATTTTAATATAATTATTCTATTCTCAAGTTTTGAGAATGATTTTAATTAAAATGAATCCTTAAAATAGATGGAGAAAAAATTATGAAGAAAAAACTAATAATTGAATTAGATGTTGAAACAACTGAAAATTACTTAAAGTGGCTAGAGCCAATTCATCAACATTGTGCTGAAGCTAATTGTGAATTCCCAGGTTTTAGTCTTAAACTAGACATCTATCCAACGATCTCAGAAATTGTTTATGGAGTTAATGAAGATAGATTAACAGAACTTGGTAATGTGAACCTGAAAATTGTAGATTGTTTAGAAGATTGAAAATGAAGATTATAAAACTATCAGATTTAGAAAATAATTTACCTAATATTGGAAATTTTCATAAAAAATTAAAGGATGAAAAATTACGTGAATACACATATTTATTAACATATCCTGAAATCATTAAATTTTCCAAAAAATCAAAATTGGATGACGTTCAAACATTTAAAATGCTTGCGTTAATGACCTATGCTTGGATGCCTCGTGTTTTACGTATTGATGATGAATATTTAGATCGTGCTGCAGTTCAATTGTCAAAAGCAAAAAAGGCTACAAAGAATAATTATGATGAGATAGAAATACAACCAATTGCCAATTGCTTACATTCTCTGGTTGGTGCATCAAAAATGCTACATTTCATTAATCCAGAAGTGTTTCCAATTTGGGATAGTAAAATTCAATATAATTTAACTGGTAATAACAATCAGAATGCTATGAAAAAACTGGATAATTATTATGATTATATTAAGCAAGTTTATATACTGGTGAAAAATAAACACTTTGATTCTTTTTTTAGAAAATACAATCTTGCCAATCAAAAAAGGCTGGAAAATATTATTGGTCAACCATACGATGTAACTCCAATAAGGGCAATTGAGGCTTCACTGTTTGAAATGAAGTAAAATGATTAAACATCTCTATGCATTACCACGCGGAGCGTGAGGAACGAGTCGATGTACTTCCCGTAAGATGGGCTCCGCCCATCGGCAGTGTTTCAGGATCTTCGATAACCCAAAAATTCTAAAATGGTGGGCGAGGCCACACCTTACAAAAACTCCGCGAATCTCCGTGCCTCATTCGTGAGCTTTTGTGTTACATATTCTAAAACAAAGTTACTTACCAAGGTCTTCTGAGATATACAAAATAAGCCAAACAAAAGTGACAGTTATAACGATATTAATAACCCGAAAAAGTAAAGAAAAGTGCACAAACATTACGATTATAGGTGCAGCGATAATAATTAAGGATATTAAATATTTGTGATATTTTTTCAAAATGTTAAATTCGTTGACCTTTTCATTATTTTTATTTTAGCATAAATGCCTTAGCTTGTTCCAGTGTAGTTTCGGTGATGGTTGAGCCGCCTGACATGCGGGCGAGTTCTTGGATGCGTTGGTTGTTGTCGAGTAGGGTAACGGAGCTTTCTGTGAGGCCTTTAACTTCAGTTTTGCTCACGAGGTAATGGTGGTGTGCGAGTCCTGCGACGTGTGGCAGATGAGTGACAGCAAAGACTTGTTGTTTAGCGCTGAGTTTACGCATCAGTTTGCCGACGGTTTCGGCTACTGCGCCACCGATGCCTGCATCGACTTCGTCGAAGACAAAGCTTGAGGATTGGTCTTGCTTTTTGCATATTTCTATCGCCAGTGCGATACGTGATAATTCGCCACCTGAGGCGGTTTTGGACATTTTTTGTGGCGCTTGCCCTGGATTCATGACGACTTCGAAATCACAGCTGTCTTGTCCAATTGCCGTGATATTAGCCTCTGGATTGTATTTGATTACTACGATAAATTCTGCTTTATTTAAGCCGAGTTTTTGAATGACTTGAGTGACGTTTTTGCCAAATTGATTGGCAGTTTGTGTTCGGTTTTTTGAAAGCTGTAATGACTTCTTTGTGTAGCGTTGTTCAATTCCACTTAAATTTTCCAGCAACTTGGCGCGTTTTTGTTTTTGTGAATCATTCAATTCCAACTTCTCTGATAGATCAAGGTGGTGTTGGTAGAGATTTTCGGCATTGACTTGGTGTTTACGTGCGGTGCTGTATATTTGATCTAAGCGATTTTCAATTTCGTGCAGTTTTTCGGGATTAACTTCAACTTGACTGTGTTGTGCTTGGATTTCAGTTTCGATTTCATTTAGGTTGATAGAGACTTCATCCAACATAGTTAATATTTCAGTTAAATCAATGCCTTGAATTTCGGTCAACGAAGAAGTTATTTCGGCAATGACTTGGGTGACATTGTTATGGTCGCCATTTAACAAAGCTAGCGATTTATCCATATTGCTTAATGTGTCAACCGCGCCAGTTAAGGCTTTTTGTTGTTGATGCAGTTTATCCAATTCATTCTCTGTTAGGTTGAGTTGCGAGAGTTCTTCAAATTGATAACGCAATAACTGACTTTCAGATTCGTTTAAGGCTCCTGCTAATTCAATTTGGGTTAGTTGTGCTTGAGTATGTTTGTATTGTTGATAAAGCTCTGTTATTTGAGTTAATAAATCTTGGTAATTACCTGTTTCATCAATAACAGCTAGCTGGTAATTGGCATTGTTGAGTTTAATCTGATCGTGTTGCCCATGAATTTGCACTAATAGTTCACCGAGATGTTTTAAACTGGCATTAGTGCATGGACGTGAATTAAGCCATGATTTAGAACGTCCATCGGTAGTAATCACACGGCGAATTTCAATTTCACTTGTTTCATCATCATCTAACTGCGTTAACCAGTCTTGCGCTTGTTTGTTTTGACTGATGTCGAATAGTGCGCTGATTTCACATTTTTGTTCGTTGCTGCGTATGACGGAATAATCAGCTCGATTGCCGAGTATTAATGACAAAGCACCAACAATTATTGACTTGCCCGCACCTGTTTCACCCGTAAAAGCATGAAAACCACTAGAAAAATCTAAATCTAGTTGCTTGATAAGAACATAATTTTTTATAAAAAGTGACTTTAGCATATTGCAATTTGAGTAATAAACATTATATTAGCGGCTGTTATTGTATCTATATTAATGAGAATGAACAAGATGAATGAAGAAACACCTAAAAAAGAAGTAGATAATGAAGTTGAAATCGAAGAAGTTATGGAAAATTTCAATGAAGCTGAAGACGTAAATGAAGCCGAAGTTGAGTCTGAAATCGTTGAAGAAGAAATTCAGCGCGATGAAGAAGTGGCTAAGTACAAAGAAGAGATAATTCGCCTGCATGCAGAAATGGATAATATCCGTAAACGCAATGCACGTGAATTGGATAACTTGCGTAAATATGCCATTGATCGATTTGCCAAAGCTTTGCTTCCAGTTGCCGATAGTATGGATAAAGAACTTGAAGCCTATGGTAAAGATGGCGTAGAAATGACGGTCGAGCAAATGATTGAAGGAACGAAAATGACACAACATGTGCTCAATAAAGTGCTTACAGATAATGGCATGGAAATTATTAATCCAGAGGGTGAAAAATTTAACCCGGAATTTCACGAAGCCATGACGCAAATTCCTAATCCTAATTTAGCCCCAAATACGATTGTGGATGTCTTTCAAAAAGGTTATATCTTAAATGGTCGTCTCGTACGTCCTGCGATGGTGGTTGTTTCTAAATAAAGCTCGCTTTTTTAAAATAAAAAAATGGCATCCCAAAAGGATGCCATTTTTATTTCTGATACCTGTAACCTAAAACCTGTCACCTGATACCTGAAAAAACTACAACGCTTCAATAATCCCAGCTGCGCCCATTCCTGTTCCGATACACATGGTTATCATGCCGTATTTTCCACCGGTTCTACGCAAACCATGAATAGCGGTAGCAGCTCGGATAGCGCCAGTTGCTCCAAGTGGATGACCAAGAGCGATAGCACCGCCATTTGGATTAACTTTATCGGTATCTAAACCTAATTCGCCAATAACAGCGAGAGATTGTGCTGCAAAGGCTTCATTCAATTCAATCCAGTCCATGTCCTGTGATTTTAAACCAGCAAGGTCTAACACCTTGGGTATGGCTTTAATTGGGCCAATGCCCATTATGTCAGCAGGAACACCTGCCACAGAAAAGCCATGGTATTTAGCAATTGGTGTCATGTTATAGCGTTTCAATGTTTCTTCATTAACCAACAACAATGCACCAGCTCCATCACTCATTTGTGATGAATTACCAGCCGTAACCGAACCACCCATCTTGAACACTGCACGCAGTTTGTTTAACACAGCAACAGAAGTACCTGCACGAGGACCTTCGTCGTTTTCAACAGTTCTTGAGGTAACAATGGTTTCGGCTTTGGCTAAATCTGGTGTGCGTGACTCGATAGTGTAAGGAACTATTTCATCTTTAAAGTAACCTTTTTCTATGGCGTTTAAGGCACGCATATGTGAGTTGTAAGCAAATTCATCTTGTGCTTCACGCGTTACTTTCCATTGATCAGCGACATTTTCTGCCGTAATTCCCATGCCATATGCTATGCCGATATTGTCATCTTCAAACACTTTTGGGTTCATTGTGACTTTATTGCCCATCATTGGCACCATGCTCATGGATTCAGTTCCACCGGCGATAGCACTACTCATTTGACCTGTGGCAATTTGTTGTGCGGCTATGGCAATGGCTTGTACGCCAGAGGAGCAAAATCGGTTAATGGTCATGGCAGGTACGGTATCAGGGATACCAGCAAGCAAGCTTGCAATTCGTGCAATATTCATGCCTTGTTCGCCCTCTGGCATAGCACAACCAATCACGACATCGCCAATTTCATTTTTGTCAAAATCAGGGTGGCGTGCAAGCATGGTTGACATGCAGTGTGATAATAAATCATCTGGGCGGGTTTTGTTAAACATACCTCTTGGTGCTTTACCAACAGGAGTTCTTACGGCTTCTACGATATAAACGTCTTGTACTTTTTTCATGATATTTCTCCTATTAGTTACGTAATGGTTTGCCAGTTTTTAATGTGTGTTCAATTCGTGCCAATGTTTTTGGCATTTGAATCAACTCGATAAACAATTTACGCTCTAAGTCGAGTAAATATTGTTCACTTACAAGCGAGTTGCTATCGACATCACCACCAGCAATAACAGTTGCGATACGTACTGCTATTTCATAATCATGCGGACTCATCATACGACCTGCCATCATATTGGCGAGTATCATCTTCATGTTGGCAATGCCAGCTTGACCACAAACACGAATGTTTTGATCCTCTGCTGGAGCGCGATAACCTTTGGCACTTAACCATTTAATTTTCTCTTTGGCGACATGCAGAACTTCGTGGGTATTAAATACCACATCAGTACACGGTTTGAGTAATTTCCATTTTTTGGCCTCTAGTCCAGAACCAGCAACTTGTGCCATAGCAACAAGCTTGAAGAAATGTTCAATTTGTGGATATAAATCACCTGTTTCAAAATCTTCTGATGTGCGTCGTGCAATTTCTTTTAATCCGCCACCAGCAGGTAACAAGCCAACACCAGCTTCAACTAAACCAATATAAGATTCAAATGCAGTAACAACCGATGTGGCATTCATGGAAAATTCACAACCACCGCCTAATGCCATACCACGAACGGCGATAACAGTAGGTACTTTTGAAAACCTTAAAGCTTGAGATGTTTGTTGGAAAGTATTAACAAGATCTTCTACCTCATTGACTCGTCCTTCTGCAACAGCTTGTAGGGCAGGGGCAAGATTGGCACCTAATGTAAATGGTTCACTTGTCTGCCATAAAACTAAACCCTTAAAATCAGATTCAGCAATTTTAACAGCTTTTTGAATGCCGGCTAAAACACCTGTTGTTATGATGTGTTTCTTGGTTTTGAAACTAGCAATCAAGACGTCATCGTCTATGTGCCATAAACGAATATCATCGTCTTCATGCACTGTTGTGCCATAATCAGCTTTTTCACCGATGGTTAGTTCTGGGAACAACTGGCGTTTAAAGACAGCTAAATCAGGACGGCCTTGGAATGACTTGGTTTTTGGTGCGTATGAACCTTCTGCCGTGTGAGCACCATCAATTTCTGCAACCCAATCAGGAAGAGCAGCTTGTACCATGGTTTTGCCGTCTTTCATGTCTTGGTTTATCCAAGAGGTGACTTTTTTCCAATCAGCTGATTGCCAAATTTCAAATGGTCCTTGTCTCCAACCAAAGCCCCATCGAATAGCAAAGTCCACTTCGCGAGCATTGTCCGCAATTTCTTCTAAATGATAAGCTGCATAATGAAATAAATCACGATACATGCTGTATAAAAATTGCGCTTGATTAGATTTAGATGCACGTAATTGTTCAAATCGTTCGACTGCATTTCTGTTTTTTAAGATAGCTAAGACTTCATCGTCAATTTTGGCATCTTGTAGGCGGTATTCTTTTTTCTTAAGATCTAAGATTTTAATATCTCTGCCTTCTTTTTTGTAAACACCCGCACGAGTTTTAGCACCCAAGGCTCCTGCTTTGATTAAATCAGTTAACCACGAAGGCATTTTATAATGTTTATTCCAAGGGTCATCGGGCAATCCATTAAGCATGGTATTGACTGTGTGATTTAAGGTGTCTAAACCAACGACATCAGCCGTTCTAAAAGTAGCAGACTTTGCTCGTCCAATAAGTGTACCAGTTAGTGCATCAACAGTCTCAAGCGGAATATTAAATTTCATGCCATGATAAATGGTACAAAGAATAGAAAAAACACCAATCCTGTTAGCAATAAAATTTGGTGTATCTTTGGCATTAACCACACCTTTGCCAAGGGTTGATGACATAAACTCTGTTAAAGCAGAAATTACATTTGCATCAGTTTTTTTAGTTGGAATGATTTCAACCAAATGCATGTAACGTGGTGGGTTGAAGAAATGCACACCACAAAACTGGTGTTTTAATTTTTCAGGAAACACTTCGGATAAGGCATTAATGCTAAGTCCTGATGTGTTAGTTGCAAAAATGGCTTCAGGTTTGATGTAATCTTCAATCTTATCGTACAAAGACTTTTTTATGTCCATGCGTTCTACAATTGCTTCAATAACTAAATCCACTTCGAGTAATTTAGCTAAATCAGTCTCATAATTGGCGGGTTCTATTAACTGTGTGACAGACTTATAACCTAAAGGAGCTGGTTTTGCTTTGCCCAGCATTTTGATGGATTTATTGATAATGGCATTTTTGTCTTTGCCATCACTGGGCAAATCAAAAAGAATAACCGGAATTCCTGCATTGGCAAAATGGGCAGCAATTTGTGCTCCCATGACACCAGCACCTAAAATAGCGGCTTTTTTAACGGTATAATTATTTTTCATAATAGTTTCCAAAATGGTTAGTTAATTTAATTTCTAAGATGCTTTGGTAAGCTTCTCGTAGTTGTTCTGATTGTTCGACGCTGAGGATGCCAGCAGCCAAACAACGGTTGATTAAAAGTTCATAATTATCAGTAGTTACAGGTGTTCCTGTGGCATTGGTTACTGCAATTTCAGCTGAAGCTGCCTGATTTAAATTTTGTTTCGCTTGGTATATTTTTTTTAAAAAAGGAGAATGATTAGTAAATGGACTATTGCTGCTTCCATCTGATTGACATATTTCCTCAATATTTTCATGTATGGGTTTATTGGAATTTATATAATGATATGGTCGACCTGTTGGAAATAATAGTAACTTGATGAACAAGGTTGGAATGCGATTAAATGCTAAATTTGCAGTATTTTTTAACGCGTTTTGAGAGGCGTATAACTCATTTTTCAAGGTGAGTTTTGCTAATCTTTTTGCATGGGTGTTGTCACTACTTGAAACATAATAATCGTAAAGGCTGATGGATGATATGATGTGTTGAATACACTCTCCAAGGTGGCTTGCAAAGCTGGTATTGATTTTGTGTTTGAACGTCCAGTTTATAAGCGTGATGTCGGATAAAAAAGCGAAGCTACAACTCATGCGTTTAATCATGTATTTGTATTTGTTTTTTTGAAAAAACAAACGTCCAATAAATGATGTTCGTAATGAATACAGCCAGACTTTACTTAGATTTTGCAAAATATAACCTACATGTTTAATGATTAACTTATCAAATGCTATTGCAGAATTTTTATCATCTGAGTTCATTAATAAATTCACCTCTTGAGAATAATAAGGGTGGCAGGCTAAAGAAGCTTTTTTAATTAAAGGCAGTTGATTGATCTCGTGGCTCATGCCATCAAGTTCTGTTGCCAGATGGGCGACCTTATAAAATGAACGGACTTTACTTTCTGTTTTGATGTTGTGTGAATTTGACCCTAAAATTCCTCGCAGCAAGCTGAGTTGGTTCATTGTTTGAGAAATATGGGTTTCTTTATTTAAAATTGATGTAAATTTTAGTAAAGGGTCTTCTAAATTATTGTGTAAAGCAATTTTATTGGCGAGTTGTAACTTTAAACACTGGCTGAATTGCTCATTTAATTTAGATAAAACTACTCGGAAACTTAGTAGTTGTCTGCCATTCTGTTTTTGTAAGTGAGCAAAGTACCATGAAGTTAGTGTAGCCGTCTTATTGGTTGGAATTGATGTGGCTAGTGGCCAAATATTACTGGCATGGCATTGGTTTTTATATAAATATTCAAGGCCTTTGCCGATTCCGTGTTCTTCATTAATAATATGGGTAAATGGAATAAAAACATTGTTACCGGTGCAAGAAAAATAATGCAAATAATCATCATAGGCCTTTAAACCTTTTTTATACGTGACATTTTTAATTTCCTTATTGATTATACAAATGGCAGTGCCTAAATTCGTTTTGTTTTTAAATTGGTTGTTAAAGTCTTTGATGTTTACATTGATGTAAAAGCAATTAGATTGAGAGGTCCCTAATAAAATAACATCTTGAAAAGAAACACGTACGCCCATGATTTCTTTGTTTTTGATGAATTTTTTCTCAATCCTGCCTTCGATAGATGACTTTTGTGAATCGAGGGTTTCGTAAAGAGATGTTGGTTTAAGAAATGGCAACATTTTGGCTGAAGCGAAAAGTGGCAGGTATTTTTCTTTTTGTTTTCGGCTGGCAAAATGGTGTATGAAACTTGTTAGAGAATCTAGATTTAGAATGCCGATAATTGCTGAAATTATAGGATTAACTTTACCAATATTGGTTAGTGTTTGTGATATTTCACAACTTGAAAATCCCTGCCCGTTGTAGCATTTATTAATTAATAAAGCGGTAGCTCCCAATGCGGAAAGTTTGTTTATTTTAGTAAAATTATTTGTTTTTGGATCTAAAATTACAAAATAAAATTCAGTTTCTTGTGGAATATTTGGTTTTGTTTCACCTTTATGTTTTAGCTTAATGAATTGAGGTTTTCCTTGGAAAATTGACCGCTCGAATTCGGTAGCAAACCAACCATTGTCAATTCTTTTGAAGTTTTGCCAATTTGAATTAGCCTTTTTTAAAGCATGAAAAATAGGTTTGGTAATGAGTTGGAGTCGCAGTTTTTTAATTGTTAATACTAGAACAACTAGTATTGTGGGGATTATTAGAAATATGAATTGGTTTTCAGAAATTATTGAGAAAAACTTAAATGTTAGAATTAAACCGACAAAAGCTATAGAGTAATACGAAAGTTTTAAAAAATAAAAGCTTGATAATAAAGTTAAGAGAGTCAGAGATAAAAGTAACAGAGTCATAATTGATTTATTTTGACTGAGTTAAAGAGGCTAAAGCAAATTCAATTAATTCATTGCAGCACAGGTTGAAATAGTCTGATTCACTCATGTCAGATGTTTTGGTTGATGCGCCAAAATCTGCCATCACATAAATAAGAGAACCCATAATAAAATGAAAGCGCCAAAAAACAACATTTTCATCGAGGTAAGGCGTTGCTCTTTGAATTGATTGTGCAAACCTTTTTATAATATCAGCATACCTCTTACTCAATAGGCTGTGTAAAAATTCACTTTTTTCTGCATAGGCACGTGCAAGAACGAGCATAAATCGTTTGCCACCTTGGTGATAGTCATTGCTCATGGTAAGAGCGGGGGCAATAAATGCTTTTAATATATGTTTTAAATTACAGGGCTTTGAACTGCCGCTTTCTAATTCATCAAGAAGATTAACGCGTAATTCGAAGAGTGTGTCGAGTCGCCTTTCTAACATCATCTCAATTAACTTTTCTTTGTTGCCAAAGTGGTAGTTTACTGCGGCTAAATTTGTCTTGGCATGAGTGCTAATTGTGCGCAAAGAAATACCTGAAAAGCCTTTTTCGGAGATTAGTTTTTCAGTAGTGTTTAGGATTCTTTCTTTGGTTGATAAGACTGTCATTTTTAAAGTATTAACTGTGATTATTTGGCTATTTTATATGATTGGATTTTTGATTACAATTCAAACGTTCGTATGAGAGAATAAAAACTAATGGAAAAGTGAATCATATGCACAATTATTGACTAAAACCATGTATAATCGCGCATTTTAGGTTTAATCTAATGAAAACTTGATGTTTTGATTCAAAATAAATCAATGCTAAGTTAAAATATTAGGTTAAATATTTTGTGTAACGTTAAGAAAGTAAAAGAATATTTTCTTAAAAATTAAGTGGAGTTAAAATAATATGGCAGTTGAACAAACATTGTCAATCATAAAACCAGATGCAGTAGCAAAAAATGTTATTGGACAAATTTATCAAAGATTCGAAGATGCAGGTCTTAAGGTTATTGCATCTAAAATGAAGCATTTAAGTCAGCAAGAAGCAGAAGGTTTCTACGCTGTACATAAGGAGCGTCCTTTTTTTGCAGACCTTGTTACATTTATGACTTCAGGCCCTGTTATGATACAAGCCTTACAAGGTGATGGTGCGATTGCTAAAAACCGCGAATTAATGGGTGCGACTAATCCAAGCGAAGCTGAAGCAGGTACAATTCGTGCTGATTTTGCAGAAAGTATAGACGCCAATGCTGTGCATGGATCAGATGCTCCAGAAACTGCAGCAGTAGAAATTGCTTATTTCTTTGCTAGTACAGAAGTTAACCCTAGATAGTCCTTTAAAGTATAAAATTATGTCAGAAGAAAAAATAAATCTTCTCGGCTTGGACCGAGTTGCACTGGAAAAATTGTTTGCCAAAATTGGTGAAACAAAATACCGTGCAACTCAGTTTATGAAAGGACTCTACCATCACTACGAATCAGATTTTGATAATTACACTAATTTCAGTAAATCTTTACGTTCTAAGATGCAAATATTTTCAACACTAGAAGTTCCGCATGTTGTCAGCGAAAAAATTTCCAAAGATGGAACAATTAAGTGGTTAATGCAGATGAATGAAGGCAATGCCATCGAAACTGTTTATATTCCTGAAAAAAGCAGAGGGACTTTGTGTATTTCTTCTCAAGTTGGTTGTTCCTTGAATTGCACTTTTTGTGCAACAGGCGCTCAAGGTTTTAACCGCCACTTAACAACAGCCGAAATAATTGGACAAGTGTGGATTGCTGCAAAACGATTAGGGCAATCAACAAAAAATAGAAAACTGACCAATGTTGTATTAATGGGAATGGGAGAACCTTTAGCCAATTATTCACGCGTACTTCCTGCTTTACGCATAATGTTGGATGATTTTGGCTTTGGTTTAGCCTCACGTCGTGTAACAGTTAGTACATCAGGTATGGTTCCCTATATTTATAAGCTTAATGAGGACATTGAAGTTTCATTAGCTGTTTCTTTGCATGCAGCAACTGACGAGTTACGAAGTGAAATAATGCCGATTAATAAAAAATACAACATAGAAACGCTTTTAAAAGCTTGTGAGGATTTTGTTAAAGATAAAAGGAAAGCCAAAATTACTTTTGAATACACATTAATAAGGGATATTAACGATAAGCCTGAACACGCAAGAGCTTTGGTTAAACGACTTAAAAATATTCCGTGTAAGATTAACCTTATTCCATTTAATCCTTTTCCTGGCAATAGCTTTAAACGTTCATTACCTGAATCTGTAGAAAGGTTTCAAAATATATGTGAGGAAAGTCGCATAGTCACCACTGTAAGAAAGACTCGTGGTGATGACATAGATGCTGCTTGTGGACAACTGGCTGGTGAGTTTCATGATCGAACTCGCCGTTCCAATCAAATTCAATTAAAGGTTTCTTAAAATCATGATAATTAAAAGCATAGTTCTTTCGTCATTAATCTTGTTAGTTAGTTCTTGTGCTTCATCAGGTGGTTCCAAACACACTAATAAACGAACAGAAAATATTAAAGCAGTCGAAACTAATTCAGCAGAAAAAATTAATGTAGACCTAGGTGTCGGATACCTCAAGAGAGGTAAAGATGGTGATATTGATGTTGCTATTAAAAAATTCAAAAAGGCAATAAAAATCAACCCAACTTATGCTTTAGCCCACTCTATGTTGGCGACAGTCTACGATAGAAAAGGGTTGTTTGATAGTGCGGAAACTCATTATAAAAAGTCTATTAAGTACAATAATGGCAACCCAGACATTGTTAATAACTATGCCAATTTTTTATGTCAGAGAGGTTCGTATAAAGAAGCAATTAGCAAGTACATAGAAGTCATTGATAACCCAAAATACCAAACACCGGCCTCTGCTTATGAAAATGCTGGCGTTTGTGCTATGAAAAGCAATCAAAATGAAGAAGCTGAAGAATACTTTAGAGAGTCATTAAAAATTAATAAAAAATCGGCCAATTCATTATACTATTTATTAACCATTTACCTAAAAAAAGGTGAGTATATGAAGTCACGTGCCTTTTTACAGCGGTTAGAACAAGTAGTACAACCTTCTGAGAAAATTTTGGCAGCAGGTTATCAGGTTGAAAAAGGATTGAATCACACAAAACTCGCTAAAAAATATTTGACCCAATTGAAGAACAGATTTCCCCAATCTGAGTCCCTAAAACAAATCCAAGAGAATTAAAATGAGTTCAAATGAAAACAATACTAATAACTTAAAAACATTGCGAATTGATAAAGGATTGTCTATTGAAGAAATAGCTGAAGAACTAAAGCTATCAACTGATGTGATAAAAAAGTTAGAGAGTGGTCAATTTTCAGAATTAGGCGCATTTCCCTATGTGCGCGGTTATCTTAGTAATTATACTAAATTACTGGGTGTTGATGCACAGCCATATATTGATTTAGTTCCAAAGACAGAAATAAATATTCCTTTGGTTAATACCAGTCATAGTATGGCGAAAGGCATTAAATTAAAGCGTCGTTCAAAGAGTGTAATGAGTTATGCTTTAGGCACCTCTATCCTCATTGCAGTGAGTGTTAGTGGTTGGTTTGTATTGAAGAACTACATGAAAAGTTCAAGATCCGCACAAAGTATTGAAATTGTGAACACGGATAGTTTGGAAATTACTCCACAGAAAAATAATACATTAGATAATGAAATTGAAAGTGTAAAGGATGATAATTACCACTACTCTTCACTCATTCCAAGTTTAGATAAGTCAGATGATTCAGAAGGTTCTGTTGAGACTCAAGAACAATCATCTCAATCTAACGTAGATGATATTATTAATTTAGAGATGCCACAAAAAGTAGAACAAGAAACTCTGCAATTACCGTCGAGCAAATACACAATTTCAATAACGGCAGCGCAAACAAGTTGGGTTAAGGTTGAGAACTTTGATGGGAATAAACTGCACAATGATTTGTTAAAACCTGGGACAATAGTGCTAGAGTCAGAAAAACCCGTTCATTTTAGGATAGGAAATACAAAAAATGTTAAAATTGAAATTAATGGCAAAGTTTTAAAGTTAAGTGATTTTTCTAAAAAGAATATTGCAGATTTTAATTGGCCAACAGAGGGTTAATTAACACTTCAGCAAAGTAATTATCTCAACTCAAGTTCATTCTTTGATTGAATTATATTTGATTTGATTTAAAATAAAAACTCAACAATATTAGAGTTTAGATTTGAATAAGATAATATCACGAATAAAAGGAATGTATGATGTTTTGCCAGATGAGAGTTGGATTTGGCAACGGGTTGAGCGTATCGCAGAAGAAACTTTCCAATCGTATTCTTACCAGCAAATAAGATTTCCTATTGTTGAAGAAACTCAACTTTTCCATACCACAATAGGTGAAGCCACGGATGTGGTAGAAAAAGAAATGTTTTCATTTCATAGTCGTAAAGGTTTACCATTAAGTTTAAGACCAGAGGGTACTGCAGGTTGTGTACGTGCTGTAATTCAGAACAATTTATGCAATCGCGGCTTGACTCAAAAACTTTGGTATATTGGACCCATGTTTCGTTATGAACAACCACAAAAAGGCAGAAATCGCCAGTTCACGCAGATTGGAGCCGAATATTTTAATGTAGAATCAGCCCATGCTGATGCTGAACTTATTTTAATGACGGCTCGATTGTGGAAAAACCTTGGTTTGCCAAATATTCAACTCGAAATCAATTCATTGGGGACTAGTCAATCGCGTAAAGCTTACCGTGAAGTGCTTATTGCTTATTTTCAGACACATGCAGAATTATTGGATGAAGATGCACAAAAACGTTTATTAACCAATCCTCTTCGAATTTTAGATTCTAAAAACCCTAAAATGAAGCCTGTAATCGATACTGCTCCAGTATTAAGTGACTACTTAGACGAAGAGTCAAAAGAACACTTTCAACAACTTAAATCAATCTTAGATAGTTGTGGGGTTTCTTATACAATCAATCCTAAATTGGTTCGAGGCTTGGACTATTACTCGAAGACAGTGTTTGAATGGATAACGACTGATCTTGGTTCACAAGGGACAATTTGTGGAGGTGGACGTTACGATGGCTTAGTCGAACTTCAAGGTGGCAAGCCAACTCCTGCTGTCGGATTTGCAATGGGTGTTGACCGAATAGTTGAGATAATCAAAGATTTAAATCTTTGGCAACAAAGTAATGAATCAAAAACTTATGTGGTTGTTGATAAAAGTGTTTCAATGGAATTTGTTTATGAATTATCAGAAAGAATTCATGAAGCCTTGCCGCACTTAAAATTGTTTATGAATCAGAACCCGACAAGTTTTAAAGCACAATTTAAAAAAGCTGACAAAATGGGTGCCCAATTTGCTATTATAGTCGGAGAAGAGGAGGTCAAAACTGGAATGATTACACTTAAATCTTTACGAGAAAAAGAGATAGGTCAACAAAGTTTTGAGTTTACAGAATTTATAAACTATATGAATCAACAGCATTAATGAGGTTATTATGGATTTAGCATTGAAACAAAGATTAGTTGGCGCATCAGTTTTGATTGCCCTAGCAGTCATATTTTTACCCTTGTTGTTTGACGGTTCGGCGCAAGATGGTAATCAAAGTATAACAATTGAAATTCCACAAGAACCACAAGAATTAATACAAAAAGTATTATCAATTGATGGTAATGCAACTCAAGTTGATGAGGTAATCAAAAAAGAAGTTATTGCTGATAGACCAACAATTAAAAAGCAAGAGACTATTGTTGAAATTGTTGATAATTCAGAACCTAAAAAGCCAGTGGTTATTGACAAAGAAAAACCCAAAAAAGAAATTAAAGAAATAATCAAAACACCAAAAGAAAAGCCTCAAATAAAAAAACCTAAAAAGATTCCTGAAGTAATTATAGAGCATAACCCAGAGACAAAAGGTGTCAGTTATCGAATAAAATTAGGTGTATTCTCAGAAATTAAAAATGCACAAAAAATTAAAGCAAAACTTATCCACAATGGCATCGATGCGATTGTTGAAAAAGATGCTGCCACAGGTATGTATAAAGTCTATTCTAAGCAATACATTAACTTAGCACGTACAAAAGAATTAAATAAAAAAATTCAAAATCTTAAACTGAAATTGGGTAAAACAAGTATAGAAACGCTCAATGAAAGTGCCAGTGACGATGTGCAAATGTTGTTGGATACAGGGTGGATAGTGCAAATAGGTTTGTTTTCAAATCAGCAAAACTCGATAAAGCTACGTAATAAAATTCGTAAAAAAGGATTTGTCAGTTTTGTAGATTCCATAACCACTGCTACTAATAAAAAAATGTATCGAGTCAGAGTAGGACCATTTGCTACACGTGACGAAGCACTATCGGAACAAAATAAAGTAAAGAAGAGCATGAATCTTAAAGGTATTGTTAAGCCCCATGAAAAACAAAAAGTAGTGCTCTAGGAGAAAACAATGAACTGGTTAGATTATGTGTTTTTAGCAATTTTAGGTCTTTCTGTTATTATCAGTTTATTTCGGGGTTTAACCCGAGAAGTCTTCTCTTTAGTGATTTGGGCAGGGGCATTTTGGATTGCTTATCATTTTGTTGACACAGGAGCCAATGCGTTAACCAGTTATATTGAATTGCCATCGGCACGTCATTTAATCGCTTTTGTTGCTTTATTTATTTCAGCTTTAATTATTGGAGGAATTATTAATTTTATTATTGGTAAACTGATTAAATCAACTGGATTAAGTGGTACAGATCGGTTTTTCGGTATGTTTTTTGGTGCTATGCGTGGCTTAATTGCCATTGTTGCCATTACCTTCTTTGTGCAAGCAACGCCATTATCAGAAGATCCGTGGTGGCAGGAGTCCAAATTAGTTCCTCATTTTACTAAAATTTCTGAATGGGCTAGAGACAATATGCCTGATCAGTTTAAAAATTATTTTTCCTTCTTGGAAACAAAAAAAGCGGAAGAGCTGGAAAAAGCAAAGAAAGACACCAATGGCATGGAATCGTTAATTGATAAAATTGTCACAGAATCAAAAGACAAAATAACCGAAACACTCAAACCTAATCAAAATACATCAGAGGATAAATAAATGTGTGGAGTCATTGGTGTCGTCAGCCAAAAGCCAGTAGCAACAACTATTTACGAATGTCTAACCGTGTTACAACACCGTGGTCAAGATGCTGCTGGGATAGCAACTTGTGATAAAAGACGTGTTGCTTTAGTTAAAGAGAATGGTTTAGTGCGAGATGTGTTTAATGCAGAAAATGTCAAAAAATTACATGGCAATATGGGGATTGGGCATACGCGTTATCCAACCGCAGGTGGCGACAATCGCTTAGAAGCACAACCATTTTATGTAAACTCTCCTTATGGAATCGCTCTGGCACATAACGGTAATTTGATTAACACAAAGCAATTACGTAATGAATTGTTTGAAGAAGACCGCCGACACATAAATACAGGATCTGATTCAGAAGTTTTACTTAATGTACTTGCTCATGAATTACAAAAGAACACAGAACCAAAGCTCAAAGCAGAACATGTTTTTGCTGCCATTACAGCCTTAAATAAACGATGTGTTGGCGGATTTGCCGTGGTTGCAATGATTCCAGGTCATGGAATCATCGGGTTTCGTGATCCAAACGGCATAAGACCACTGGTATTAGGCAAACGTATTGTTAATAATCAAGATGAATATATGTTGGCATCAGAAAGTGTCGCATTAGATTTACATGGATATAAACTTGTCAACGATGTGGCTCCGGGTGAAGCGGTATTAATTGGTATTGATGGCAAGTTATATAGGCAACAATGTTCAGATGTTCAAAAACATACACCATGTATTTTTGAATTTGTTTACTTTTCTCGCGAAGACTCAATAATTGACAATATTTCTGTTCATAAAGCCCGATTGCGTATGGGAGAGACTCTAGCAGAAAGAATCATCAAAGAGATTCCAGAACACGACATTGATGTGGTCATACCTATACCCGATACTGCACGATCAAGTGCTATTCCATTGGCTTATGCGTTAAATGTCAAATTTAGAGAAGGATTTGTTAAAAATCGCTATATCGGACGAACCTTTATTATGCCAGGTCAAGAAGAGCGTGTTAAATCGGTTAGACGTAAGCTAAATGCGATTGATTTAGAATTTAGAAATAAAACAGTGTTATTGGTCGATGATTCTATTGTACGTGGAACGACCTCTACTCAGATTATTCAAATGGCACGAGAAGCAGGTGCTAAAAAAGTCTATTTTGCTTCAGCGGCACCTCCTGTTCGTTACCCCAATGTTTATGGTATTGATATGCCTGCGGCAAATGAATTGGTTGCACACAATAGAACAGAACAAGAAATTTGTGAAATATTGGGGGCTGATAAAGTCTTTTATCAAAGTCTTGATGATTTAATCCTGGCTTGTTCGGATGATAACAAGTACGTGACTCAATTTGATACCTCGTGTTTTTCCAACGAGTATGTGACAGAAATTGATGTCGATTACCTTCAACAACTCGAAGTGAATAGAAGTGACAAAGCCAAACAACAAGCCTGATTTTGATATCATTATCGTTGGTGGTGGCATGGTTGGTATGGCTGCTGCTTTAAGCCTGTCACAACTCAATTTATCCATTGCTTTGCTCGAAAGTCAAGTGGCAGAGGGCAATTCACATCCTAGCTATGATGATCGAACCTTGGTGGTTAATCAAGCATCGGTAAATTTTTGGAAAAACCTGGGTATTTGGCAAAAACTAAAACAAAACATCACACCGATAAATAAAGTCCATGTCAGTAACAAAGGGCATTTTGGTTCGGTTGTTTTTGATAAAGACGAATTAAATGTCAATGCGTTAGCCTATATAGTTGAAGCAAAAATACTGGGCTTTGCATTGAAACATGCTTGCGAAGAAAATGAATCCATCACAATCATTGCACCAGCCTCTTTTAAACAGATGCAACACAAAAAAAAATCAATAGAGGTTGATTACACTGTGGGAGAAAGCATCCACACAATCTCCGCCAAACTAATGTTGGCAGCCGATGGAATCCAATCAGGTGTTCGTCAACAACTCGGTTTAGAAACCATTATAAAATCCTATCAACGCACCGCAATAATTTGCAATATTACACCAGAGCAAAAGCATAATAACTGTGCTTTTGAGCGACTAACAGATAAAGGGCCTACGGCCATTTTACCTTTTGTCAGCAATCGCTGTGGCTTTGTATGGACGGTAGAAAACGCCCAATCCCAAGAGATATTGGATTTATCCGATGAAGATTTTATTCAAAAGGCGCAACAACAATTCGGTTACCGATTAGGTAAGTTCATCAAGGCGGGAAAACGCTCTTCTTACCCTTTATATTTGGTCACCGTACCAAAACAAGTTAAAAACCGAGTGATTTTGATTGGCAATGCGGCCCATGGTATGAGCCCTGTCTCTGCACAAGGTTTAAACTTGGCTGTTCGAGATGTGGCTCGATTATTTGATGTTCTGCAAGAAATAATACAGAAATCACAAGATATTGGTGCTGATGAATCATTAAATACCTATCAAAATGCCATCAATACAGACCAGCAACAAACCATGCGATACACCGATGATCTCATGTCTTGGTTTAAAATTGATGAGCCGCTTATTGCTACATTGCGTTCAATAAGTCTGTTTGCGATGAATCAATCCAAGCATTTAAAACAAGAGCTGTTTCACCGTGCTTCTGGTTACCGTGGGCAGATACCACAACTGTTGAGGAAAAAAGCATGAAACGTGTGGATATAATCATTTCTGGTGGTGGCATGATAGGTTCGATTGCAGCCGTTGCCGCCAGTAGGCAAGGCTTGTCAGTGCTCCTAATTGAAGCACAAGCGGCGAGTACGATTAAGCAAGATTCATCACGAGACTTACGCGTATCAGCCATCTCAGCTGATAATATCAATTACTTAAAAGGGTTGGGCATATTTACTCATCTGCTTCAAGACAGAATCCAATCTTACAGCAAAATGCACGTCTGGGATAACCGTGGAGATGGAGAGATTACATTCGAAGCTGATTATGCTCAGAATGATTGTTTGGGTTATTTAATGGAAAACAATAACTTGGTACAAGCCGCTTGGAATAGCCTTGACGATAACTGTCAAACAGTGCAACAAACCCAGATAAAGAGCATAGAAAATGAAGGTGCACAAATTCGTGTGGAATTATCCAATGGGGATAAATACAAATCACGGTTATTAATAGCAGCTGAAGGACGTAATTCATTTGTTCGAGCCTATGCTCAAATCAAAACCAAAGAAACACCGTACCATCAAAAAGGTTTGGTGTCTTATATTAAAATTGAAAACGCACCAATACAAACCGCACTTCAAGCTTTTAATGCAGGTGGACCGATTGGTATATTGCCAATCAATGAAGCAGAAAAAATATTTTCAATCGTTTGGAGCCTGCCAGAACAACAAGCCGATGATTGGTTACAATGCGAGCAACAAATTTTTGAACAAGGCGTAACAAAAGCCATTGGCAAAGACTTTGGTAAAATAACTTTATTATCTAAACGCGCAGCCTTTCCACTGACGCAATTATACGCGCAAGCTTATTTTAAAAACCGCATCGTTTTGTGTGGAGACAGCGCACACGGCGTGCACCCACTTGCAGGGCAAGGTGTTAACCTCGGTATTGGCGATATTCAACAATTGTTAAAAGTTATTGATGCATCTGTGTTAAAAGACGATGATCTGTTGCATCAATCCTTACGCAAATACCAAAGAAGACGCATCTCTAAAGTCAAAGAAACCTCTGAAATGATGTCTATTCTTCACCACCTCTTTAAAGATGACGAACACATCAAAAAACCCTTACGAAACATCGGCTTAAAAGTGATCAACAAACTGCCTTTTAAAAAATGGTTAGCAGGGCAGGCAGGAAGTTAAATTTAAGTATTAGATTTTGTTGGCTTTTTTGTATCAAATAACATATCTAATAACTTTTCACCCAGATCAGTTGTTGCAATTTCATAAGAAATTGTTTGATCATTTGGGTCAATGTATTGTTTCCAACTAATGTCTTTTGAAATATGTTTGTCTACATCCTGCGGATTCATTATTGTAGAATCATTAACTTCGTAAACGTAGTTTTTAGTGTTTTGAGGAGTTAATTTACAGAGAACAAGCAATTTTTTTTCTATCAGACTTAGAAGAAGTTTTTTAGCGATTTCTAAGTGTTTATTTTTAGATAGTTGAGGATAATAAAAACGTACCTCAACTAAGAACAGGCTCAATGGCATCCCAGAATCTGAAAATTCTTTAAACAACCTCTTTTCATCGTAGGATAAGTTAAATTGTGTAATATTCAAAATAGTTTCCACTTACTTAAGGTGAAGTTGTCCACCGTCTTATCAGTGCTCTCACCTATAGTCACTTTAAAATAGAATGAGTCAAATCAACCAATATAAATTCCAAGTTAAAATTATCAGCCTAAAAATGGATACTTATAATCCGTCGGTGGCACAAACGTCTCTTTTACTGTTCTAGGTGACATCCAACGGTATAAATTCAATGCTGAACCCGCTTTATCATTAGTTCCTGATGCACGTCCGCCACCAAATGGCTGTTGTCCGACCACAGCACCTGTTGGTTTATCGTTGATGTAGAAGTTACCAGCGGCAAAACGTAGTTTATCTGCCATGTGATTAATCACGTAGCGGTCTTGGGCAAGTATTGCACCTGTTAGTGCATATGGAGAACCTTCATCACAAATCTTCAGGGTTTCATCTAGCTTGTTATCGTCGTAAACAAATATGGTTAGTACTGGACCGAAGATTTCTTCAACCATAGTTTTGAATGTTGGGTTTGTGGTTAAGATAACGGTTGGTTCGATAAAATAACCAACTGATTTATCACAGCCACCACCCATAATGACTTGTGCATCATCGGCATCTTTGGCGTATTGAATAAAGCCTTCAATCTTATCGAATGAACGCTCGTCAATCACGGCATTAATAAAATTACTAAAATCACGGGTTGTGCCCATTTTGAAATCGGCTAAATCAGCGGCTAAATAATCCTTTACTTGTTGCCATTGCGATGCAGGAATATAAGCACGAGAGGCTGCCGAACATTTTTGCCCTTGGTATTCAAATGCACCACGAGAAAGCGCTGTTGCCACTGCTTTTGGATCGGCAGAATTATGCGCAAAGACAAAATCCTTACCACCTGTCTCTCCCACCATGCGTGGATAGGTGCGGTAACGGTCTATGTTGCTACCGACTTCTTTGTAAATGTGTTGGAAGGTATTTGTAGAGCCAGTAAAATGCACCCCCGATAATTCAGGACGTGGTAATAACACACGGCCGGCATCTGGACCATCTGCAGCCACCATATTTATAACACCATCAGGAAGACCTGCTTGCTTGAATATTTCCATCAAAATATGGGCGGATAACATTTGTGTGCCAGATGGTTTCCAAACCACGGTATTGCCACACATGGCAGGAGCCGCAGGCAAATTACCAGCTATTGCAGTGAAATTAAATGGGGTAATGGCTAATACAAAGCCTTCAAGAGGGCGCCAATCCAGTTGATTCCAAACACCTTCAGATGATACGGGTTGTTGGTTCATTATTTGTTGATAAAAATAAGCGTTGAAACGCAAAAAGTCGATAAATTCACAGGCTGCATCAATTTCTGCTTGAAAACAATTTTTTGATTGCCCTAACATTGTCGCAGCATTTAAGGTGTTGCGGTAAGGCCCTGCTACTAAATCTGCTGCGCGTAAAAAGACAGCCACACGTGATTGCCATGGCATTTCACGCCATTTTTCTTGCGCGGCAATGGCGGCATCTGCGGCATCATTGAGTTCTTTATCGCCAGCCAAATAGGAAACACCCAAAACATGTTGGTGATTGTGTGGCATAACGACATTTTCAGTTTTATCGGTAAAAACATCTTTTCCATTAATCACACATGGAATTTCATACTTAGTCGCCGCCATCTTATCCCACTGTGCTTGTAAAGCTAAGGTTTCAGCAGAATTAGGAATGTATTGTTTAATCGGCTCATTAACTGGAGCTGGAACATTTGGAATATGTGAACTTATCATTTTTTATTCTCGCGTCATTCCTGCGAAGGCAGGAATCTTATTAAATTAACTTCAAACCATCATGAGATTCCTGTCTTCGCAGGAATGACGGTAAATTTGACTGTATTTTAGTTACGAATGATACTATCTGCAAGCAGTATTTATTTACTTCACTACAATATCCGTCAACCACTCGGCATTCGTGTATCAGGAATAAACTCAGAGGCATCACGGGTTGCCATTTCTAACTGCTTAGTTAATAGTTGTAACATCACTTGGGTAATAATCTCGATAACTTGATTTTCCATCATTGAATGTTGCTGAAAATTGAACAGGGGTTGTGATTAAAATTTTAGCAACCTTACTGTGTAAGGATTTAGGGAGGTAAATGTTAAAAGTGTTTTCTGAAAGTGAGCTAGAAATAAATGCGATAGCATCTCCTCCTGAAAGAGATAATTCAGTAACACTTGCCACAGCTTTACTCATTATATTTATCGTTGTTTCTGAGTTTTCTTCCCACTTGTATTTGTCAATAGTTACCCTTAAATCACCATCCATTGGATAGCTATTTTCATTGAGGTCAAGCCAAACTCCCCAAGAGTAATTAAGGTCATTAACTTTTAAAGCATCCTGATTTAAGGTTAGCTTTTCTGGCATACTATCTACTGAGATAGTAAAACCAATACAATCTTCCCCAACGGTCATCGTCATTTCGGTTAAATCAACAAAGGGTTTATTATCGCCAACTTCATCTGTAAAATGGCGAACACTTCCCTCACAAACAGCATCTTTAAAATCACATTCTAGTAAGCTTTCATTTATGTTTGTACACATAGATTTGATAATATTTCCATTTGTATTATTTAGATTAGTGTTTTCAGAACAGCTAAATAATACCAGCCCTAAAAATAGTAGTGTTATATTTTTAAGAGCTGCTTTTTTATTTGCAATATATTTCATATTAATCCATTTCATATTTAAAAACCAATTCATCTTATTATAAAACACATTGATTTAATTAACCACTCGGCATTCGTGTATCAGGAATAAACTCGGATGCATCGCGGGTTGCCATTTCTTCGTAAACAGCCCATTTTTGATTGACCACAATTTGCGCCATTTGCATGAGGTGTTCTGCCTCTTTGGGGTTTGTCTTTGTTAAGCTGAAATAACGGTTCTCCTTATAGGCATATTCTTTGACGCTAATTTTAGGGCGTAGAGAATCCAGCATAAACGGATTGCGGTGAGCAGAACGCAGCTCTGGATTGTAACGATAAAGTGGCCAATAACCCGATTTTACCGCTCCTTGTTGTTGAGCCAGTCCATCTTCCATGGCATAGCCGTGTTCAATACATGGACTATAAGCAATAATTAAGCTTGGGCCGTTGTAGGCTTCAGCTTCACGGAAAGCTTGTAGAGTTTGTTGTGGGCTAGCACCGATTGCAACTTTTGCCACATAGACATTACCATAGGCAATGGCTTGAAGTGCCAAATCTTTTTGTGGTACAACTTTACCACCAGCGGCAAACTTAGCCACTGCGCCAATGGGTGTGGCTTTGGAGGCTTGCCCACCAGTGTTGGAGTACACTTCGGTATCCATCACCAAGATGTTGACATCTCGACCTGAGGCAAGCACATGATCAACGCCACCATAGCCAATATCATAGGCCCAACCATCTCCGCCAACTATCCAGATAGAACGCCGCACCATATGGTCTAATACTGATAATAATTCTTTCGCTTTGTAGCTGTCTTGTACTTGAGTTTGTGCTTCTAGTTGTTTTTTAATTTCAGCAATACGTACACGCTGTCTACGAATATCAGATTCGCGGATTTGTGGTGCATTTAGTGTTTTATTGACTAAGTTTTTATTCAAAATTTTGTCATCATATTCTTCTAATAATTGTTTTGCTAAGGCAATGTGTTTATCCGCCGCCAAACGGTAGCCAAAACCAAATTCGGCGTTATCTTCAAATAAAGAATTCGACCAGGCAGGCCCACGTCCTTCGGCATTTTTTGCCCAGGGTGTTGTCGGTAGATTACCACCATAAATTGAAGAACAGCCCGTTGCATTAGCTACCAATAAACGGTCACCAAAGAGTTGGCTGATAAGTTTCAAATAAGGTGTTTCACCACAACCTGAACAAGCACCTGAAAACTCAAATAAGGGTTCTAAAAATTGCACACCTCGCACATTGGAAAAATCCACACGATCACGGTCTTGGTAAGGCAGTTTTTGGTAATGTTTTAAATTGACCTTTTCTTGTTCTAAATGCTCAAGTTTTTCATGCATATTTATGGCAAAATGGTATTCGTCATTAGGGTCTTGGGCTGGACAGGCTTTGACACAGAGTTGACAACCCGTGCAATCCTCAGGATAAACTTGCAGAGTGTAACGAACATCGGGAAAACCACGCGAGGTCACATTGGCTGATTTAAAACCATCGGGAGCACCCTCTAATTCTTCAACTGGATAAAATTTTGCACGAATGGCCGCATGTGGACACACAATAGAACAATTACCACATTGGATACATAAATCTGGATCCCAGATGGGTATTTCATGGGCAATATCGCGTTTTTCCCATTGGCTGGTGCCCGTTGGATAAGTCCCATCATCGGGTAAAATACTCACAGGAATACTGTCACCTAGACCATGAAACATCTTGGCAGTAACATTTTTTTCAAACTCAGGCGCATTGTCAAAATCACCATAGCCCTTGTTATTATTAAAGTCGGTTGCCGCTTTTGGCACATCGACTTGTTGCAAATGAGCAATAGCTTGGTCGATGGCAGCAAAGTTTCGTTGCACAATTTCATTGCCTTTTTTAGCATAACTTTTTTGTGCGGCGGCTTTAATTTTTTCAATGGCTTGGTCTTTGGGCATAATACCAGATAGGGCAAAGAAACAAGTCTGCATAACAGTATTAATGCGTCGTCCCATACCGACTGATCGAGCGACTTTTGCTCCATCAATGACGTAAAACTTTATTTCTTTGTCGATAATATCGTGTTGAACATTTAAAGGCAGTTGTTGCCACACTTTGTGTTGGTCATAAGGTGAATTAAGCAAGAAAATCGCACCTTGTTTAGCTCGACTCAACATATCGACATGATTAATAAAATTGAATTGATGGCAAGCAATAAAGTTTGCCGATTCAATTAAATAGGGCGCGCGAATGGGTTCGGGTCCAAAACGTAAATGCGATGTGGTTTGTGAACCTGCTTTTTTGGAATCGTAAACAAAATAACCTTGGGCATAATAACCCTCTTCACCACCAATGATTTTAATGCTGTTTTTATTGGCGCCAACAGTACCATCTGAACCCAAACCGAAAAATAGGGCGCGCACCACTTTATCTGACTCGATATTGATAGGGTCAGTGACAGCAAGTGAGGTGTGCATAACATCATCATTAATGCCGATGGTAAAGCCATTTTTTGGTGAATCACTCTTCAATTCGGCGAAAATTCGTGCCACCATTGATGGGGTGAATTCTTTACTGCTTAAACCATAACGTCCGCCAATCACTTTTGGCATGGCAGTAATTTCACCATTAGAGTAGGCTTGTCCCAATTCTGTCACCACATCTTTGTAGAGTGGTTCACCGCTGTTGCCTGGTTCTTTGGTTCTGTCCATCACGGCAATTTTTTCAACTGTTGGTGGTAAGGCAGCGAGGAAATGTTTAGCGCTAAATGGTCGGTATAAGCGCACACGAAGTACTCCGACATTTTCTCCATTTTTATTAAGGTATTGGCTTGTTGTGATAGCGGTTTCAGAGCCTGAACCCATGATTATCATCACATATTTGGCATCTTTTGCCCCATAGTATTCAAATAAATCGTATTTTCTGCCAGTTAGTTCGGCAAACTGTTGCAAGCTGTTTTCAACTTCATCAATGGTTTTGTCGTAATATTGACTGGCCGATTCTCTGGATTGAAAATAAGTATCTGGGTTTTGAGCGGTCCCACGCATGACTGGTTCATCAGGATTTAACGCCCGTTTGCGGTGGGCAAAAACTTTGTCGTCATCAATCATAGAGCGTATTTGGTTATCGCTTAATATCTTTATTTTGCTGACTTCATGCGATGTCCTAAAACCATCAAAAAAGTGAATGAAGGGCACGCGTGATTTTAAGGTGACTGCTTGAGTGACTAATGCCATATCGTGGCATTCTTGAACCGATGCCGATGCAAGCAAGGCAAAGCCTGTCATGCGCACTGCCATGACATCTTGGTGATCACCAAAAATACTCAAGCCTTGAGTGGATAATGATCGAGCAGCGACATGAAACACGGTTGGGGTTAATTCACCCGCAATTTTATACATGTTAGGTATCATCAACATCAAACCTTGAGAGGCTGTGAATGTGGTGGTTAATGCCCCTGTTTGTAAGGCTCCATGAACCGAACCAGCAGCTCCTCCTTCGCTTTGCATCTCGGCAATGAGGGGGGTGTTGTGCCAAATGTTTTCTATTTTTTCACTTGCCCAAACATCGGCAAGTTCTGCCATGGTTGATGAAGGGGTGATGGGATATATCGCACAGACTTCATTGGTTCGGTAGGCGATATAGGCTGTGGCTTCACCACCATCAATGGTTTTTTCCATAGTATTGTTTTTATCGTTCATCATTGTTACCTCTAAATCGACTCGTCATCAACCATATGAATGGCTGCGGTTGGGCATTGCAAGACACAAGCATTGCAACCCGTGCATTTGGAATAATCAATGGTATAAAATTTACCTTCACCCAGTTTGATAATGGCATCTTCGGGACAAGCACCGTAACAACCATCGCACTCAAAACAATTGCCACAACTGTAACAACGACTGGCTTCATAAATGGCTTCTTCGTCACTTAAGCCACCGAGCACTTCATCAAAAGACTGCGTTCTTTTTTCGATAGAAATCATGGGTTGCTCGGAAACTTCTGCATCGGTATGGTACCAAAGGTGCAGGGATTTAAAATCCACTACCGGTGTTTTAACAGGTGGCTTATATACTTGTGAGGATAGAAAAGCGTGAATATATCGAGCCGCTTTTTTGCCATGACCTGTGGCAATGGTGACGGTACGCTCACTTGGCACCATATCGCCACCTGCAAATATTCCTGTAGCAGCTGTCATCATTTGTTCATTAACTTTGACCGCTCCATCTTGTTCAAATTCTATTTCTGGAAAACTGGTTAAAAGTTTTGAATCTATATTTTGCCCCAATGCTAGGATGAGAGAATCGGCTTCTAAGGTTTCAAATTCACCTGTTGGAACGGGCTTGTTACTTTCATCAAGTTTCATTTTTTCAACGGTGATTTTATCGACATCAATTTCTTTGATGGTGCGCAACCAATTGATTTTCACGCCTTCTTCCATCGCTTCTTCGGCTTCAAAAGGCAGAGCTGGCATACTTTTCATATCACGACGATAAATAATCATGGTGTCTTTTGCACCCATGCGTTTCGCTGTTCGGGCTGCATCCATGGCGGTATTTCCACCACCGTAAACGGCAACACGTCTACCAAGATTCAGTTGCTTGCCTTCACCTACATCGTGCAAATAACTCACCGCATCCATGATGCGACCAGCCTCACGAGCTGGGATATTTATTTTTTTACTGACATGGGCACCAATGGCGACAAAAACGGCATCAAAATCGCCTTGTTCCTTTTCTTCACGTAGGTTTTTCACCATATGATCTAGGGTGAACTTAACCCCCATGTCTTCGATGCGTTTGACCTCTTGAGCTAAAACATCACGCGGAAGTCGATAGGCAGGAATACCAAAATGCAACATGCCACCAGCAATAGGGCCGGCATCACGTACTTCGACATCATGACCCAAACGGCATAAATGGTAAGCGGCGGAAATACCACTTGGACCTGCCCCAACCACCAAAACTTTCTTATGTGATTTGCGGTTTTTAATCCGTGGTTTCCAGTTGTGTTTAATGGCTAGATCACCCAAATGGCGTTCGACTTGGTGGATGCTCACAGCATTATCAACATTTTCGCGGTTGCAACTGGTTTCACAAGGATGGTAACAAACGCGACCATGAATGGCAGGCATGGGATTATCTTCGATTAATAATTGCCACGCTTCTTCAAATTCTTTTTTGTAAACCTTATCCAACCAACCCTGAATATTTTCACCAGCAGGGCATTTTTGGTTGCAAGGCGGTCGGTAATCTTGGTAAATAGGGTGGCGATGAGAAATAGGGCCAGTGCCATTACTTTTTTTCAAATCGGGTGGAGCGGTTAAATCATGAAGCTTATTGTTGGGCTGTTGTTTATTCATGCTAAAATAATCCCCTGAGGTAATTTACTACTATTTTCGCACAGTTTGAGCCATTAAAGGAGAGTGAAAATAATTAACTTCTTGAAATCTGACTAAAATCAACTTTGGGATTAGAGATTGTTTTTCCAGTTCTGTTTGTTAATTTGGAATATATTAACTGGATTTCCTTTATAAGAGTTTATTATTTTTTCTAAATACATGCCATTATTCAAAGCCACTTTTTCAGAGGCTTTATTATCTACATGCACGATTGAGATTAATGAATTAGAAAAGTTATTTTCAAAAGCATAATCACGACATTTTAGAGCCGCTTCTGTAGCATAACCTTTATTGTCTCAACACGCTAGTTAAAACTATGCACTTTTAGTGCAAGGCTTGTATGTAATGGTCAACCTTAATTTTGGGTATAAATAAGTCTTAGTGCTGGGTCGCCGAGTAAGTTCCAACCAATAATCACATCTCTATAATCTCCTTGTTCAGCTAATTGTTTTTTAGCTATTAACATGGCTTTTCCGATTGTTTGTTTTGGTTTGGCTAGTTCTGGTAATATCAATGCTGCTAGTGCTTTTTCAGATTTTACTGAAGTCAGGGCAGAGGCTCCAAAGACAGCTACAGCACCTTTGTCATTGTTAAATAAGAATCGGTGTGACATTGTGTTGGCTTCTGGTTCAACGTAATAACTATTCCAGCAGCCCCATTGCATCACTACTGATGGAGATTCGCTGTTATTAACATCTATAATGTCGTTGTAGGTAAAGGCAGATGGAAATGAGAACCAGTTTCTGGGCCCTGAATGACCTAAGTAAGTCGTTAGTCGTGGATTTTGGCTAAAATTATCTAAGATTTTTTGTTTAGTTTCAGCTTCACTCGAATAGTCATCACGATTGGCAGTTAAGATATTCCATTGTGGAACCAATGCATGTAAATCATTGCTGATTTGTGTATAGGAATAGTTGTCATCTTGCTTGTCTGTAATAAATTGACTAGAGATGGTTGTTGTGCTTTGACTAATAAATTCAATTTCTTTATTGATCAATAACTGTAATTCTTCAACGGTTCTGACTGGTAAGCGTCCGATAGCAATATCTGAAATGTTATCTCCATCCAAATCTGTATACAAGCTATCAGCAGGAGCATAACGTACAATATCATCAATTGCGCTGTAGATTGAAGGTATATGACTAAAGTGGTTGCTGGATAAATAGCCCTTATAATCGTAGTTATCAGCGCCGATAAGTAATACATAGGAGAGAGCTTTGTTGCTATTAGTGTGTTTAATGAAATCTTTAATTGCTAAAGGATCAACGATTGAGTCTGAGAATTGATTGTAAATATCGTTGATATCAACAATTTTAACACTTAAGCCGTTACTGCTGTGTAAGTTAGCTAATTGCTGAGCTGTCTCTATGAAGTCTGGGTGAGAGATAATAATATAATCTGTGGCTATATCTTTTATTTTTATTTCATCTTTCCAAGGAGATAAAGAAGGCTTTAATAAAGCCTCTTGAGTAGAGAGCCAATATTTATCAGAGAATGCAATAGCAGGAATGCTGGCACTAAAACCGAGCGGACTTACTTTGGATTTGATATTTTGGATTCGTTGTGGGTAGCCTGCATCTAATGCATAAGCCACTATATTGGTACTGTCAAATCCATCTATTTCAATAGCAGGCAAATTGTGAGTGATTGTTGGTGGTGCATCAATATCTATATTTTTTTCAAAACCAAGTTGGTTAATTAAATCGTTATGAATTTTAGTAGATTCTGCAATTTGGAATTCGAGTTTATTTTCTGTTGCTGTTAGTCTTCGAGGGTATGTGATTGCAATATCTTCTATGTGTACTAAGTCGTGAGGGTAGCCACTCTGACCTTGTACCTTGAGGTTGATGTTTAACAAGCCGTTTACAGCATGGCTTTGGTCTAATTGATAAGATGCTATGTGGTTTCTTAGCCCGTCAAAAACTAGTTCAGAGTAGGCAGATTGGTTTATTGAAAGCTCAACGCAATGGTCATTTGGTATTCCTGGGTATAAGTCCAAATGATTTGCCCCACAGCGATTTGGGTCTGTTGGGTAAATATCTGGTGGATTTTGATAATTAATTCCTCCTGATATTTCAATACGTAGTTCGATGTCATTATTGGTCAGTGGTGATAATTCATCCAAAGGAAATTCAATGGTTTTGTCATTACTTGCAAAGGTTGCCACTTTGTCTGCACGCCAAGGATCATTTGTCGGTGAGCTAAAATCATAAATTAAATTTGGGTTATAGTGTTCAGTCTGCCAGTACCACGAGTCGATAACATTTGATTGAGTTTGGTTGTTAGCTTGAATATGTTTGAATTCATTGGTCTTAATGCTGAGTTTGTAGACACGAGTGTTAGTGTATATTGAATCCTCGATGTTAGTTGCATAAAAGTCAAAACTAGTAGTGTTATCGAATGCAGTATTGTTTCCGTTAATATAAAGTGGAATGTTTTCTCCATTTAAATCAATTGAAATATTTTGTGGAGATATATTAGATAAGTCCATTCCTGCAAGCACTAAATCGGCGTAATTAATTCTTTGCATTCCAGTTGTGTTAACAGCCACTTGCAAAGAATCTATATTAGCTGTAGTGCTTGAAGTTATCGGGTTATTTGTTTGTTTGACATCTGACCAGCTTATTTTTGAGTTTAAAATTTTAGTTCCAAATGAATTGTTTATTTTAAAAGGTCCATGCCAAGTTTTTGCACCCTTATTGTTAATGTCTACTATCCAGACTGGCAAGATGTTTTCAGAATTTATTGTGTGTGTGTAAGTTTTAAGAGCATTGTTTTGTTTTGTACTTTCTTGAGAAATAAATGGTGAAATAAGGTCTTTGCTTCCATCTTGGTTTTGTTGGTATATCTCAAAGCCTAAATGAGCAAATTCAATATCAGTTTGCCATTCAATATGTATTTGCCCATTAGATTTTTGTGCTGAAAAATAGTTTAAACTCACTGGTAACAAGGTGACATCCAAGGTGCTTGGAGTTGACTCATCAGGGTTGTCATCGGCATCTGCCCCATCAGCATCTGCCCCGTCAGTGGATACATCACTTGTAATTGCAGATTGTGGAGATGTGCCATTTACTGTGATTGTGTTAGTATATGAATCGTAGTTGTTGACATTAAGAGTGACTCTGATTGATGCTGTTTCAGTCGGTAATAAAGAAGAACCTATGCCGATTAACTCTTGATTTGCACTGCCATCAAACCCTGCATTGGCAGTGAATGTTGCTGGACCTGAAGTTTTGGTAATAGATGTAACAACATAATTTCCAACATTAGGTGGAATATTAAATACAGCATCCAAGTCTTCTAAAGAAGTAAGGTTTGATAAATTTACATGTCCAAAATTTTCAAAATTAAAATCAATATCAACAATATAGGGTGATACACCAAATACTTGACCAGCACGTCTTGTCATAACTTTAGCAACACCAATTATTGGGCAACTCCATATTATTTGGGTTAGATAAACAATTTGAGTAGTAGAAACAGGTATAGTATGATTGTTGTACACAATCTCTATTGCATCAATTGAACCGGGTATGCTGACATCTAATCGAGTGTCATTTGTAAATGGTCCACTTGCTGTTAAATTTGCATCGGCTTGATTACCTGTAATGCTATAGGTACATGCACCGAGACCTAATGGGCATGATAAGTTTGCTGTTGTTGCTATACCGCCTAATGTCGGGTTAATTGTAATTCTGTCCTGCCAGTTACCTGGAGAACCATCGATATCAAAAATAGAAAAATTCACGTTTTCTATTGGAAAACCAAAATTAATTAAAAGCCTTGTCCCTGTCCCATTGGTTACACCAGTCATTCCTAATTGGAGTGCCGTTGCTCCTGATACAAAAGAAAGCCCTACTGGGTCTGTTCCAGGAAGAAAGTATGAGTTAGGGTCAAGTGCCTGTACTTGGAAAGAATTGCGGTTATTACAAACAATATTACCTGCAAAAGGTCCTAGTACACCAGCTGGCCACCACCCCCATCCAACACCCTCTTGTGAGGTGGCAGTAAAAGAAAATAAATTTAAAAATATAACTAAGATAAGCTTAGTTATACTATAACTACTCTTTGTAGTTGTTGGCTTTGCAGAAATAGAGGATGGATTATCATTGCTAGGTTGTTTAATAAATATCATTTTAATTGCTCAATGATTAACTGTATATACAAACAAATTAACGATTTATTAGAACGAAGTCAATTTTTTATTAGGCATTTAATGAAAACGAGAGACGTATCACGCAAATAGGGCTTAAATTAATGTATACGTTGGTGCTATTGAAAATTTTTTACAGGTTCGTTATCTCATTATTTTCAGGGAAAAGTTTTTTAGCTTTTAATATGAGTTCTTTGGCTTCATCCTTTTTATTTAGTTTTAATAATGTTTTATAAAAATGAATATAAAGCTCCGGGTCATTTATGTCTAAATCTAATGCTTTTTGAAAACTTGCGGCTGCATCTTCATAGTGGCCAAGTTTGTATTGAGCCCAACCTAGAGAGTCAATTATTGCAGGGTTTTCTGGATCTAATTCAATGGCTTTTTTGATATATTCATAAGCTTCTTCAAGCTTTAAATCGTGGTCGACCAATGAATATCCTAGCGCATTATAAGCTTCATGATTTTTTGGATCATCGGCAATAATTTGTTTTAAGTCTATTTCCAGTAAATCTATTTTACTCTGCGATTCAAATAACATTGCTCTATCATAAAGTAGAGTAGGGTTGTTCGGTATGATTTGTAATGCGCGCGTCAAAACGGCAATTGATTCATCTAAATCATTTTGCTCTTTGTAAATTTGGCTCTCTAAACGATAGGCTTTAATAGCATATTTTTCTTCTGCATTTTCTAATTGATGTAATATCTCAATGGCTTCATCAAATCTTTTATCATCAAATAAAATAAGGCTAAGCATGTCTTGTGCATCAAGATAATGATTGCCACCAGTGACTTGTTTATAATATTTTTCACTTTCTACATAGTTTTTTAACCAGTATGCGGATTCGGCAATTAAAAAAATCTTATGGTTGAGTTGTTTATCTTCAACTTTTAGGTTTTTTAATTCATTAAAGCTTTGTTCTGCCACAGTTATGTTTTTATTTTGTAAAGCAAAGACCACACGTTTAAACAAACCATCAGGCGTTGGTTTTTGCTTTGCTAGTATATTTTGTGCTTCATCAAAACGTTTGGTTTCTTGTAAAAAGCTCGCATATTGCGTGCTGTAATTCTCGTTCTCAGGAGATTTTTTGGTGATGTATTTAAAATCAATTTCTGCTTCAGCATGATTTTTCAAAACTGTTTGTAGTCGAGCGCGCCAATACCGAGCTTCAAGGTTATTATTATCTAGTTTTATGGATTGATTGATTAGTGATAAGGCTTGCTTTGTTTTTTTATAAGAAATAAATACTTTTGATAAGGCAAATAATTTATCTGAAGATTGGGCAACAGATTTTTTTGATAAAGCCTTTTCAATGCTTTGCATTGCTAATGAAGGAGGTAATGAAATAATAGCTGATTGAATAAAATCCCACTTTTCAGAGTTGTTAATAATCAATGCATCAATACTGCGTTTAGCTTGTTCGTATTCTTTTTCTTTGATTGCATCAATGGTTATGGTGCGCAATAGGGCATTAACTTCTGAAATGTCAGTGGTGGTTTTTGGTGATTGAGAACAACCCCATTGAATAAGTACAAGCAGTATAAGGATTATCTTTTTCATTTGTTTATTCGCCTCCAAGCATGTCCGCTTGGTTCTGTTGAATTAAAGGTTCGATGACTTGATCAATATCACCATCCATGATTTCAGGTAATTTGTATAAAGTTAGATTGATGCGATGATCAGTTATTCGACCTTGAGGATAATTATAAGTTCGAATTCTTTGTGAACGATCACCTGATCCGACTTGTAATTTTCTGGCTTCACTTTGTTCGGATGCTAGCTTATCTTTCTCAATGTCATTTATTTTAGATTGCAATAAGGTCATTGCTCGTGCTTTGTTTTTGTGTTGTGAGCGTTGATCTTGACACTCAACTACTAGCCCGCTAGGGATATGTGTGAGACGAATTGCTGAATCTGTTTTGTTCACATGTTGACCACCAGCACCTGATGCACGAAAGGTATCAACCCGTAAGTCAGATGGGTTAATGGTTATTTCTTCGCGTTCATCAGCAACAGGAAGAATTGCCACTGTGCAGGCGGATGTGTGTACACGACCTTGTGATTCAGTCGCTGGTACTCGTTGCACTCGGTGAGTGCCAGATTCAAATTTAAAGCGTGAAAAAACTCCATCTCCATCAATTTGCGCTATAACTTCTTTGAAACCGCCGTGATCCCCTTCATTGACACTGACAATGCTGATGCTCCATTTTTTGTTTTCAGCATAACGAGAATACATGCGAAATAAATCACCCGCAAATAAAGAGGCCTCATCACCACCTGTTCCTGCCCGGACTTCTAAGAATATATTTTTATCATCATCAGGGTCTTTAGGTATTAATAAAATTTGCAATTCTTTTTCATGTGTTTTCAAATTTTCTTTTGCTTCCTGCAATGATTCTTGTGCCATTTCTTTCATTTCAGGATCATCCATCATTTCTTGAGCATCAACTATTTCTTGTTCTGCATCTTTGTAGAGTGCGAATGTTTTGACTAGGTCTTCTAAACTGGCATATTCTTTGGATAAATCACGAAATTTATTTTGATCAGACATGACATCCGGGTCTGACATTAAATGGCCAATCTCTTCATGTCGTTCACTGGCTATTTGTAATTTTGTCTTAATCTCTGGTGTCATGTTTTTATTTGTCCAATGGTTGATCTAATTTCAATAATGTTTTTATTGTGTTGATTGTGTTTTCATCACCTGAGTTTATGGCGTCTCTTATGGCTTTGACGGGTGTATGGTTTAATTTTTTTGTTAAATTGTTTGCTAATCCAAAGAGTACATTCTCTGGGTTATCACCCTTGTTTAATTGTTTTATGGCTTTGTCTAGGCTATGTTTTCTAATTTTAGCAGTTTCTTGTTGGAATGTGGAAATCAATTGTGTGTGTTGTTGGCTTTTTAGCCAATAACAAAAAGATTCGGCCTCGGCTTTGATGATTTCTCTGGCTACAACAGCGGCTTGTTCGCGATTTTTTAAATTGTTGCTAATGACTTTTTGTAAATCATCCACTGCATAATAAAAAACATCATTGAATTTTTTAACGCAAACATCCACATCACGTGGAATAGCAATATCTATAATAACAATGGGTCGATGTTTTCTTTGAGATAGGGCTGACTTAATCATATCAAATCCAATAATTGGGTGCTTGCTTGCAGTTGCTGTGAAGATTAAATCAAAAGTAGGCATTTGACTTGGTAGCTGGCTTATGTCGAAGCTGCTGCAGTCAAATTGTTTTGCTAATTTATTAGCGTTCGATAAAGTTCTATTGCAAATTGATAAAGAATGGTAACTGTGTTTGCTCAAATAGCGTAATAAGAGTTCAGAGGTTGCACCAGCACCAATAACCAATATTTTTTGTTTAGTTAATTCACCAAATATTTGTTTTGAAAGTTGTACCGAGCTATTAGCAATGGATACAGGATTTTTGCCAATATCAGTATTACTACGAACTGATTTTGCAATTCTAAAGGCTGTTTGAAAAAAACGATCGGTTGTTTTATTTAAAAACCTACTTTGTTTTGAAATGTCATAGGCTAATTTTACTTGACCTAAAATTTGTGCTTCACCTAAGACTAAAGAGTCCAAACCAGAGGCTACAGCAAACAAATGTTTAATACACTCAAAATTACTGTGTGTATATAAATGTTGACCAATTTGTTGAAAAGTATAGCCAAAGGATTGGCAAAATTGAACTTGAGCGGTTTCATGACTGTCGCAATCAAAGTAAAACTCAGTGCGATTGCAAGTGGAAATAATAATACAGGATTGGATTTTTTTATGCTGACACAGTTGTTTAGCTACATTAGCAACGCAGTCTTGCGCTACTGACATCTTTTCACGAATATCAATACTTGCGGTTGTGTGATTAAGTCCTACGACGACTAATGGCATGGAGAGTCTAATTGTAAAGTAAACAAGGGAGCTGATTTTATCATGATTAAAAATTAAATATAACCGTGATGAATTAATTGATAAAAAATGATGCTGATTTGATGCAAGTCAATACATGATATTTGTAAAGTAGATAAAATATTTACAAATACAGATAATAGAGAGAGCGTAATCATGAAAGAGCCAGTTACTATTGCAAATGCATTGAAAATTAACCGACCCCAATTAGGTGATCAGGTTGGTTTAGGGTTATATAGGCTATTAAGATTGGTGGCATTAGAAGATATTATGGGTGCTGGTGCTTCATCCATTACTTATTATGCGGGCAAGAAATTAGGTAAGGAGTTGGATTTTGACTCAATAGATCAGCTTCTTGTATTTTGTGAAGACATTAATATTGGTCAGATTAGCTTGTCTGAAATTGTTGATAATAAAGTTCATGTTGATGTACATGAATGTGCTACTTGTGCGGGAATGGAGCCCGTAGGGCGGCCTATTTGTCATTTTGAGGGAGGAATAATCGCTGGAGCACTAGAAGGAATAACCAACACTAAAGTCCAAGCAAAAGAAGTAACCTGTATTGGTGGATTGGGTGATGAGACCTGTGGATTTGATATTGTAATGCGCCCTATTGAAAATAAAATTTAAGGGTTAAAGTTGAGATTTTATCAGGAGCATATGAATTTGATTTGAATTTAGTTTAAGTATTAAGAAGTCTGTTGGTTTTATTCGAAGTTGTTGTATCATACAAACTCTTTTTATAATGAATTCAAGTGAAAAAAAACATTCTATTTTTGTGTACAGGCAATTCCTGTCGTTCAATTCTTGCAGAAGTGGTATTAAATCACCTTGGTAAAGACCGATTCAATGCCTACAGTGCTGGTAGTTTTCCAACAGGCAAGGTCAACCCAGATAGTTTAGTTGTTCTTGAAGAACATGGTTTGCCAATTGATAATCTTTCTTCTCAATCTTGGAACGATTTTACCCACATAAATTTTGACATTGTAATCACGGTTTGTGACAATGCAGCGGGTGAGGTATGCCCACTCTACTTAGGACAAGCGATTAAATCCCATTGGGGTATTGCTGATCCTGATAAAGTTGTTGGATTAAATAGGGCAGATGCTTTTGATAAAGCCTTTACACAAATGAAATGCCGAATTACTCACATGCTCAAACTTGATAAAATCACACAAGTAAATTTAAATAACATAGGGAAAATGAAGCCATGAATTTATTTGAACGCTATTTAACCATCTGGGTCGGACTCTGCATTGCTATCGGTGTCTTACTTGGCTATTTTATCCCTGAATTATTTAATTTAATTGCTCAATTTGAATTCGCCCATGTCAATATCGTTGTTGCTGTATTAATCTGGCTGATGATTTACCCAATGATGGTTAAGGTTGATTTTTCCTCGATAAAAGATGTAGCAAAAAATCCCAAAGGCTTGATTCTAACCTTAATAATTAACTGGTTAATTAAGCCGTTTTCTATGGCTTTAATTGGCGCCTTGTTTTTTAAAGTATTATTTGCCAATTGGATAGATCCCGAAACAGCAAACGAATACTTAGCTGGTGTGATTTTGCTTGGAGTAGCTCCGTGTACAGCGATGGTATTTGTCTGGTCACAATTAACAAAGGGTGATGCCAATTATACTTTGGTACAAGTTTCGGTCAATGATTTAATAATGATTGTTGCTTTTGCACCAATTGCTGGATTTTTATTAGGCGTTACCAATATTGTAGTCCCTTGGGGTACATTATTATTATCAGTTGTGCTTTATGTGATTATTCCATTAGTGACTGGATTTATCACTCGAAAGGTCTTGTTAAAATCTGGTGAAGCGCATTTAGTAGGTTTTTTAGCAAAAATTTCACCGATTTCTATTGCAGGGTTGTTAGCAACCATTGTTATTCTGTTTGGTCTACAAGCACCAGCGATTATTAAGCAACCGCTGGATATAGTTCTTATTGCTATTCCATTATTGATTCAAACCTATGGTATTTTCTTCATTGCATATTTTATTGCCTTTAAGTGGAAAATCCCACATAAAATAGCAGCCCCTAGTTGTTTAATTGGCACATCCAATTTTTTTGAACTCGCCGTTGCTGTTGCCATTAGTTTATTTGGACTGCATTCTGGAGCCACTTTGGCAACCGTGGTTGGTGTATTAGTCGAGGTGCCTGTGATGTTATCACTTGTGGCTTTTGTGAATAGAACACGAAATAGGTTTGACTAAAGAGGCTTTGATAAAATCTCTATTTATCAGAGCTTCCTTAACTATCTTTCACAAAACAATCGTGCAAAAAATGTAAGTTTTTAACACAATACCAACAATAGTTATTATAATATCTCATTGTATTTAATTTTGGAGCAGGTTTTAATGCTTGAAATAGTTTCTTCTGGTGGTCTAGTGATGGTTTTCATCCTTATTCTTATGGTACTTGCCATGATGATTGTGGGCGAGCGTTTTTGGTCTTTGCGTGATAAAGATGTCATTCCAACTGATTTAAAAGCTCAAGTTGTTAAATGGTCAAAGTCCAAGCATTTGGATACCAAGCACTTACAAAAATTAGAACAAAACTCGCCACTGGGTTATGTCATGAGTTCTGCTTTAAGAAACCGTGAATTACCGCGTGATGCAATTGTTGAAACGGTAGAAGATGCTGGACGTCATGCTATTCATAAAATGGAAAAGCCATTGAACTGGTTGTCTGTGATTGCAGAGGTTTCTCCTTTGCTTGGTTTGCTTGGTACGGTTATTGGTATGATTAAAGTGTTTGCTGCGATAAATGCTAATGGCGTTGGTGATGCGGCACATTTAGCATCGGGTATTTCACAAGCTTTGATTACTACTGCCGCTGGTTTGGTTGTGGCAATTCCTGCTATGTTGTTCCATCGTCATTTCAAAACCAAAATAATCGACCAAAGTATTGTGATTGAAAAACAAGTGATGGATTTAATTGATGTTATTGGCGAAAATAAAAAGTAGTTATTATGAAATTCCATAACGACAGCAATCCTGGGCCTAAGTTAAATATGACATCATTGATTGATGTAGTATTTCTGTTACTCATATTTTTTATGGTAACAACCACTTTTGAAAAGCAGGCGAAATTAAAAATTCAATTACCTGAAGCAACAGAGAAGGTTAATCCGCAAGCGCAAGAACAAGTTGTTATTTCCATCAGCCAAAAAGGAAGTATCTATGTTAATAACAATGAGTTACTTAACTCAAAATATGATAGCATTGCTAACAGTTTGAAGCAAATAATAAGAGGAGATGAAAAACCTCCGATTGTTATTCGCGCAGATGCTGATGCTGCACATAAGCACGTGGTTACAGTCATGGATGTGTTGGCAGATTTGGGTTTTACTAGTGTCTCGATTGCAACGACTCCAAGCGAATAACGGATTTAATTATGTCAGCTGAAAAGCAAAAGACTTCTTTTTCTCGGGTGTGGAAATTCACTACACCCTATAAATTTGTTTTATTCATTGCTATTCTAGGGGCTTTGATGGATGCTGCTGTGCAAGCCTCTTTTATGTTGATGTTTGAATACATGATTGATGATGCTTTTGGCAAGCACGACCAAAAAGTAATAAGTCTCTTGCCTTGGGTTATTATTGCTATGTTTATCGTGCGTAGCGTTGGCAATTATATTTCTACTTACGGGCTAAACTGGGTAGGGCGTAAAGTTATTGCGGACTTGAGACAATTGGTTTTCAGAAAATATTTACAACTGCCAACTTCATTTTTCGATAAGGAGTCTTCAGCTGGACTGATTTCTCGCATGACATTTGATATTGAGATGATGGCAATGGGAGTCTCTACCACTGTTATTTCTATTTTTCGTGATGTCTTAACCATTATTGTACTTATCGGCGTGATGCTATACCAAAGTGTTGAGTTAACAGTGGTTGTTTTTATCTTAGTACCATTAGTGGCTTTGATTATTGCAGTCGTCAATAAGCGTTTTCGTAAAATCTCTCACCGTATTCAAAACTCCATGAGTGGTGTTAGTGAAGTGGTAGAAGAGGTAGTCAAAGGGCAAAAGGTTGTACGTGTTTTTGCAGGACAAGAAGATGAAGCCAAAAGATTTTTTACTATTAACAATCAGAACCGTTACCTGAACATGAAAGTGACTTCCATACGCGCACTTTCTTCTTCAACTGTACAAATCCTCACTGCCTGTGCCTTAGCTATTATTGTGTATTTTGCCACGGTTCCGGGTGCTATAGATCAATGGACAGGTGGTAAGTTTATGTCTTTTATTCTAGCTATGATGGCAATGTTGCCCCCTTTAAAACGGATGGCTGATTCGAGTGCTATGATTCAAAAAACCTTAGCAGCAGCCGATAGTGTCTTTTATATATTGGATCATGCGGCAGAACAGGACGAAGGCAAGGTTGACTTGGATGCCAAAGAGGTGTCACTAAAATTTGATAATTTGTCTTTTAAATACGAAGATGGTACTACAGCATTAAGCCATATTAATTTGGATATAAAGCAAGGTCAAACTGTTGCCTTTGTTGGGCAATCTGGGGGTGGAAAAAGTACATTGGTTAATCTTGTTCCTCGATTTTATCCTTATTCATCAGGGAAGTTGTTGATTAATGGAATTGATATTAATGATTATAGTTTATCGAGTTTACGCAATCATATTGCCTTTGTGGATCAAAATGTAGTCCTATTTAATGATACAGTGGCTAACAATATTGCATACGGTAGTAATAGCAGTTCCAGTATTGATATTATAAAAAAGGCTGCGACCCAAGCCAATGCTTTAGAGTTTATTGAAGAATTACCTGAAGGTTTTGACACTCTTTTAGGTGAAAATGGCACACGTTTATCGGGAGGTCAACGCCAACGCATTGCCATTGCCCGTGCCGTTTTAAAAGATGCGCCTTTATTAATTCTGGATGAGGCCACTTCAGCTCTTGATTCGGAATCTGAGAAAAAAATTCAATCAGCACTCGAACAAGTCATGGTTGGGCGTACCACATTGGTAATTGCTCACCGCCTTTCAACTATTGAAAAGGCCGATGTTTTGGTGGTTATGAATCAAGGAAAAATTGCAGAACTGGGAAGTCACTCACAACTTCTTGCCCAAAATGGAATATACTCCAAGTTACACCAAATACAACTCTCTTCAAACTAAAGGATAAGAATGTCGAATTCAAAACAACAAAAACTAAATGCAATTTGGTATAAGGGACAAACCATTCCTTTGCACTATAAAATTATGTCAAAGCTATTTTCTTTGTTAAGTAAAATCCGGGAAAAACTTTACGCTATTGGTTTATTAAAGTCACATAAAATTAAATGCCCTGTAGTTATTGTAGGCAATATCTCGGTTGGTGGTGTTGGCAAAACCCCTTTTGTTATTTGGTTAGTTAATCAACTTAAATCACAAGGGCTGAAGGTGGGTGTCGTTTCTCGTGGTTATGGTGGTAAAAGAGAACATGAACCTTTGCTCGTTATTCCACAAACCTCACCTAAGGCCAGTGGCGATGAAGCTTTATTGATCGCAAAACATACCGATGCTCCAGTTTTTGTAGGTAAAAACAGAGTCAAAGCAGCGCAAAAATTAATGTTAGATTATCGAGTGGATATTATTGTTGCTGATGATGGCTTGCAACATTATGCCTTAAAGCGAGATATTGAATTTGTCTTAATTGATGCCAAGTATGGACTAGGTAATGAAAAACTATTGCCATCAGGACCACTTCGTGAAGAAAAATCACGTTTAGATTCTGTCGATATGGTTATTTATAAAGGTAAGAAACAAGACAAGTCTTATTTTACATATGCTCCACTAATGGTATATGAATTAGGCAAAACAAAAAACCAACGCACTTTAGAGTCGTTTCGTAATCAACACATTAATGCTATAGCAGGCATTGCTCACCCAGATAGTTTTTTCAATATGTTATCGGCTCAAGGTCTAGCAGTTGTTAAGAACCCATTGGACGACCATGAAGTTCTAACAATTGAACACTTTAATTTTGGCAATGATGATCCAATTTTTATTACTGAAAAAGATGCAACCAAGTGTCAAGATTTTAAACTAGATAATGTTTGGGTAGTGGTGTTAAAACTAAATATGGAGACACAAACAAAAGAGCAGGTGCTTAAATTAGTCGATGGAGTGTTAAAATGAATGACCAAGTAGTCATTTGTTTGCCAGCACGTTACCAATCAAGTCGTTTGCCAGGAAAGCCATTGCTTGAAATTGCAGGAAAGCCATTAATTCTTTGGGCTTTGGAGTCCGCATCTCAATTAAATGCCGAACAAATGATCGTAGCAACAGATGATCAACGTATTGTTAATATAGTTGAGGCAAATGGTTATGAAGCTCTTATGACTTCTCCAAATCACTTTTCTGGTACAGACAGATTGGCTGAAGTTGCTGAGTTAATGAAATGGTCTGATAAAACCATCGTAATCAACTATCAAGGAGACGAGCCTTTAACGCCAAAAGAAAACATACAACAGCTTGTTCAGGCATTAAAAGACAACCCAAAGGCATCTATTGCCACTTTATACCAAAACATTACCAGTTTTGAATCGTTAATTAATCAGAATAATGTCAAATTAGTGACTGATAAAAATGATTATGCTCTTTATTTTTCTAGGGCAGCTATTCCGTTTTCACGAACTACATTTGTAAATGATGAACTGGACCCATCTGTTAATTATAAACATCATATTGGACTCTATGCATATCGTGCAAAATTTTTAAAAGAGTTTTCTCAGCTTCAAAGTTCTGATTTGGAAAAAACAGAGTCATTAGAGCAATTACGCGCCCTGTCTCATGGTTATAAAATTATAGCTAAAAAAGCCAAACAAAATATGCCTCATGGTATCGATACACTTGAAGATGTTAAGCGTTTTGAAGATTTGTTGACTAGAGGTCAACTTGGTTGAGAAATGAGGTCTTTAAGGTATCAACACTCGTTCTATAATGTCGTTTTTTATAGCACCATCCAAATCGTCTAAAATAGTATGGAATTTCCATTTATCGCTAGGGTGTGTTTTCCATACAAACCCAACCGCACAATCTCTGCCATTGTTTTTGGCTTCATATAAAGCTAAATCTGCTAACTGAATAGTTTTTTCATCGCATGAATGCTTTGCTTTGGATGGAGTTAGCGCATAACCCAGTGAGCAACGTAAAATAAGATGCTCTTCTTGAGAAATCTCAATGTTAATCGCTCTGCACTTTATTAAAATGTCTTGGGTCAGTTGTGATAATTCGGCTAAGTTAGTTGATGGACTTACTATTAAAAACTCTTCACCGCCCCAACGCGCGGCTATCTGACTAGTATTAACAATACTCCTAAGCATATCAGCAAATATTTTTAAGGCCTTATCTCCAATTTCATGGCCATATTTATCATTAACAGACTTAAAATGATCAAGGTCAATAAGAATAAATCCAGTTGCTTGTGCCTCTCCTGTTTTTTTAATAACTTCTAATTTACTGTGAATATAATTTCGATTTGCAAGTTGAGTAAGGTTGTCGTGGTTAGCAAGCCATTCAAGCCCTTTATTTACTTCATTTAATTCTTTAGTGCGTTCTTGAACGATGTTTTCCAGCTTAAGTGCATATTTTTTACTGCGATAGTTTCGAGTTATAAATGCTGCCAAAATAGCGAACCCTACAAGAATAATAAACCACTTAGTCTTCCAAAATGGGGGTATGACTGTTATTTGATACTGTGCTGGATGTGTATTCCACTGGCCATTGCCAACTCGAGCAGAGACTTCAAACGTGTAATCTCCTGCGGTTAATGAATCTATTTGCAGTTCTCTTAAACGAGTCTCACGCCAAGGAGTAGGAGTATTAATTTGATTGTTAAACCGATAGCGATAAGTAATATCAGATGCTCTTTGAAAGCTAATGGCTGCAAATTTTATTAATAAACTGCTGTCTTGTTGTTTTATTTCACTAGGAGCAGAGAGGTCTAATGGATTTTGATTGTTGTTGATTGATAGAATGTGAACTGGTGGTTCATCACTCCCTCCAATCTTAAAATCTTTTGCAAAACGACTAATTCCCTCACCTGTTCCAAACCATAAGTTACCCTTTGGATCTTTATAACCTGCACCTCGATTTATGAGATCAAACACTAAACCTTCTCTTGAAGAAATTATTGTAAAATTTTCACCATCAAAAATGGCAACACCTCTACTAGTGCCAATCCATATTCCATCACCCTTTCCTGGCAGTATGACTGTTGCATTATTGTGAGGTAACCCATCTTTTTTTGACCAGTTAGTGAATTTGTTATCTTTGAAATAACTTAAGCCATTGTTGGTGGCTATCCACAAGCCACCTTTGTCATCTTCATAAAAGTCATTAATGAAATTTGCTGGCAAACCATCAGTAGTAGACCAACTAGTAAATTGTTCATCTTTGAAATAGGTTAAACCATAAGAAGATGCTAACCATAACCCACCTTCTCGAGATTCTATAATACGATTGATTCGATTGTGAGGGAGTCCTTCTCTTGTGGTATAAGTATAAAAATTTTGGCCATCGAAGTGATTTAATCCATTGTTTGTACCAATCCACATTGAGTTGTCTGAAGTTTGAATTATATGGTAGATGACAGATCCACTTAAACCTTGGTCTTGATCAAAGTGGATAAACTTTCCATCAATCAATTGACTCATGCCCTGTAAAGTTCCAAACCAAGCTATGCCTTTGTTATCAACCATAATAGACAGTATTTTATTATGTGATAGACCTTGTTTACGCGTATAGTGTGTGATTTCCTTGTTGCATATATGGCTAGCTCCATTACCATTTGTGCCTACCCATAAGCAATTTTTTTTATCATTTGTTATGGTATATACATTCGGATTGGGTAGTCCTGGTTGTGTTTTCCAATTTAATACATTAGTTGTACTTAATCGAGTTAAACCACCACCATATGTGCCAAACCAAAGGTTGTGTTCTTGGTCTTGAAAAATTTCATTGATGCTGTTATCAGGAAGTCCATCTCTCATTTCAAAGTGTTTAATTATCTTATTGTTTTGATCTATTTTATAAGTGCCAAAATCTCTTGAGCCAACCCATATAAAACCTTGGAAATCATACATGATGCTGTTAATCGTTTGCTGACTTAAATCCACATTAAACTTTAGTGCCTCAAATGCTTTGCCATTATAACGAGCAATGCCAAAACGTGTGCCTACCCAAATACTATTGTCTTTATGTTGGAAGATTGTTCTAATTTCAGACTTTTTAGCATGCCATTGAATTTGTTCTACTTTCTTTTCGTTGATTTTGAAAATATACTTTGATGTTCCGACCCAAATATTGCCTTGTTTATCAGCAAGAATACTTCTTATGCGATCTGTTTTAAGGCCATTTTTGTAATTATATTGTTTTATCAGCTTAGGGTTTTCTCCTATTTCAAGCTGTAATACACCCGCACCATAAGTGGCAACCCATAATGTTCCATCAGGTGCTTGGCTTAAGGCTCTTGCTGAGTATGTATTTATTTTTTTATTTTTTGGTTTAAATACATGAAATGATTTTCCATCAAACCATGCTAAACCTTTTTCTGTGGCAATCCAAAGCGTTCCATCTTTAGTTTTAAGTAAATCACGGGCTAAGTTATGGGGCAAGCCATCATTACGACCATAAGTCCAAAATTGTTTGCCATCATATCGATTGATGCCCGTTCTTGATGCTATCCATAAAAACCCTAAATCATCTTCTTCAATAGAAAAAATAACGGTATCTTCAAGCCCGTCTGCGATACTTAATGTTGCAAAAGGCATTTGCTGTGCAGAAGTTTGTAGATTAATAAGGAGAAGAAATAAAATAGAAAGTGAAACTTTATAGAACTTAGAACTAAAACTAATGACAGGTAAATTGATTAAATTAAGAGTAGATAGTTGACTATTGACTTTAATGCAAAGCACCGTATAAATTTTTACAATGATTGATGTTTTGTTCATTTTTTTCTCAGTCTTTCAGAATGGTTTAAACTCCTTACAGTTATATTTTACTTCGATTTGTACGCAAAATGCTAGTTATTCACGATTAATGTTGTAAACGTCGTTAATCTTGAATAACGGTCACTCTAAATCCAACTGTATTTTTTCGCTCTGTCTTGCCTAGTTTTGTACGATTATATAACGATGATTTGTTTTTTTTTGATAGGTTTGTACGCGTTACTACATTTTGACAAATACTGTCCTTTCTTGCACTTCCATCTGTTGGTGCTCCTAAGTAATTAGGGTGCCAGCAATCGGCAATTAATTCTGTAATTGAATAGATTGGGTTTTTTAATTGATAAGGATTCCCTTGTATTGTTGAACTTGCGGCAAATTCCCATTGAGCTTCGCTTGGTAATTGGTAGTTTTTCCCAGATAAAGATTTTAACCAATTAATAAACTGTAAGCTGTCTTGGTAGTTAATGTTTATTACGGGGTTTTGTTTTCTACCATTACCCTCATCATTTGGCTGATAAGTGCAAAATCCATCAGCATAACAAGAGTCCCATTGTTTGAAACTCACTGGACGTTGACTAATGCTAAATTCTTTAATATACACATTGTGTGCTGGTTTCTGAGTGCTTGGTCCAGTTTCATTGCCCATAGTGAAACTGCCAGCTTTAATAACCACCATTTGAGGGCAATTATTGCATATTTTGAAGGTCTCACCAATACCTCTACCAGGCCATTTACTTTCTGATTGTAATTTAAATAACAAGGTTTTAGTTGGTAAACCATTTATTGGTAAGTTCTTCAGTTTTTGGTAGGTTTTAATCAAACTTTCAGTCTGTAAATCTAAGTTTCCCGTTTGATTTAAATCATTATATTTTAACCTGATGAGTTGTGCTTGAATTTCTTTTATCAGCTTTTTCTTTTCTTGAGTAACTGTAATTAACCTTTGTTTTTGAGTTTTTTGTTTTAAATCGAGAGCTTCTTGTTGCTGTTGTATTTGTAGTTGTTTAAGTTGAATGGTTTTGAGTTCTTTTAATCGCCTTATATTTTCTTCAATCTCCTCTTGGTGTGGGCTATTTGGGTGTTTGTCGCTAAAAGTTTGATAGGCCTCTTCGGTATTGGTCGAAAGTGCTTTACTCCAGTTTTCTTGTTTCATCGTTTCAATTTTGTTAGACAGTTCATTGATAAGAATGTCATCAACTACCCCTGTAATAACAAGTTGATTGTCTTGTTCAAATTTTTTAATGCTTTGTTGGGTTCTTATATCAAGCTCCCCATTTTGGGCAACTTTATAACCCAAAAAATTGAGTTTTTTCTGAGCACTTAGAATGTATTCATTTTTAATTGGTGTTTTTATTTTTGGTGGCTTGTCTAGTGTCTGAGTAAAGAATGAATTCCACTTTGTTTTCATGGCATTAACTGTAAGCAATTCACTGAATTCTTTTTTGTTAATAATGTGTTCGTATGCGACATAAGCAACAACGGACAACATCATTAAAGTAATCAAAACAAGTAGCCACTTAAAGAATCCAAAGCCTGATGTTTTGTGAACTTGATTAAATTTATGAGTGTTTAAAGTAGTCTGGTCGCGCGTAGAAATAGTTGGCCGTGCTGATATGGCTTGAGGTTTAAAATAATGGGTATCTGGGCTAATTTCTTTTTTTGCAAAAATTGCTTCTTTAGTTTGGATTGGACTATTGGGCTGAGTGATTTTAGCAGAACTATTTTGTTTATTCCATAAAGAAGACCAGTCAGATAAATTTTGGGGGCGATCACTGACCTGTAGCATTAAACCAAAGTCAATGGCTTGAAGAAATGCTGAAGAATTAAGACGGTCAGATAATTTTGCAATGGTATCATCATGTAACCTATTCATGATATCAGGTGGTTTTTTTCCTGTAATGCATAAATAGGCGACTGCTGCTAAGGAATAAATATCTGACCACGGACCAATTTTCCCTTTAGTACTGTATTGTTCTAATGGTGCATAGCCTGGAGTAATGATAGTTGTGACTTTTCGTGACTTATCTCCGATGGCATGTCGAGCTGCACCAAAATCAATTAAAACAGCAGAGCCATTTGCGCGAAACATGATATTGTCAGGTTTAATGTCTCTATGTAATATACCTTCTTTATGTACGAGTTGTAACCCATTGACAATTGAAGTAATTATTTTTTTGAGCTTTTGCTCATCCATGGGTTTATCTTTAGAAATAATGTCGATTAAGCAACCACCTTGACAGTATTCCATAACAATATAAGCTGTGCCATTTTCTTTGAAAAAACGATAAATTCTGACAATGCTGGGGTTTTCAAATTTGGCTAAAGTTTTTGCTTCATTTATAAAAGCATTGAGACCCCATTTGTAAGTTTTTTCAGAAGCACTGCTACGAGGGACAATTTTTGAGTCAGATTCTCGAACGGCATGTTCGGCAGGCATGTATTCTTTGATAGCGACATGTTTTTCAAGATGTGTATCAAAAGCAAGATAAGTCAACCCAAAACCACCTTCACCAAGAAGTTTAATGATGCGGTATTCACGCAACATGGTATCAGGTTGTAAGGTATGCAATGCCATTAAGGATTAAGTTGATTGAATAGTGCCATCTTAACACTAAAATGCCAACATGAAAACAGTTCATATTGGCATTAGATTTTCTTCTATATGGGTTTTAAATTTCCAGTCTAGAAATATCAGCAATGGCATTAAATAACTGATTTAATTGTTTTAATAAGGCTAAACGATTTAAGCGTATTGCTTGGTCATCACTGTTGACCATTACTTTGTTAAAAAAGTTATCAACAGGTTCCGCTAATGAAGCTAAATGATTAAAGGCTTGTTCGTATTGTTGTTGAGTGACTTTTAGGGTGAAAGTTCTCTTAATTGACTCGATTGCACCGTAGAGATTTTTCTCTTCTTGTTCTTGCAGTAATGAAATAGTCACATCATCAGCAATTACTTCATCTGATTTCTTTAAAATATTGCTAATTCTTTTATTGGCTGCGGCTAAGGCAGGTGCTGAAAGGTTTTGTTTAAATGCAACACAAGCAATTATTCTTTCATTGCAATCATCTAAGTTTTCAGGTTTAAGCTTTAAAACTGAATCAACTATATCATGACTTATACCTTGTTCTAAGTAACGGTGTTTGAGTCGTTGACTGATAAAAGCTTCAATGTCTTTTTGCACACTGGTATGATCCAGTGAATCGATGGCAATCTGATTAAGGCTAGTTTGTATTAATTCATAAAGGTTTACCGGTAGTTTGGCTTCTTGCAAAATTCGGATAATGCCTAATGCGCTACGACGTAGAGCAAATGGGTCTTTGTTACCTGTTGGTTTCTTACCAACAGCAAAAATCCCACAAAGTGTATCCATTTTGTCTGCCAAAGACAACGCTTGACCTAAGGTTGTTTCAGGAATGCTATCACCAGAGAAAGTTGGTTTATACTGTGAGGTTATGGCAGCGGCAACATTTTCATGTTCGCCTTGAGCTGTGGCATAATAGCCGCCCATAATACCTTGTAAATCAGGAAATTCATCGACCATATCTGTCACTAAATCACACTTTAACAAAGTAGATGCACGTTCTATTTGGTGAATGTCCAAATTGAGTTTGCTACCAAGAGATAACATGATTTTACCAATGCGTTTACACTTATCACCGATAGAACCCAACTGTTTTTCAAAGGTCATTTTATCAAGCATAGCAAAGCGAGAATCAAGCGGTTTCTTTTGGTCTTGTTCCCAGAAGAAACGTGCATCAGCTAAGCGTGGACGAATGACTTTTTCAAAACCTTTAACCACTTGCGCCACATCTTTGGATTCGATGTTTGCTAATGCTACAAAGTTTGGCATCAATTTATTGTCATCATCAAATACAGGGAAGTATTTTTGGTGCTTCTGCATAGATGAGATTAATGCCTCTGGAGGAACTTGCAGAAAGTCCTCATCAAAGCTGCCAACAGTTGCTACAGGATACTCAACAATTGCTGTGACTTCTTCCAACAAGCTATCATCAGTACGAGCAGTGCCATTAATGGTCTTTGCAATAGCGATAACTTGTTGTTTAACTTTTTCTTTGCGCGTTATTTGATCCACTTCAACACGCACATCCAACAATTGTTGCACATAAGTGTCTGCTGACTTAATGGTAATGTAATCAGGAAAGTGAAAACGGTGGCCGCGAGATTGGTTGCTTGTGGCAAGCCCAAACATTTCAAAAGGAATAATCTGCTCATCTTGCAACAAGATCATCCAATGCACAGGGCGAATAAAGCTAAAACTGTTATTACCCCAACGCATTGGTTTTGGGATAGGGAGTTTTTTAATGCTGTTTTGAATGAAATCAGGCAATAACTCTGCTGTTTTCCGCCCTTTTTCTTCAATGTCAAAAACTAACCATTCGCCTTTGTCGGTTTTAAGTCTCTGTAAATCTGCCACTTCGGCACCAACAGATTTAGCAAAGCCAATGGCTGCAGGTTTAGGGTTGCCCTCATCATCAAATGCAGCAACGACCGCTGGGCCTTTGCGTTGCATTTTTTTATCAGCTTGCCCCGCATCGATGTTTTTTAAAATAAAGGATAAACGGCGAGGGGAAGCAAACCAACGCGAATTGTCTTTATCAAAGCTAATTCCTGCTTTGTCTAATTCGGCTACTACACCATTGTACAAGCTCATGGCTAAATTATTTAATGCTTTTGGTGGTAACTCTTCGGTGCCCAGTTCAAATAAAATGTTACTCATGAGGCATCTCCTTCGTTATCTTTACTTGTTTTACATCCAGGAAAGCCAAGTGCTTCACGACTGTCGTAATACATTTCAGCAACAGCCTTACTCATGGTGCGAACACGCAAAATATACTGTTGGCGTTCAGTTACACTAATGGCCTTTCTAGCATCCAATAGGTTGAAGTAATGCGATGCTTTTAAAGCTTTTTCATAGGCTGGCAGAGGCAGTTTTGCTTCAATTAATTTCAAACACTCACTTTCGCAATTATTAAAGTCTTGCAATGAAATCTCGACATTAGCGTGCTCAAAATTGTAAGTGGATTGTTCCACTTCGTTTTGATGAAAGACATCGCCATAAGTGACGGTGCCATTTGGAGTCTCTGCCCAAATCAAATCATAGATACTGTCTTTTTCTTGCAAATACATGGCAAGTCTTTCCAAGCCATAAGTGATTTCACCCATCACTGGACGACATTCGATGCCACCAACTTGTTGAAAGTAAGTAAACTGTGTCACTTCCATGCCATTAAGCCAGACTTCCCAGCCCAAACCCCAAGCACCCAGAGTAGGGGATTCCCAATTATCTTCCAAAAAGCGAATATCATGTAAAAGCGTATCAATACCCAGTTCTTTTAAGGACTCAAGATACAATTCTTGGATATTGTCAGGTGATGGCTTCAATACCACTTGAAACTGATAATAATGTTGCAAACGGTTCGGATTTTCGCCATAACGACCATCAGTTGGACGTCGGCAAGGCTGCACATAAGCACTGTTCCAGGGCTCCGGGCCAATAGAACGTAAAAATGTCGCTGGGTGAAAAGTTCCTGCACCGACTTCCAAGTCCAAAGGCTGTACAATCACACAACCATTTTTCGCCCAAAATTCTTGCAGTTTTAAAATAATTTCCTGAAACGTTAACATAGAGTTTTTAAAAGTTTTAACAAAGCGGTTGATTATAAGGGATTATCTGAAGATTGTTAATTGTTAATTGTTAATTAAATAAGTATCAGCAATTGGCGCCCTGTAAATCCATATTTAGCTCGGGCACTATTAATTTCTTGACCTTGTTTCATTAGATTGGCATACTAAATTTCATGTTGCATTAAAAAAACTTCGAGAAGAGGTGGTAAGTCAAGGTTTTAATGTAAGTTGTTGTACGATGCATTAAGTCACACATGGCCGTATGTATGATTATAATAATGGGCGGTTCCTTAGTGTTGACCCTTTTATTCAGAATCCTACATCGACACAGAGTTTGAATCCTTATACTTATATTTTTAATAATCCTTTATCGGGGACTGATCCAAGTGGGTATTTTGGTGAAGACACAAGATGTGGTTCTGATGATTATGCATGCCAATGGGATCAAAGTATGGCTAGTGTTCTTGGAGTTAGCAGGGATGCAATTACGGAAATGTATAATGGGATTAGAGAACAACAACAAAATTCAAAAAGTGACAAATCTGATAATTCAGAGAAGGAAAGTCAAAACGGTGGTGGTATTTGGAATCGTTTTGTAAGTTGGTGGGGATCAGATGGGCCAGGTCCCATGGGAGAAATTTCAGGAGCTGCACCGAGTGTTTTAGAAGAAACAATTCTTGAAATTGAGGCTTCAAATTTATCACGAAATATGAAAGATATTTATATTTATCGAGCTAAGAAAGCATTGGGTAGCGTAAGTACATTACCATTATCTACTAAGGGTGACTATGTTGCTTTAGCTCTTGAAGCAATAGGGTTGAAAATTGGATTTAAATTTGGGAAGGGCAAAGGTTCCAAAGTTCCACTTGGATTCAAAGAAGGAAAGCAATTTGATGATGCCATGTCTCAATTTAAAAATGCTATAGATGTTGATGATGCACTTATTGGTGTAAGAGGTAGTTCAACAACAGGTGTTAAACATACAGGAGGTGCTTTTGATGAAGCTAGTGATATAGATTTCTTTGTTGTTAGTGATAAATTATATCAGCAAGGCTTGAAGCAAGGTGCACATAATAAAGATGGAGCATTATCTGTTGCAGCAACAAAATTATTTTTCCCCAAGTTACATTCAGCAGAAAAAGCAGTTGGTAACATGACAGGTAGAAAGTCAAGTATCAGGATATATAGTAAAAAAGGATATGAAACAGTTAAAGCAAGTACAGATATTTACTAGGTAGAGATTATGGAATTATATTTTAAAACAGATAAAACATTACATGAACTTGCAATTGATATAAGAAGTGTTCTTAATATTTCTTCAGTAAATCAAACAAGCTATCAGATTGTACAATCTAGGTATTCTGATAACTTTGGAGGTGATTATTATATTTTTGAAGTACTTGGTTTGACTCTCACTTTAATAAGCAACCTTGGCGATATCATTATTGAAAATAAAAGAGAATATAACTATTTTCTTTTAATCGAATGTGAGACAAATGATTCAACAGAGTTATTAGTTAACGTTGGTGAGCATTTAAAAGAAATATTCATATCTAAAAATTATACTGTAACAGTTGACAATTTTCTTGGTTTGAGGATTGATTAATTAAATTTGAGAGTGCTTGCACATTAGGTTCTACACCCTCTTAAATTTTTAAATTCATTTGGTTTTTCATGTACAGAAGAGCTTCTGCATTTCCAATTGCATCATCAACTGGGTTGTGAGTATGTTTAGCTTTTCTAAGGTGTTTAAAATTTTTAAAAGTGTTTCCGACTAAACCTTTGTACAATGAGCCTAAGTTAGTAGAACTATACCCGAATGGGTTTTTTCCTAGGAAATGATGAAAATACCAATTTATAAATTGCCAATCAAAGCCATTGTTATCACTGAAGAACATTGGCTTCGTTTTGCAGTTTTCTTTTAACCAAATTTCAAATTGCTCCATAACTTTTTTTGGCTCATCAAATTTAAGTGTTTCTTCTCTTGTATACTTGGAAATTGCTAGAGCATCAGGAATCCATTTTTTACTAATTGGCTTAAGTTTACCGTAAAAGGTTTTATCTAAATTTTCATCTACTATAACAGCTCCAAATGAAATCATGGAATAATCACCAGGAATTGGCCCGTCACTTTCTATATCTATCATCACAATTGACATAAATAACCTTGATAGTTATACATTGGCACTAGACCCATAAACTCTAGCTTGAAATAAATATACAAGGACACCCATGTTGTTTATATGGAGAAAATATATGCATTGACTTTATTCCGATGACAGATGATGAAAAAATGAAAAGCAGTAATGATAATGGAATGTTTAATGTAGTTAATGAAAGGTTTTGGTTTTTTGAAGTTAATTCAAATAATGAACATGTTAGAAGGTCAGATATTGAAATAAAAATTGTAAAAAAAGGCAGGAAATGAATCAGTATCGAAACAATAAACATACGGGACAAAAAAGGGGTCTACCTGAACATCCCCCAATTCACTGGACACAGTTTTATTGAGAAACAGTATTATAATAAAATCAAGAGTTATTGGGGTCAGTACCCTTTTAGGTAAAACCCTCCAATTCCAAGCCGTTAAATCGTTAACCAATAACATAGACAGGCACTTCTTAAATATACAAGATAAATATACAAGGACACCCATGTTGTTTATATGAAATTACTTTTGTGTTAAACTACCAAAATCGGGAACAAACTACGTTTCAGGAGCTCAAAATGACAACAGCAAGAAAACAATTAATTAGCTTAGAAGACACGCCCTATTACCATTGCTATGTGCGGTGTGTTA
>JAMOMK010000010.1 GCA_027067055.1 Lysobacterales bacterium | reverse complement strand
AGTAACTGATGTGCATAGGAAATCAAGAAAAACTAAAGTCACCTCATTGGTGATGAAGCTTTTTCTGGGTTTTCTAGGTGCATTAAGGACTTGTGCTATCATCGTACTTTCTATATCGGGATTTGGGGATTTATATGCTTTTTAATAAAACTAATATTCTAATACGGTTCGTTGCATTTTTTTGTTTCTTTTTATGGCAAATAAGCGCCCATAGCTTACCTTATGTTAACTGGGAAAATCACCCTGTTCACGTGCTTGATTTGTCTCCAGATAAAACGCGACTTGCTATTTCACACACGGCAGATAACCGTGTTCAGCTTTTTGATGTTTCTTTGGGTTATCCTATTCGACTTGGGCATGTTAAAGTGGGCGTTGATCCAGTGTCAGTACGATTTAAAAATAATAATGAATTGTGGGTGGTTAATCACATCTCTGATTCAATAACCATCGTTGATTTCGATAGCCGTCAAATCAAACAAACATTAAAAACCAATGATGAACCCTTTGATGTTGTTTTTGCAAATAACAAAGCTTTTGTAAGTTGTTCACAAGTCAATCAAATCATGGTATTTGATACCACAAATTTAACAAGTCCTGCACAAGTCATTGATGTCATGGCAGAAGACCCTCGTGCCATGATTGTTAGTGCTGATGGCAGTAAAGTCTATGTTGCTAGTTTTGAATCAGGAAACAAAACCACTATTATGTCGGGTGGGTTAGATGAAGCTGATGGTGTCTTAGGATTTCCAGGCAATCCCGTTAATCGCGACCCTTCTCCGTACCAAGGACAAAATCCTCCACCTAATAATGGGGTGGGATTTTTTCCTGCAATGAATCCAAGTTTACCCATTGCTCCTAAAGTATCTTTAATTATTAAACAAGACATTACTGGTCGTTGGCTCGATGATAACGGTGAGGATTGGACTGCTATGGTTTCGGGTAATCAAGCAGCTCTATCAGGAGGAGTTGAAGGCTGGACTTTGTTGGATCATGATATTACGGTCATAAATACACAAACTCATGCAGTGAGTTACGTCTCAGGATTGATGAATATTGGTATGGCAATGGGTTTTAATTCGGCTAAAAACCAAATAACATTGGTTGGAACAGATGCGACCAATGAAATAAGGTATGAGCCCAATCTCAATGGAACTTTTGTTCGAGTTAAACTGGGCGTGGTATCTCTCAATAACCTTTCACAGCCACAGGTGGTGGATTTAAATTCTCATCTAAATTACAGCAGTTCAACTATTGCTCAATCTGAACGCAACAAATCAATTGGCGATTCACGCGGGATTGTCTGGAGTGCTGATGGCAATACAGGTTATGTCTCGGGGATGGGTTCGAATAATGTTATCGTTATTGATTCCCTTGGAAATCGCAAAGGACGCATAGAAGCAGGTCAAGGTGTGACTGGATTGGCATTGGATGAGAGTAATAATCGACTGTATGCGTGGAATCATTTTGAAGCCAGTTTATCGGTAATTGATATACAAAACAAATTGGAATTAAACAAAGTGCAATTATTTAATCCTTTACCTGAAGCAATTGTGGAAGGGCGAAAATTTTTATACAGCACGCATGAGACATCTGGATTAGGACAAGCTTCCTGTGCCTCCTGCCATGTGGATGCTCGAATGGATAAATTGTCCTGGGATTTGGGTGATCCCTCAGGAGAGATGAAAGAATTCAATCAAAATTGCCAAACCGATTTTTCGGCTGTTTCCATCTTTAATTGTGAAAATTTTCACCCAATGAAAGGACCAATGATGACGCAAACTTTTCAAGACATCATTGGACATGAACCTTTTCATTGGCGTGGTGACAGAGATGGAATAGAGGAGTTTAATGGCGCATTCATGTCGATAAATGGTGACGACACTCTGTTATCAAGTCAAGAAATGGCTCAATTCAAATCCATGCTGTCTACTATTACCTTTCCACCCAATGCCTACCGAAATAGTGATAATACATTGCCTGAGAACATAAATTTAAGTAACCATTATACTTCCGGGCGTTTTTCGGACGCTGGTCAACCACTGGGTTCTGGCAATCCTCAAAATGGTTTACAATTATTTAATTTAGGTTTGCTTGATAATGTCTTTCAATGTGGTTCTTGCCATACTATTCCAACAGGAATGGCTGTTAATGGTGAGTTAAAGTTAGGTGTTATAAATGCCAGTATTGGGGGTGAAATCATGCCACTTGGTCCTTTTGATGCCAACCATCTGGGTATTGTTAGTGTCGATGGTTCAACGCAAAAATCCATCAAAACACCACAGTTAAGGAACCTCTATGAAAAAGTAGGATTTGAAATGTCACGAACGCAATCTTTATCTGGGTTTGGTTTTTTACACGATGGTGCTATTGATTCGGTTTCACGTTTCTTAAGTGCGCCGGCTTTTGGTGTAGACTCTGATCAAGAGGTGGCTGATTTAGTTGCTTTGATGATGGCTTTTTCTGGTTCCGAATTAGACAATGGCCATATTCCATTGGGAAATACGCCTGGTCAATCACAAGACACACATGCAGGTGTTGGACAACAAGTCAGTTTGACTCAAGCGACTCAAAGCAATGCACGGGTCGATGAATTAGTCACGATTGCGCAAAGTGGTAAAGTTGATTTAATTGTTAATGCCAGTAATGGTAATAATTATCTGTTCAGTGCCAATGATGATACATTTTTTAGTCAAGATAATCAAAGTATTAGCTCAGTTGGCTTAATGGCTACACCAACTTTTACAAACACCCTAACATACACACTAGTACCAAAAGGTTTGGGTCAACGCCTAGCTTTCGATAGAGATGGTGATGGCATCAGTGATAGTGATGAAATTGCCAAAGGCTCTAATCCAACAGATGCAAATTCAACTCAAATAAGACCAAAAACTGGGCTATGATTTAACCCGCAAAGAAGTGGGCATGGAATAGATGTACATATTGCAGGCGATAGATTATTCATGATTTGGTATACTTATAATGATGATGAAACACCAACATGGTATATAGCCTCAGGTGTTTATCAAGAAAATTGGCAAGCTAATTTATTGACTTTTAGTTGGGATGAAGCAACAAGAATAGCATCATCTGAAATAGTTGGGCAGGTGAATTTAGATTTTACAGATGCTAAAAATGCTTTGTTTGTTTGGAATATCAGTGACAGAGAAGGTTCTGAACCATTTTCCTACCTCAATATCTCCAATCAAACCACGACAAAACAATTTACAGGTTCTTTTTATAATCCATTAGATTCTGGCTGGGGCATCAGTGTCAACACTAAGGGCGATGCCATTGTAATGATAATGTATTACTACGATGAAAACGGTGACCCTCGTTGGTCATTAGGCAATGCCAGTAACAATGCATCTGGGCAAATAACATTGTTATCGTATACTGGGTTTTGTCCGAATTGCGAATTTAGACAAACAACTAATCAAGAAAGTGGTTTTATAAATTATGATTTCTCTACACCACAAGAATTGTCGGTAACCATTGAAGTGACTTATCCAAATAATCAGTTTGGTCAGTGGCTTATTAACAATCAAAAATTAACGGCTATATCTGATGAATTTTTTGATCCTAAGATGCAATAAAGCCCTGTGTGAATAACAGTTTTATGTTGTGAAGTAAATAATGGTGTTATAATTCGTCTTTACTTACTTTAGTTACGATGCCATGTCTAACCTACACCAAGCTTATGCCAGTTGTCCAAAGCATTTAGAGTTGCTTTTAAAAGATGAATTAATCTCTTTAGGTGCTCAAGATGTTGCTGAAAAATTATCAGGAGTGGTGTTTTTTGCAAGCCCTGATGTCTTGATGAGAACTTTGTTATGGTCACGTTTGTCTAATCGAATATTGGTAATGATTAATCAAATCAAAATTAACGATTCAGAAGATTTGTACAATGCCATTTATAAAACAGACTGGCAAAATCAAGTACGCAATACACCACAGACGCTGGCTATTAATTTTAAAGGCACCAATAAAGAACTACGCAACACACAATATTCCTCTCAAGTCGTTAAAGATGCGATATGTGATCGGTTGCGTGAAGTCAATGATTCGCGACCTGATATTGTCAAGAGCAATGCAGATTTATCCGTTAGTGTGGTTTTAAAGCATAATCAAATATTAGTCTACCAAGATATTTCAGGACGTTCTCTGCATTTGCGTGGTTATCGCCAAAGTTTAACCAAGGCACCATTGAAAGAAAATTTAGCCGCAGCGGTTTTGATTCGTGCCAATTGGCCAGAGCTTTCTAAGGAAAACTATAATCTTATCGATCCCATGTGTGGTTCTGGAACATTTTTAACCGAAGGCTATTTGATGGCGTGTGATATTGCCCCAGGTTTGACTAATCCGCATTACTCTGTGGAGACTTGGAGTGAGTTTAACCAAGATAAATGGAATGAGCTTTTATTTGAAGCCAAAACTCGTATGATTGCAGGAGTTGAAAATTTCCAAGGGCAAATAATAGGTGCTGATCACCACAAAGATTCGGTCAAAATCACAGAAGAACACGCTTACCAACTTAATGCAGAAGACAAGATTCAATGCCAATACAAGACCTTTGATAACTTTAATATTCCAGCAAAGAATAACTTGATTGTCTGCAACCCTCCCTATGGAGTGCGTTTAAAGAAAAATGTTGATGCCACATGGCGCCAACTCGGGCAATGGATGGCAAACAAAGCTTTGGGAAGCACAGCAGCCATTATGACATATGCCAAGAGCCAAGGTTTTATGCTTGGGTTTCGCGCGAAAAAATCATGGCAATTGATGAATGGTGATTTGGCTATTACATTGATAACTTTTGATATTGAAGCTAAAAAGAAACTCAACTCTCCCGAAGGACAAAAGCACGCCTTACCCGAAACAGCTCAAATGGTCGCTAATCGTATTAAGAAGAATATGAGTCGCTTGAAAAAATGGATAAAGAATGAAGACATAAATGCTTATCGAATTTACGATGCAGATATTCCAGAATACGCTGTTGCCATTGATGTTTATAATGAACACATTAATATTCAAGAGTACAAAGCACCCAATACTATTCCTGAAAAGAAAACGAAAAAACGCTTAGAGGATGCCATTTTGGGTGCTCAAGTGGCGCTGAATATCAAAAACGATAAAGTCCATATCAAAACCCGCCAAAAACAAAGCAGTAACTTCCAATACGAAAACAAACAAGTTGATAGCACTGATATTATTGTGCATGAAGAGGATAGAAAATATATTGTTAATTTAGAAAAGTACCTCGATACAGGTTTGTTTATTGACCACCGTTGGATTCGATCGTATATTCAGCAAAATGCAAAGGGTACAGCCTTTCTTAATTTATTTAGTTACACAGGAAGTGTTACGGTTGCGGCAGCAAAAGGAGGAGCTATTTCAACCGTCAGTGTCGATACCTCCAAAGCCTACTTAAGTTGGGCACAAGAAAATTTTCGCATAAATCGCATGAATGTTTTTAGTCATAAGTTGATACGCAGTGATGTGATGGAATATTTGGGCGATTGCAAACAAAAATTTGACAGGATTTTTGTTGACCCACCGACTTATTCAAACTCTCATTCTCGTGATACTGATTGGGATGTGCAGCGTGACCACAAGCAATTGTTACTCGCGTGCAAAATGGTCTTGAATCCAAATGGCACGATAATCTTTTCCAATAATTTTAAAAAATTTATCTTAGATGAAGAATTGAACGAGTATTTTAAAATAGAAGACTTAACTCAAAAAAGCATTTCACCAGACTTTGTTAAAAGCAAAATAAAACGGGTGTGTTATCAATTGAAGCTTAAATAAGTTCACGAAAATGTACAATAATATTCAGGCATTAAGAGGAATAGCGGCTTTTTTGGTCGTTATCTTTCACCTGTTGCCGCATTTTCGAGTCATGGGCTTATCAAATGTAGTCTTTGAATCCATTGCTCAATACGGTTATGCTGGTGTTGATGTTTTTTTTGTTATCAGTGGTTTTGTGATGGCAAAGACCACTCAAAATTTACCACAAAATTTTTCATCTGGTAAACAATTTATCACTAAAAGATTTTTAAGGATTTATCTGGGATATTTGCCTATATTTATCTTTGCCTTGATCTATTATTCAATCTACACCCCTGATTTTGTTGAAAATATTGACTTGCTCCATTCATTTTTTTTAACCTCTATTGAACCACAAAATTTATTGCTTGGTGTTTCGTGGACCTTAAGTTATGAATTGTATTTTTACCTCATTATTGCCCTTTTATTGGCATTTAGCCTTCCTGTATTAATGACTTTCGCTATTGTGTCAGTTGCTGTGGTTGCCAAAATGTTTTTAACCTCATCATTAGAAGTGACTTGGCTGAATTTCTTGCTTTCGCATTTTCTACTGGATTTTTTCGCTGGGTTTTTCTTGTTTTCTTTAACAAAGTACTACTCACAATTAAGGTATGTGCCTATTCTTATACTTATTGCCATAGTCTCTTTGTACTTTGGTGTCACCATAACGATAGAGAACAATTGGACGCGAATTGTGACATTTGGTGTTTTTGGATTCAGTGTGATGTGGGTATTATTGTCATTAGAAGTCAATAAAAAATTGGTCATTAAAGGGGCTTTAAAGAAAATAGGTAATGCCTCTTATTCACTCTATTTAGTGCATATTATTTTCGTTAATATGTTGTATACCTCAGGACTTCGTGATGCATTGGTCTCTCATCATGTTGCTGGACTGGGTTTTGTTGCTTATACGATTATGATTGTTATAATAAGTCTTCTAATCTACAAATGGATAGAGTTGCCATTGTATAAAAAAGCACTTCGCGTTATTATACCCTCTAAGCCATCACAAAAAAACCATGAACAAAATACAACAATTAATACAAAAATTACCAAAAACTGAATTACATTTACACATTGAAGGTAGTTTTGAGCCTGAATTGATGTTTGCCATTGCCAAACGTAATAATATTGACTTGCCGCATGATAGCGTCGAATCATTACGTGCCACTTATGAGTTTAACAACTTGCAAGAGTTTTTGGATATTTATTATCAAGGTGTTAATGTCTTACAAAAACAGCAAGATTATTATGATTTAACTTGGGCTTACTTGCTCAAAGCACAAGCTGATAATGTAGTACATACCGAAATCATGTTTGACCCACAATCACACACAGAACGTGGTATTTCCATTGATACGGCGATAAATGGTATTCATCAAGCGCTAAGTGATGGTCAATCTAAGCTTGGTATCTCTTCTTTTTTGATATTTAGTTTATTGCGTCACCTGAGTGAAGATGAATGCCTTGAGACTTTAGAACAAGCGATTCCTCATCTTGATAAAATTAAGGCCATCGGTTTGGATTCTTCAGAAATGGGTCACCCTCCGGAAAAGTTTAGTAGGTTGTACAAAAGAGCAGAGGAATTAGGTTTGCTGAAAGTCGCTCATGCCGGTGAAGAAGGTCCGCCAGAGTATGTGTGGAGTGCTATTGATGTGATTAAGGTCGATAGAATCGATCATGGAAATCGTTGTTTGGAAGATGATAAACTAGTTGAATATATTAAACAAAAGAACCTAACCTTAACGGTTTGCCCATTGTCTAACCTTAAATTGCAAGTGGTCGATGATTTAACAAAGCATCCAATCAAAACTATGCTTGATAAAGGTCTTAATGCAATGATTAATTCAGATGATCCTGCTTATTTTGGAGGTTATGTTAATGATAATTTTTTTGCCATAGCTGATGCTTTAGATTTGTCAGAAGATGATATTGTGCAATTGGTGAAAAATTCATTTACGGGTAGTTTTTTAACAGAAAGTCAAATTCAAGAACATTTATTGCAAGTTGATAAAATATGTTGTCAATCTGATTGATTGTAGCTTAATTTTCTACCTAAATACTCAATAGTAAAAACCAAAACAATGGCAAATAAAGCCATAGAAATGGCAGTCATAGTCATTGGGTTAGGGTAACTCATTGGTAAAACATTAGTGATTGTTTCGGTATGATTCATGCCTTGTTCATGGCTATGTACGGTAATTTCCCATGGCCAAACTTTGGTGAGTGAACCTAGCATCAAACCACTTAAAAAGAATAAAGTTTGTTGGTAAAACTTTGATAACACCGCTTTGATGACTCGTGAGAAGAAAATTAAGCCAATAATAGCACCACAAATAAAAATAAATAGGGTGCTGTATTCTCTGTTTGTAACAGCGCTAATCAACACTTCGTACATGCCTAAGAGAACCAATATGAAACTGCCAGATATACCTGGTAAAATCATAGCACAAATAGCCAGCATTCCAGCAATTAGCACTGCAGTATTATCACTGCCAAATGGGATGGATGTTTGTATTCCAATCCAAAATCCAACAAACACACCAGGAATAAGCCATAAGTAATTGAGGGGCTTTTTGTCTTTCATTTGTTTAATGATTAAAATAGCTGAGGCAATAATTAAACCAAAGAAAAATGACCAAGTCGGAATAGGGTGGGCGGCGATGGCATATTTAATCGGATGAGCAAGCACTAAAAAGGCCGAAGCTATTCCAATAAGCAATGGTAAAATGAAGCAACCATCTATTGCCTGCCAAAATTTACCAAATTGCCCCTTTGCTAAGGCTTTTAATGAGTGAATGTTCAATCCAGTAATGGCATTGATTAAACGCGGGTATATTCCTGTCAATAAAGCGATTGTGCCACCAGAAACTCCAGGGACAACATCTGCTGCTCCCATTGCCACGCCTTTGGCAATGAGCATAAGTTTTTTAATCATGCGATGAAAGGCCTGCTAATACGCATCGTAGTACGCCATAATCGTATTCACCATCAAGCATTTCATAGACAGGTTTGAGTTTATTGTCTTCTAGGTAGCCTGATATTTCTGCTACTTGGATAATTTCATCAATTTCATCTTGTGGTAACCCCACTGCATCTGTAATTTTTAAAGTGCCAAATTTAACTGCATCAGCTAAATGCGAATAAACTGTGTTCAAGTTTATGTCACGCTCTTGTGCAATTTCATCTGCTGTTTTGCCTTGATTGAAGAGGTAAATCGTTTCTTTACTATTACCACTTAACCGAGCATTGACTTTTTGTTGGTTGGCAAATTTGTTTATCACTTCACAAAAGCGCCCACCGTACTTTTCAGATTTAAATTCACCAACTCCAGTAATGTATTTAAACTGGTCATGATCTCCTGGACGAGTTTTGACCATTTGTAACATGGAAGCATCACTAAAAATAATATAAGGAGGAACACCTTGTTCTGTAGCCAGCTCAGTGCGCAATTCTTTTAGTGCATCCCATAAAGGCAAGTCATAGTTTTTAAGCTCGTATGCTGGTTTTGCATTTTCTTTTGAAATAGGTGAGTTTGGTTTTTTGGTTTCTTTTTTAATAAAGAATTTTTCTTTTCCCTTTAATAAATTTCGGCATTTATCAGTCAGTGTTAACGCATTGAACTGATCTTCATCTACATACAAATATTGATGGGTGATGAGCTGTCTAAAAATCGTCCTTAAGCAGGTTTTTGTTTCACATTTGCCAATACCAAAAACGGAAATTTTGTCGTGTCCATTCTTTTTGATTTTTTCATCGTCCTTACCTGATAAAACATCGATCAAATACATCATACCAAAGCGTTGTTCGGTACGGTGTACGGCAGATAAGCATTTTTGCGCCGCTTCTGTTACATCTATTTTTTCTGGAGGGTTTTTGCAGTTGTCACAATTACCACATGGTTCTTTTAGCTCTTCACCAAAATAGCCCAAAATTGTTTGTCTACGGCATGAACTTTGCTCGCATAAATCAATCAGTGAATCCAGTTTGTTGTTTAATACCCGTTTATGGGCATCCTCGGCATTCGAACCAGTGATGAATTGTCGTAATAACACTACATCCTGATAACCATAGGCCATCCAGGCATTGGATGGTTGTCCATCACGACCAGCCCTACCTGTTTCTTGGTAATAAGACTCGATATTTTTTGGCAAACTAAAGTGAGCTACAAAACGCACATTGGGTTTGTCAATTCCCATCCCAAATGCAATAGTTGCAACAATAATAACGTCGTCCTCAACTAAAAACTTCTTTTGGTATTCAGCACGGATAGAGGCTTTCATGCCCGCATGGTAAGGCAGTGCTTTGCGTCCTTTTTTGTTTAAGAAATCAGCAGTTGCTTCTACTTTTTTACGAGATAGACAATAAACAATGCCTGCTTCGTTAGGGTGGTTTTTCTTGATGAAATCATACAACTGTTGGTTGCCACTGTCACGTTCAGTAATTTCATAATAAATGTTTGAGCGATCAAAACTATTAACAAAAGTTTTGGCATCTTTTAAAATCAGCTGCTTAACAATTTCTTTTTTAATTTTTTCATCTGCTGTTGCAGTTAAGGCAATTTTTGGCACATCAGGGAATTCCTTGGAGAGAATTTTGAGTTCTTGATATACTCGCCTAAAATCATGGCCCCATTCGGATACGCAGTGTGCTTCATCAATGGCAAATAGTGAAATATCAATAGACTGCAATAATTCAATTGTCTCGTCTTTCAACAAACGTTCAGGTGAAAGATAGAGCATATCCAGTTCGCCGTTAAAGAGTCTTTCTTTGACCTCTTTTGTTTGTTTGACGGTTTGGCTAGAGTTGATAAAATCAGCTTTTATACCTAACTGTTGTAAAGCTTCAACCTGGTCTTGCATGAGCGCAATTAGGGGTGAAACAACAATGCCAGTGCCTCTCATGATAAGTGAAGGGATTTGGTAACAAAGCGATTTTCCACCGCCTGTGGGCATTAAAACAAGTACATCTGACTTTCTTGCCAATACGGTCTGTATTATTTTTTTTTGGTGGTGTCGAAACTCAGAATAACCAAAAACTTCTTTTAATATTTTTTGAGCTTTTTCCATGGTGATAGATTGTATATTATTCAATTAAAAATAATAGTATACCATTTTATTTAACAGGGGTGTTGTTAGATTGTTAAATGTTTTAAATTTGCTTATCACTGATCAAGCTAATCTTAATGCAAAAAATCTGTATTGAAAATACTTACTTATTGTTCTTTTTTCTTCTTAAAAATGAAAGGATATTTCTCTTAACTGACTTTTCTTTCATGCTTAAGCTAATAAAGTCAATAAGCATAGCAAGGAAAAATAAACCAATCGAAGTCCAAACATAAAAGGCATAGCCGCCCATATTAAAAAACTCACTCATGATTTTTTCTCCGTAATAATATCCTGTACCCAACGTTTGTGGCTTTCGGTCTCAAGTAAGTAAATGCGAGCGCGTTTAAGCATGGAATAGCCGTAGTAAAACTTTGTCGCAAAGGCCATAACCAAAAGAGGGCGTAACATATCCCAAGTGATGTGTTGCTTGCCCATCAATGATACAGTACTGCCTTGATGGATAGAAGACCACCATTGAACCGAATAATGAATAATGACCACGTTAAAAACCCCAACAACCGCAATTAATGCCGCCATCCGAGCAGCTTTACGGCTATCTTCGCTAAAAGCCGAGTAGGTTGCCATAATGCCAATATATAAAAATAATAAAATCAACTCGGAAGTCATGCGTGCATCCCATTCCCACCAAGTTCCCCACATAGGTTTGCCCCACAGAGAGCCTGTAACCAAAGCAATAAAAGTAAACCACGCGCCAATGGGAGCAGAGGCAAGCATCACGGCTTCAGCCATTTTCATGCGCCAGATAATGGCAATAGCACCACAAACACCCATAATGCCATAAATAAACATGGACATCCAAGCAGCAGGAACATGAACGTAAATAATACGAAAACTATCGCCTTGTTGGTAGTCAGCAGGAGCTAAAACTAAACCGTCATACATACCCCAGATTGTTAGTCCTATAGCAATTAATAATAGCCACTTTAAAAAATAGCCACTGATTCGATAAAACGAAGGGGGTGAACCAAGTTTATGGTAAAACCTTAGAAGTGCATTTGTTCGTTGTTTGTGCATATTTAATTTACCGTCATTCCTTCTATAACTTTTCGTCATTCCTGCGAAGGCAGGAATCTAATTTATTTATAACTCGCATCATACACTGTTTGTGACTGCATGTAATTCCTGTTCTTACAGAAATAACGAGTTGTTTGTGCATAAAATTACTCTAAATTTATTTTTATTGCCGCCGCTGCAGCAAATGGTATTAATGTAATGCTTAATATCAATAATCCACTAAGCAACAACAAGGGCTGCGATGCGGAATTACCCAAAGAGCTCTCAACCACCGCACTAGCGCCAAATATCAAAACCGGTGTTAACAAAGGCATGACCAAGATGGTTAATAACAAGCCTCCATGTTTTAGAGACATTGTTAGAGCGGAACCAATCGAACCCATAAAGCTAAACATAGGGGTTCCTATCAGTAAAGACAACATCAAAATGCCATAAGATGAAGCAGGTAAGTGCAATAACACGCCAATAATTGGTGAAAATAGCACCAAAGGCAAACCTGACAACAACCAGTGAGCTAACACCTTTGCCATAACCGACATCGGTAAAGGGTAGGAAGTCAATACATACGATTCGACACTGCCATCGTCATAATCGTTCTTAAAAATTTGATCTAATGTTAATAAACTTGCCAATAAAGCCAAAATCCATATCACCGCCGGTGCAATCAGTGCCAATGTTTTTGCGCCACTGCCTAAGGCTAATGGAAACATAGTAACAACCAATAATTGAAACACCAGTGGTTGGTATATTTGTGATTTTCGGCGTAATCCTAAGGTTAAATCACGTTTGACTAAAGCTAAAAATGGTTTCATAAACCCACTGACTCCAAAATTAGTTCGCTAGTGACCTTTTCTTTGATGGTTTTATTGTCGTGGGCAGTAATAATCAAAATGCCTTTGTTTTTGATGTGATTATCCAAAATGCCCAACAACCAATCACAACCCGACACATCTAAATTAACAAACGGTTCATCCAATATCCACACGGAAAATTTCACTAACAATAAACGCGCCAAAGCCAAGCGTTTCTTCTGTCCTGCGGACAAGCTGCCAGCCATTTGGTATTCATATCCTGCCAAGCCAACACTTTCCAAAGCGTCTTCTGCTTGCGTCTCTGATACTTCAATGCCTTGAATCTGTAGAAATGAGCGAAGGTTTTCCAAACAACTAAGTTCTTTCTTATTGCCCGTTTTGTGACCAATATACAGTGAATTCTCAAACCAATCATCTTTAAATTTCGATAAGTCTTGGTCTTTGAAGCTAAGTCTTCCTTGTTGCAATCCTCGTAAACCCGCAATAGATTCCAAAACAGTTGTTTTACCAATGCCATTGGGACCACTGATGAGTAAAGACTGACCAAAATCCAATGAAAAAGACACAGGCTTAAACAACAGGAAGTTCCCCCGTTGGCAACTGATGTCTTGAGCTGTGATTATTGGCATATTATTGGAAGTATGATTAAAGATGAGCTATTTTTTCAAATAAGCACTCATTGAGCAAGTATTATTGCCTTTATTCAAAACTATCCGACATAATAAACTCATTATACTCATCAACACCCATATCAATAATGCTGTTGATGATTCGCTTATCACCGTTTATATCCACATCATCGGCATCAGCAATGTAACTTGGATTGCCTGCATTCTTCATGGGTGAGTTTACCGAAATGTAGTGACTACCAGCTTGAGTAAATAATGGGTCAACCGCTAAATTGCCACTTCCAACAGGTATTGTAAAACCATTTGTCCAGAAATTACTGTAATCGAAACTAAAATCCAAAGCGACACTGCCAATAGAATAATTAGCCACATTGGTGACGATACTATTGGTCATGGAATTGTTGATATTAACTCTGCCAGAATGAAACAAATACAAAGCATTATCAATAGTAATGTTTTCAATGCGGTTATTAACCACATCCGATGGTCGATTGTATTGGTGAAAAGCAATAACGGCTTGACGTGTGTTGGTTATCAAGCTGTTTTTAATTACATTCGCCTCAGCTGTATTAGGCGCGCCATCATCTTCGCCCATGGAATCATAAAACACAATGGCATAATAGGCATTATCCACCGTGCAATTCTCAAAAGTATTATGGTGTGCACCATCACGCATTAGCAAGCTTTCATCACTGTCTTTAGCGTGGCAATTGCGAATGGTATTATTAAACACAGGGCTGTAGCGAAAATAAAAGCTACCAGCCATATTGACGCTGGTGCTGTCCTCAATTAAGCTATCTTGTGCAAAGTCCTTAAAGCCAATGCCATGCCCGCCATGTTCAAGGTTGCCAATACGCTGCGCATAACTGTTTTTGACGTGGTTGTTGTTGCCAGCAAGCACAATATAATAATCGGTAGAACTATGCACGGTTTGATTGTCATCACAATAAACCTTGCAATTATCAATTAAATTGTTATTGCCAGCAACAGAAATCCCTTCAGCTGCCGCATTGTAGACAAGGCAATTCTTTATGGTATTGCTGTCTGTTGAAGAGCTAAAAACAATGCCGACACCTGAGTAATTATTGTTGACATCACCCAAAGTAATGGCGGTAATGTTATCAACTACAGAATGTGTGGCAGCATGTGCGTAAATACCTGCACTGTAATCATGAATTTGAAAATTTTTAAACACAATATAACTTCTGTCGGTTAGCTCAATAGCAATACCAGTGGTTCTATCACCACCATTAAGCGTTGGCATAATCGAAGGGTCAAGTAGTGTTCCAACCACATAATTATTCTGTGGATTATCTCCAGGGATGGTTTGATACCCTTCAAAGGTAATCGGATTGCCAGCACTACCATTGACTGTTAAAACAATATTTTCACCACCATAATCACCAGCTTTAATAAATACCGTATCACCGGCAATTACTTGAGAAGTAGCAAAACTAATAGTCCTCCAAGGTGAGCTAATAGCCACACCAGAGGCTGCATCATCACCATCAACGGCAACATAATAATCAGTAGCCAAAATAGATAAAGGCAAACAAAAAAGCAAAAGCAATAAAAATTTCATGCTGATAGTTTAACAGCAAAAATGTTTTAAAACGTTAGCCAGTTAACATTTTTTATTTGTAACCTCAAACAAAATAAATGTAGGCACAAAGCACTGCCTTGTGCATTTCAATTCCACTGCGGTCATTCCTGCCTTCGCAGGAATGACGAATTTTTTGAAGTATTTGTTTCAATATTAAATAGGTTGATTTTTAAATAGCACCATTTAAACCTACCCTCGATACTGTCCCGATTTAATCCTTGTCGAATTCTTAGCCCGCGAATGCTCTCGTCGATTACGACGTCTTGCCAATTTACGCGAGTTTGACTTGTTCGGACTATCTTTGGCTGAATTATATTCAAAAACAACATTCTCTTTGCTCAATATTTGGGTTGCTTTATAGAAGAAATACAGCACAGTATAAGCGTGGGCAACAAGCAAGAAAGCCTTGTAACCAATGGAGTTATCATACTTAGAATGATTGTAAAAACTATAAATAACCCCAGCCAGTAACAGAAATACGAAAAGAGTAGCCAAAGTAAATTTAGGAAAGTCCTTAATACTCAAAGTAAAAAGATAAATCAGCGGAGAAATCGCAATAAAATAAATCCACAAAGCAATTTCCTCAGACAAATACGGATTACCATCTGCCAAAAAAGAAGCCATCGAAAAAGCAACAGTCATAATAACTATCATCGACCGCAATAAATCGACTTCTAATCTATCAGTTAAACTGTTTGAATCGTTAGCCATGTCATTCTCCGTGTTTTCTTAGCAATAATTATAACAAAATAAAAGTGTGATTAAATGTGCCAAAAGTGGTGTTTTGAGATGAAATTGTAGGCACATGGCATTGCCTTGTCGCTACTATTCAAACCTTCTGATTGTCGAGGTTCTGATAGACTGTTGATGGGTGTGAGCGCACTCTACGTTGACGTTGTTTTGTTACTCCAGGAGGAGTTGCACTTATTATACGAATTCAGGTTTGTAAAAAGAGAAGATATATTGACTTATATGCCAGATTTAAAAAGGTATGCAAATTATTTATGTAAAAACCCAGATGATGCACAAGACTTGATGCAAAATACTTTTGAAAAATCATGGGTAAAATTCAATCGTTTTACGCGCTCAGTCAATTTAAAATCATGGTTGTTGAAAATCATGTATAACAGTTTTATTGATGGAATACGTAGCAAAAAATTTGGTGAAGATAATCACCAAGAATATTTAGAGTCTTATATAAATCAAGAATATGAAATCAATCACTTAATGGACTTAGATAAAGCAATTGCGATGCTTGAACCAGAACTCAAATCAGTTTTGGTTTTGGCAACTATTGAGGGTTATGATTATAAAACAATAGCAAAAACCATGTCGATTCCAACAGGAACAGTCATGTCAAGATTGCACCATGCTAGAAGTCTATTACGTCAGGTTTTTGAGGTAAATAAAAAAAAATACAAATACACAAATATTGTGGAGATGAAATATGAGCAAAAATAAAGTAGATGAACTAACCGATAGTGAAATTCAGATGTATCTAGATGGGTACTTAAAAGGCTCGCGTAAAGAAGATTTAGAAAATAGAATTGCTATTGAACCTGCTATTAGAGAAAGAATCGTCCAATACACCTGTTTAGATAAAGAGTTCGATAAACATTTTGGTACTTCTGCTTTTTTGAGAAAAGAAATCGTAAAGGAGCCGACTAAGTCTATCTCTAGCCGATGGCGTACGGCATCAGCTTTTGCAATGGGGTTATTGGTTTCCTTTTTAATATTGAATTTTAATTCATTTAATAGGCAATCAACTTTTGCTCAAGAAGCGGCTTTAGCCCATTTCAAATATTCTCCAGAGCTACGTTTGGATGGTTCAATACAAACCTTAGCTTTTGATAAAGAACAAAATGTTTCTAACACTTTTACGCCTCCAGATTTAGAGCAAGCAGGACTGGAGTTGGTTGGTGTAAGGCATTTGGTTTTGCAGGAAGGCAAAAGTGTACAGTTGATGTATCACGATGATAAGGGTGAGCGTTATACCGTTATTATTACCCAAAACCCAAGTCAAGATGCACCAAAAAATCCTGACTTTTATAACACTCAATTGGCTCAAGTGAGTTATTGGGGAAATCATAAGTATAACTTTGCTATCACTGGCGTGAAAGAAGGCCTGGATGTCAGAGCTATTCAACCCATGATAGCTGCAAATTTTTAAGAGAATTAATATGAAAAATAATACAATAAAAGAAACCCTAAGGATAACTATTCTAATTCCTACATTAGTTTTAAGTGCTGCCTGTACACAGAAATCAGTAGAGAAAAGAACATCAAAAGTTAAAGCCAATTTTAATGGTATTGCGATACCTGAGAACTACAAAGATTGGCGTGTATTGTCAGCATCACATCGCCTTGATCTTACCAGTATGCGAATTATTCTAGGTAATGATATTGCTATTGAGGCGAGTCGTTCCGGTCAAACAAATCCATGGCCTAATGGTACAATTATTGCCAAGCTGGTTTATAAACAAAAACAAGAAGACAATTGGCCTACAGCTATTGCCCCTAATGAGGAGAAATTCATTCATGCCGAATTTATGTTTAAAGACTCTAAACGCTTTGCTGGTAATGGAACGGGTTGGGGTTGGGCTCGTTGGCTTGGTGATAAGCAAGTTCCTTATGGTGATAAAAATGATATTAATCAATCGTGTATAGCTTGCCATACACCAGTCAAAGGCAAAGATTGGGTTTATACTACTTCAATTAAGCTGCCTTAGTATGTGGTTTTTTATAGTACCCAAATCCCGATATAGAAAACACGGTTAGAACACAAGCCCTTAGCACGCCTAGCAAATCCAAAAAATGACTAATCACCAATAAGGTGGCAACGTATTTTTTTTATTCGCTATACGTACCAAGTGATTGCACTCTATTTCGTGTTTCTATGTCGGGATTTGGGTAGTAGTTCAAAATAATATGGTGGTTTTACACCTTTTTATTTTACTTCATTTGAGGGTGCAAACTAAACAGAGTGTGAAAGTATTATGGGACGAAAGAAAAATGAGTAGAAAAATCACTAATTGAGGCGGAAAACGCCGTGACTAGCTGGCTAATTCCAAGTTTTTCAACGAAAAGTAGTGAAATTTATGCCATTTTTACTCGTCATCAGAATACTTTCACACTCTGTAAACTGTGTAACTCATCCATCATTAATTGATTTTCTGCTATCCAAGATTCGTTATAGGCTAGTTTGGTTTGATTTGATGTATTAAGGTTAATGCTTGTATTTATTTGCCTGATTTTGATAAGGTTTTGGCTTTTCGGTTAAATTGGATACTCAGTGTGACTAATCAAATTTTTAGAAGCTTGAAGTGTTGAAATGCAACGCTTTACTCGTATCAAAGATATTATAAAGACTATCAACCCTGCGGTACTATACCGCAGGGTTAATAATAAATAATACTTAGAAAAGCACCTCTAAAATGGTGTTGCCATTTTGGCGAACTTCTATTAGTTGCCCCCTTGGATCAAAATCAAGTAGTGGATGGTTGAATTCTTGTGGGAAACTGAATTCGATCTCACCTTCTGTACCATCATCGTCATTGTATACTGTAATAATTCCTTTTTCAATGCCGCCAACAAAAAGTGTGTAGTTACCAAGCGGTACATTTTCAATCTCCACTTCAAACTCAACTTCATTTGGCTCTTGCTCAAGCTCCACTTCTCCTCTAGCCGATGCGATAACTCCAGTGTTATTAAAGAACCTTTTGGTTTCTATATCATTAGCAAATGGTGGAGTACCAGCTCCTGGACTGCCCCCTGATGATGGCGGCGGTGGCGTAGTTCCGCCTCCAGCACCTACAGAAAACACAACTTCTAAAATAGTGTTGCCATTTTGACGAACTTCTATCAATTTCCCTCTTGGGTCAAAGTTTAGTAGTGGCTTACCTACTTCACTTGGAAAACGAAACTCTAGCTCGCCTTCTTGACCGCCATCATCATTGATTACCCTGATTATTCCTTTTTCTACACCGTCAATGAAGAGGCTATAGCTACCTAGAGGTACATTTTCAATTTCCACTTCAAATTCCACTTCATTTAATTCTTGTTCAAGCTCCACCTCGCCTCTAGCTGATGCAATAACACCCGTGTTATTGAAAAATACTTTAGTTTCAAGGTTGTTTGCAAAAGGTGGTGCTCCACTGCTTTGGGGAGGGTTTGTTCCACCTGATGTTGGAATAAAATCACTGCTAAAAAGAACCGTATTACCTTCAAGCACTTCTATAACTTTATCACGGGGATCAAAAATTAACAGTAATTTATGTGCGACGACTGGCGACTCAAATTCAATTTTCCCCTCTGTGCCACTATTAGTGTTTACAACTTGAATTTGACCTCTAATTATTCCTTCAACACTAAGGTTATAACTACCAACGGGGACATTCTCAACTTCAACTTCAAATTCTGTATTTTCTCTGTCTTGTTCAAATTCAAAGCGTGCATTACCATTTGGATAAACACCTGTATTGCCCATAAATTGTTGATATTCTTCATCCACGGCTTGTGCTGTGGTGTTATCTGAAATTCCACCACTACAAGTTTCTCCTTGTACCGATGTTAGACGCTGAATGCGAACAATTCCACCAGTACCGCTGATGGAGTTTGAGGTTCCTGGATTATTTATCGCAGTTGGTACTATTTCTACAGAGCCATTATTGCAATCTTCAAATGTAAAGAAAGCTGTTGCCAAAATAACTTCGGTGCGTGTTGCAGGGTCAGGGTTTTGTAAATTAGTAACTCCAGTAACAGTCATTAAATCCATGCTTACTGTCTCTTCCGTAATATCACCAACACCGAGCAACCACATTGGATTGCCTTCAGTATCATACGTATACCAATAAGTTAGTGCTTGTGGTAGACCATTTTGATCAATTACTTGAAAGTCAAAACCTTGACTTTCATGATCTGGTTGTTGCCATAATCCTGTAAAACTTTTGGTAATAACTACGGCTTGTGACGGCATGGCTAACAATACAAACAATAATACCAATATCGATTGTTTGTATTTAGTTGCTTTTTGTTTCATTTGTGTATTCATAATAATTCTCTTCTACTGTAAATTGTTGGTTATATATTGGGTGTATTTGACTCGAACTAAATTAAGTTATAATTATGTTCATTTAATATTCATTAAATTTTTAATTGTTTTCTCGGGATTCATTATCTTCAAAATAATAAACGCTAATGCCTGCTCGTTTGACTCGTTCAGGACTTAATTGCTCACTTGTTTTTTCATACATATAACTGTCTGCATCTACTACGCATTTTCTGCCGTAATCTTGAAGTTTTTGTTTTATATCATCTAAAATATCAATAGGTATATTGTCGTTACTGGCAATAAGTTGCAGGTGAGTTTTCTTTGGGTCTGGACATTGATACATATTATAATCAATGGTATCTATCAATGTATTAGTGGCAAACCCTAACATTCCAAACTGATAAAGCGTGTCTTTATCATTAATGGTTACAAAGTATGTGCTTTTGAGGCTTATTGTACCACTTGCAGATACCTCTATGCTTTGAACACGCAGCAACTCATCTTTAATAGAACGAGGTGGTACACCTCCAGAATAGCTTTCAACCAAACTACTAAATGATGGTGCAGGTCCATCAAAAGGCAAACTAAGAGGCTGGTTTTTTTCATCCTTATATAGAGGGTCATGTATCCAACCCTCTAACACTCTTGATGCACGGTGATACTGATCAATAGCAGTGGTTTTATGCGGGTGTTCAGACTTTATCAAACGATCAACTTCAGTACGTGACAAGCCTGTTAGTATCGCAATTCTTGATTTGCTTTGCTTTCGCTCTGATAGTTTAAACTCTTTATTAGCTACATCAACATAGGTCCAACGTAACCATTGAGCTGCAGTTTTATAAGTAATACCGTTACGCAATAAAATACGTACCAGAGGACTGAATATTTTTACAGCAGTTGTAGCGATTGCTGACTTTAAACGATTAGGTATGTTTTCTTTATTTTGCATGTTTGCAATTATATTTGCAAATAATGCAAAATTGCAACAAAAATTACAAATAAAAGAGTTTTTATAAACTTTTTATCGTAATTCAATCGTTTTCTTTGAAGTTGAGAAATTTATTCTTGTCGAATTCACCTTAAAGGTTGCGGGTAATGGCGTGGGATGGAGTTGGGTACGTTGGCTAGGTGATTAAACAAATGCCATACACCAGTTAAAGGCAAAGATTGGGTTTATATCACTCTAATTAAGGTGGTTTTCCATCTTTTTATTTCACTTCACTTTGTAACTCGTCCATCATTAATTGATTTTCTGCAGTCCAAGATTCGTTATAGGCTATTTTGGCTTGATTTAATAAGGTTAATGCTTGTGTTTTTTTGCCTAATTTTGATAAGGCTTTGGCTTTGAGCTCGAGGTAAGGGTTGGGGTGTGGATTGTGTTTTTCTAGTGAATTGAGGATTTCTAATGATTTTTTGGCATCAGTTTTTAGGTATATTTCTGCTTGTTGGTTTTTGGCATCGACTATTATTTTGATGTCATTGTTTTTATCGGCTTGAGAAATAATGTCTTTTAATAAGGAGAGTGCTTTTTCGCTCTGTTTTTTCTGCTTGTAATAACGAGCGAGGTAGAAATCCATATAAACTTGTATACGTTCAAAACCACTTTCCTTAATAAAGGTAACACGTTGATTCCAAATATCGATGAAATCATCTAAATCATGAGTGAGTAAGCGTATTTCTAAGGTTAAAAAGGCATTGTTGAGCAAATAGGCATAGTTATGTGTTTTTAGCGAGAGTTGATAATGCTCTTCAATGCGCTGTTTGGCTCTTTGCCAGTCGAAGGTGTTCATGGCAGCAACTGCATCATGGAAGAGGTAAATTAATTGAGCTTTATCGGATTGGTGTTTTTGTGCGAGTTGTTTGATTTTTTTGCTAATTGCAAATGCTTGGGTGAAATATCCACGTTGATTGTAAACTTCCACTAAACTGCTCAAGCCATCAATTTGACTTTCTTTATCGTTGGCAAGTTCGGCTAAATCAACGGATTTTTCTATTGTCGTAATGGCTTTGTCCCACTGGTAGCTATTAAAGTAGATATGCGTTAGCTTACTCAAGGAGAGAATTTGGTATCTTAGGTTGTGTGCGGATTGTGCGTATCCTATGGTCTTTTGGAAAAGCTCTGCAACAGAACCATCCACCTTTTGAGTTATCATTACGCTGCCTTGCCCAAAATAGCTCATGGCATATATTAATGGATTAAGTTGTTCATCAATAGCTATTGTTGCTGTTTTGAAAGCTTTTAAGGCTTTACTGTTGTCTCCTAATTTGATATAGGCATTGCCCATTTGAATTTGGATTTTGGCTTTTTGGATTTTGTTCAAATCTAAATTTTGCGATTGAAAGAGTACTAAGTCAGTTATTAGTTCATGGTATTTTTTTTGTTTAAATTTAATCTGTGCCTGTGCTAGTTGAATTTCTGCCGCAATAGATTGTTGCTTTGTTGCTGTTTGTAAGGTGTTAAGGTGAGATTGTGCCTGTTCTAGTTTGTTTTGTTCACTAAGTACCGCTACTAAACTTAGACGTGCTTGCATGTTTTTGCTGTTTTTATCGAGAATTTCTTCTAATAAATTTTGTGCATTGGCAAAGTCTCCTATGTCTTTATAACCAAGCGCACTCAGTAGTTTTTGGTTTGAATTAATAAAGTTTTTTTGTGATGTATTATTATGTTGAGCAATAAATGCCACTTGTCCATTCATCAAAGCGGATAGATTTTTACTTTGAATTGTGGTTTTTTTGATGGTTTTGATGCCATCAGTAATCTCAATAACCGATTGATAAATATCGTCTTTTTTGCTGATGTTTGATTTTACGATGAGCAATTCTTTTTCGATATTAAAATGCTTTTCAAGACTTTGTTTAGTTGTTAGACTGGTATCGTCATACAGTGTTTGTTCATCATGATTAAAAATAGTGATTGCCGATTTTATAAATTGCCTGAAACCAGATTGTTCGACTTTATCTATTTGGTCATCAAACTTTGTGGATAACACAATAATTTGTTTGTCCTTTTTATATTTTGGCACTTGTTTGTCTGGCTGCTTATGATTTATCGAATATAAGGTAAGCCATATTAAACCTAAAACAAGCAAAATAGGAAAAGCCCAAAGGATTTTCTTAATTGACTTTGGACTTTGCTTGTTTTTGTTGGAGGTGTCTTTTGGTTCTTCTTCGGTAAGGTTGAGCTCAAAACTATAGCCTTGACCAAAGTGTGTAATAATTATCTTGGGATTACTGCTATCTTGTTCCAAATAACTGCGTAATTTCACAACCACTTGATTAACTGAATTGGTTGAAACAATAGTGTTCCACACTTCATCAATTAAAGTTTGTTTATTAATGATTTTATTTGGATTTTTTAAGAAATAGTCCAATAATTTTTTTTGAATATTGGTAAGTTTTATTTTTTGCTTGTCTTTATGAATAAATCCAGTTTGGTTGTCGTATTGTTGATTATCTATTTGGTAAATCATGTGTTATAAATTGGTGTTAAGCCTTAAAAAGTACTGGATTATTTTGATTTGATAATAGTAACCGATGGATGCAAATATTTCCATAAAATTAATGGACGTCTTTAAAAATGCCAAACACATCACTAAAACCAAAGACTCTGAAGTAAATTCATTATTTGTTCATAAAATCATCACAACCTGCTCATAAGTTATTTTGTTGTAAGTTATATAATCTGGTTTTTAAAATATAATTGAAAACTGAATATGAAAAATGTAATTTATTGCTTGTTGTTCTTAATGGTGATTTCTAAAACCAATGCTGCATCATCAGATGATTTTGTCATTCGAGTCAAAACAGACAATGCAGGATTCACCATTGCTGAAATGTTCCGCATACCAACCAAAGGTGCGCTGACTTATAATTATAATGTTGATTGTAATAATGACGGTGTGGATGAAGCAACTGGGGTGATGGGGAATTTTGATTGTGATTATTCTGCCACTGGATTAAATACAGGTGCAGGAACCTATACCATACGCATAAAAGACAATTCAGGAACAGGTGATGGTTTTCCTAGTATTAATTTCAACAATACTTTTGATAGGTTGAAAGTAATTGAACTTTTACAATGGGGAACGGGTAAATGGACCAATATGCAAAGGGCATTTTATGGCGCAGAAAATATGGTTGTTTCCGCCACTGATATTCCTGATTTTTCTCAAGTAACAACAATGGAAAGTATGTTCAGAAGAGCTTTACTTGCTAATCCTGATACCAAATCTTGGAACACATCAATGGTCATTAGTATGAAAAGCCTTTTTAACGAGGCAGAAGTTGCTACTCCCGATACTAGCTTTTGGAATACACACTTGGTTGATGACATGAGTTTTATGTTTCGTCATGCTTATTTGGCTAGACCAGATGTGAGTAGTTGGGATATTGCTCAGGTGATGGATATGACTGGAATGTTTAGTGCCGTGACATTGCCTATTGTTGATTACGATAGAATACTAGTTGAATTTGCTCATAAAACAACACAAGCTAATGTGGTCTTTCATGGTGGTAATAGTCAGTATTGCTCTCAAGCTGCCCAAAATGCCCGTGCTTATCTATTATCCAGTGGCAGTTGGACAATAGATGATGGCTTGCTTTGTGCGGATACGGCTCTTGAACACGATTATGTTTTTACTGTTGATACAACAATTGCTGGAGTCTCTCCTGATACGCAGTATTTAATCAAAATTGACCCGACATACCAATACTCTTATTTAGTTGACTGTAATAATGATGGTGTGATTGAGGGGACAGTTCTTGGCGCTGGTTTTGTGTGTGATTATAGTGCTCTTGGAGGACCTGGAGTTTATACAATTCGAATTAAAAACCATCCAGGATTTCATAATGGATTTTCCGCTTTTCCATTTGCTGGAGCGACTATTAATCATGATCAGGCAAAAATAATTTCATTGGATCAATGGGGTACTGGACACTGGTTATTAACAAACTATGCATTCATACGAGCTAACAACATGGTTTACAATGCTAAAGATATACCAGATTTTTCTGGTGTTGGCTCAATGTTGTCAATGTTTCAGAGAGCTTCACTTGCAAATCCTGAAACTAAATACTGGGACACCTCAAATGTTACAGATATGTCAAACATGTTTTTTTTAGCAACAGTAGCTAATCCTGATACTCGTTTATGGGATACCTCTAAAGTAGAAACGATGCGGTGGATGTTCAGAGATACAGATGTTGCTAATCCCGATGTCAGTTTATGGGACACATCAAAGGTTGCTCGAATGGATGCTCTATTTTTAAGCACAAACAGTGCCAATCCTGATACTAGTAACTGGGATACTTCAATGGTAACAAATATGGGGGGAATGTTTAGTAATACTTTAGTGGCGAATCCTGATACCAGTAGTTGGGATGTTACACAAGTAACTAATATGATAAATATGTTTTCAGGTGTTACCTTAGCAACAGTTGATTACGAGACTATACTGCTAAATTTTTCAGGTCAAAGTGTTAAGGATAATGTTTCTTTTCATGGAGGAAATAGCAAATACTGCTCCACTTTTGCAAAACTTGCTCGTTATATCTTGGTTCATGACCATAACTGGAGTATTACCGATGGCGGAGCTGATGCAACATGTACAAACCTAGATCCAACTATCAGTGGACTACCAACTGATGTTACAGTAATTCAAGATTTAGCCAGCACTTTGAATTTGTCCACGATTACGTTGACGGATTTAGATGCAGGATTGGGTGATGTGACCCTAACTCTATTAACACACTCAGCCAATATAGCCACTCTTACTCCTGCAACCTCTACACAATTAACAATTAGTAACAGCCCAACAAATTCGGTTACATTACAAGGCAGTATAGATGATATTAATGCTTATTTAAGTGTGCCAGGCAATATTCAATACACTGGGGCATTAGGTAATATGGGCGACAATGCTGATTTAATTACTCTGACGATTAATGATGGAGGAAATACAGGTGTGGGTGGTGGAACTGATGTTGATTTAGGTTTCTTCAATGTTGATATTATTCCTCCCGTCGTGGAGTTGATTTTTAAAGATGAGTTTGAAAGCTTTATTTTTTTTAATGCTATAGAGAAAAAATTTACCTATGATTTCTCACAAGTATCTTCACTGCAACTATCTCAAGAACCAGAATTAATTGCTAAGGGGTTAAATGTTACTTACCAGGTGGTGATACGAGTTTATTTACGGCAGATGCAAGGGCAATTGCAAATTAGGAAAGATTATATTGATGAAAGCATGCAAAACAATCTATGGTTTCAAGGGCAATGGCAAGTAGTTGATAGTAAACAGCCAACACTCGTTAGTTGGTAAATGTATTTTGACTGGGGAAAATAAAAACACCTACACTACACTGTTTTCGTGTAGGTTGTTTTTATATAAAGTTGCCTAGGGAGCATTGCTCTGTTAGTATAAATGCAATTGATTTTGGTTATTGTTTTCTCAATGAAGTTTATATTTACTCTCATTACATTTTTGTTTGTTCACACTGTCACGGCAAAAATCATTTATTCAAACTCGTTAAATGACAGCCAAAACCAACCATTAAATGGAAAGTTTGATGTGGGTATCCGTTTGTTGAGTGTGAATAATGAGAGTCTTTACAGTGAATTAATAACAGACACTATTTTCAAAGAAGGTAAATTCCAACTAGAAATTGGCAAAATAAACCACTTAAAGATTCAAAAAATTAGTAAAAAATTTGATGAGTTCTCTCTTGAAATTCGTGTTAATAAACAGGTTTATTCACCTCTAATCAGAATAAAGTCAGTCAAGTCATTGCAAGCTAATCCATTTTATTTTAGTGGTTCTTCAAAAATGGATAGTTATTATTCAAACTTGTTGGCATTTCAAGCTGTCACATTAACAGCAAGTAAGCAAGATAATCAATCAACAATCACTAAATCTCCATTTGTCTTGCCAATAAAAGGACCTGTAATTAGCCAACCACTAGTGAGTTTGCCAATTGTAAAACCTGCGGCTCAAGTTGTTGATGAGAGTGATGAAGATGAAAATATTGCTTTTGCAAAAGATGGAAGAAGGTATGGGACAAGCAATGTTAATGATAAAGATGATGTCTTAGCAAGTAAATCTAAGCAAGCAGAGGCAATAGCAGGTGCAACACCGAATGCGACCATTAGTTTTGAAGGGTTGAATAAATTGAGTAACAGCTCTCCTCCAGATGTGGCAGGGACTGTTGGTAAAAATCATTATATTCAAATGGTTAATTTGGCTTTTGCTGTTTACGATAAAACAGGCAATTTGTTGGCAGGTCCATCCAATACCAATTCATTATGGCAAGGTTTTGGTGGTGCGTGCGAGGATAATAACAATGGTGATGCTATTGTTTTATATGACCAACAAGCCGATCGATATGTCTTAAGTCAGTTTGCAATAAGCGGTGCACAAAGTGTGTGTTTTGCAGTTTCTACAAGTTCAGACCCTTTGGGGACGTATTATCTTTATGAATTAGCCACGCAGAGAACACCCGATTATTACAAGCTAGGTGTGTGGGCAGATGATAGAAACAATGCCTATTTTATGGGAACTAATTCTGGTGCTCCCAATAGTTATGATGTTTATGCAATTGATAGAGAGTCTTTATTAGCAGGAAATATTCCAAGACAAGCACAGTTTTTTCAAGGCTATGCTAATTTTTTATTGCCGGCAGATAGTGATGGCTCTTTAACACCAAGGCAAGGTAGTGGTGGTTTGTTTTACACCATGATTGATGGTGGTGATGACTATTTTTCTGACCCCGCTCCTGACAATGATTCGATTGATTTATATGAGTTTAAAGTCGATTGGGATTTTCCTTCACAATCGACATTTAATCTAATTAAAAGTTTTCAACCACCAGAAATAGCAGAGTTTAACTGGACAGTTTGTGGCTTGTTTGCCCGTGGGTGCTTAGAGCAAGCAGGCACAGAAGTCAAAATCGATAGTGGTTCTTGGTGGCCGATGCAACGATTTGTTTACCGTAACTTTGGTAGCTACGAAAGTTTGTTAGGTTCATGGACTGTTGATGCTCTAGCTGTAGGTGACCACGCTGCACCACGATGGTTTGAAATGCGTAAAAGCGGAGCAGGGCAATGGTATATGCATCAACAAGGAACCTATGCACCAGATGATACTCACCGTTGGATGTCTAGCATAGCTATGAACGGACAAGGCGATATTGGTATGATTTATAATGTGCTTGATGCCGATAATGGAATCAATCCAGGTACACGGTTTACTTCTCGTCGTGCTAATGAACCTTTAGGGCAAATGCGTAATGAAGCATCCTTGATTGAAGGCACGGGCGTGCAAACCTCGACTTTTCGGTGGGGAGATTATTCGTCTATGAATGTCGATCCTGTTGATGAATGTCGTTTTTGGATGTCGGCAGAATACATTCAAACTACTGGTGATGATAGTTGGAATACGCGTATTGCTTCATTTAACTTTCCTGATTGTGTTTCGGTAGTAACAAACAACCCCGCCCAAACAGTTTGCACAGTAGATGACAGCACCTCATTTGATTTGAGTTTAACAGGAAATTTTACAGCCACGACCAATCTATCTATTTTAGGCTGCCCCAGCGGAGCTAATTGTAATTTTTCGGTTAATCCTGTAATAAACCCTATACAAAGCAGTCAGTTAACTGTCTCAAATTTGGCAGCCGGTGTCACGGGTGGAAAATATCTGATGACCTTAATTGCTACCGATAGTGTTGATGCCAGTTTGGTTTTTGCTACTGCATTAGAACTGGATGTTGTTGATGGTGTTCCTTCAACAGCACAATTGCAATCGCCGATTAATGTTGCAACATTAGTCTCAACATTGTCTAGAACATTCCAATGGCAAGAGACAAACAATAGCTCTTCATATTTATTTGAACTAGCAACAGATGCTTCATTTGCTAATATTGTTGAGTCACATACCACAAGTTCCTCCTCGTATTTATCAAAAGTGTCACTCCAGCCTGAAGCACAATATTATTGGCGAGTTACGACACAAAATGTTTGTGGAAGTGGAGTGGTTTCAGCAGTTCGAGGTTTCACCTCTGCACCTTTGCCCGGGCAATGTGAGACAGGCATTACTCCACAAATAATACAAGCTTATGATTTTGAAGATGGTACTCAAGGCTGGAGTTCAACTTCAATTGATGGCTCAAATACTTGGCAGTTAGCAACAAGCAACCCAAATACAGGGCTACAACATTGGCATATTACCGATGTTCCTCGTCAGACTGATACGGTGTTAACCTCACCTGCAATCATAATGCCATCAGGTCACAACACTTTAACTTTACATCTTGATAATGCCCAAGATATAGAAGCTAATGGTGAATCTGCTTGTTGGGACGGAGGGCTTGTTGAGGTTTCAATTGATGATGGAGTGACATTTGCTCCAGTTCCAAATAATCGTTTACTTACTGACTTATACGATGGTCCATTACAGTCTAACAGCCTGTTACCTGGGCAATATGCGTGGTGTGGTAATCCGCAGACATATTTGGAGTCTATAATTAATCTTGACAATTATGCAGGAAAAACCATTCAATTACGCTTCCGATTGATAACTGATGGAGCTGTTGGTTTTGATGGGTGGGATATTGATGAAGTAAAAATTCAATCCTGTGCTATTGATTTAGGAATTCTTTTTAGCAATGACTTTGAGAATTAGTTATAATGATGGTTAATAATAACAAAGACTCAATATGAACTGTACTCAATACATACAATCAATTACATCAAATTTTAATCCCCAAATTGCTCTTGTGCTTGGTTCTGGTTTGGGTGAATTTGCAGATTCCATAGAAAAAATTGCCGAAATTTCTTACGATAAACTCGAAGGTTTCTCAATCTCTGCGGTTGAAGGTCACGCAGGAAAATTGATTCTTGGTACAGTAGGTGGCGTTCAAATAATAGCAATGCAGGGCAGAGTACATTACTACGAAAATGCACAAGTCGAAGCCATGAAGGTGCCAATTCACTGTTTTAAAGAATTGGGTTGTGAAATGATTATATTGACAAATGCTGCTGGCTCACTTGATACAAATGCAGGACCTGGTAGTGTCATGGTTATAAATGATTATATCAACTTTACAGGTGTTTCACCCTTGTTTTCAGAAACTGGTAATGAGCGATTCGTCAATATGGTTAATGCTTATGACAAAGATTTACGCCATAAAATTCATGCCATTGCAGAGGACAATAACATACACTTGAGTAAGGGAGTTTATGCTTGGATGTGTGGACCACAATTTGAAACCCCTGCTGAAATCAATGCCTTGCGTGTGTTGGGTGTCAATGCAGCGGGCATGTCAACCGTTCCCGAGACTATTATTGCCAGACAACAAGAAATGAAAGTCTTGGCATTGTCAGTCATAACTAATTACGCCGCAGGCATGGATGATGGTGAATTGTCACACGAGCAAACCATGAAATACGCCAATAAAGCAGCCAGTAATTTCAAAACTATACTCACTGAGTTTATTCAAAATTATAGCTAAATTCTAAAATATCGTTTAAAATAAACGAATCGAACGATTTGGAGTCACTGATGGAAGTTTTAAACGCAAACAAAGCCAAAACACATTTTGGTGAATTACTGATGAAAGTTCAAAAAGAACCCGTACAAATTAATAAAAATGGCAAAGCTACGGCTGTTGTTGTTTCTATTGAAGATTATGAAGCTTCGGAAGAAATTAAGTTGCAAATGTTAAAAAATAGATTTAAACAAGTTGATGATGACATAAAAAATGGTTTATTTGTTGATGATGCGGAAGAATTTTTTGAGAAATTAATTGCAGGCAAATTTGACGAATGAGGAAGCTGATTTTTCATGACCTGGCTAAACAAGATTTAAAACTTATAAGGGCATTCACAGTAAAAAAATGGGGCGTAAATCAAGCCAATAAATATTTAATGGACATGAGCAAAACAATTCAACTTATAAAGAAAAATCCTTTGCTGGGTGTCAAGAAACCAGATGTTCATGATACGGCTTATGGTTTTGTTTATAAAAGCCATATGATTTATTATCAATACAATAGAGATTGTGTGGTGATAGCAGGAGTTTTACATCAAAGTAGGCTTCCAAAAAAACACCTAATAGGGCGCATATTGTGACATTTTTAAACCAAGAAATTATAAAAAACAAACGCGATGGCAAAGTACTTTCACAAGCGGAAATTGACTTTTTTATCCAAGGTATTGCTAACAATACAGTCAGTGAAGGGCAAATTGCTGCTTTTGCAATGGCAGTATTTTTTCAAGGCATGAATGCACAAGAACGTATAGATTTTACCCAAAGCATGGTCAATTCTGGTGATGTTATGGATTGGTCTGATATGAATCTAAATGGACCAATATTAGACAAACATTCAACGGGTGGAGTGGGTGATAAAATTAGCTTGATGCTTGCACCCATTGTGGCAGCTTGTGGTGGTTATGTACCAATGATATCAGGTCGAGGTCTTGGACATACGGGCGGCACTTTAGATAAGTTTGATGCCATTCCTGGTTATAATGCCACGCCAGATAATACATTGTTTAGACAAACAGTCAAAAATATCGGTTGTGCAATTATTGGACAAACGGACAACTTAGCACCAGCTGACAAACGCTTTTATGCCACACGTGATATCACCGCTACGGTTGATTGCATTCCATTAATCACTGCTTCAATTCTTTCTAAAAAACTAGCAGAAGGTCTTGACGGATTGGTAATGGATGTCAAGACGGGTAGTGGTGCTTTTATGGAAAATTTAGATGATGCCAAAGAATTGGCTCAAGCCATTGTTGATGTTTCTAGTGTTAAAACGACGGCGATTATAACCGATATGAGTCAAGTAATTGGCTATAGTGCAGGCAATGCCTTAGAAGTAGCAGAAACTATTGACTATTTAACAGGAAAAACTCAAGAGCCAATTTTGCATGAACTGGTTGAAACCTTATGTGCGCAAATGTTAGTACAAGGGCGGTTTGTTAAGGATTTTGATGCAGGGATAGCAAAAGTCAATGCTGTTTTAGCTAATGGAAAAGCCGCAGAAGTCTTTGCTAAAATGGTATCTGCCTTAGGTGGACCTAATGATTTAATGGAAAATCCTGACAAGTATTTAGCCAAAGCCAATATTATTCAGCCCATTTATCCACTACAAACTGGGTATATTGCCGAAATGAATACACGAATGATAGGAATGGGTGTTGTAGAACTAGGTGGTGGTAGAAGAATGGTAACTGATGCTATTGATTATTCTGTCGGTTTTAGTCAGTTTTGCCATATTGGTGATAAAGTAGAGTTGGATAAGCCACTGGCATTTGTTCATGCAAATACTCAAGAGCAAGCAGATAAGACAAAAAAAAATCTGTTAAAGTATATTAATGTTTCTGAACAGCCGCTCTTATCACCTAAAGTAATAAAAGTAATTGTTTCTTAACAAAGGTGCCTCCCATTTCTAGACACCTTTGTTATTAGATATTAAATATTAAATATTAAATATGATGTTTTGCGTTAAGTTAACTATCGGATGAATTGCTAGACCCAAAGCCATTCAACATTTCTTTTATTTTATCAAAAAAGCCTGTACTAACTTTCTTGTTGCTAGTCTCTGCTTGAATTTTTTTAATTTCAGTTGCAAATGTTGCATACGTTTGTGCATCACTATAACCCATAGCTTCTGCCAAGGCTAATTGATAAATAGCAGCACCATATAACTCATCTAATTCACCTTGTTCTATTTTGCTGCGTTTGATTTTAGCTTTTGTTTCTGCAATATCAAGTAGCATTTGTGCGCGTAATACTGGTAAGGGGATAACCTCTTCGTCAACAACTACAGTACTTATTACTGTCTGTAAAGCTTGTTTGGCTTCTTCATTTTTGCCGTCCTTAATCAATGGTACGACAGCTTTAATCGCATCAGGGTAGGTCGCTAAAGGTAAAGAAGTTGTGGTCACAACCATTTCACTACGTATGGGTTCAATGATTTTTCTGGCTTGTTGAAATTCGCCGTCAATCAGTAAATGTGTGGCAACCCTTTGGGCCTCTAAAATACTGGGTAAATCAATGACAATGTCGTATGCTGATATATTTACTAAAACAGGAGCCAATGCTAGCTCAGGTTTGGCTGAAACAACAACTTCTAATTTGCCAATAGTTTCTGATAATAGTGACAGTGCTTGTTTTGAGTCATTATTGTCAAGAGCATTAAGTGCTTCAGCTGTTTTTGATAAGGCGATAACAGCGTCATTTTCTAATGAATCTCGTTTATCCTTGGCAATGTCCTGTGTTTTTTGATCAATGCTTTTTTGCACACTTTTTTGTGTTTCAGATTGTGCGGTTTGACTTTCTTTTGCATAGATTGTTCCCATTGAAAGCAAACTGCTTAAAGCAATTGAGGTTAAAGTTTTCTTTGTATTCATATTAAGTTCTCCTATAAATTATTAGTTAATTGAACGACCTCAATATAAGAATTTATTTTTTTAAAAACAAGTCTTGAAAATTCAAAAATAAATTCATATTTTTATAGGTTGGTTTAAATAAGTTAAGGTCTTATAATATCCAGATATTTTGGTTGAAGAAAATTTATGAAACGCGCAATAATTTTAGTGATGGACTCTTTGGGTATTGGTGCCAGTGCCGATGCAAATCTTTACGGCGATGAAGGAACGAATACTTTAGGGCATATCGCTCAAGCCTGCTTTGAGGGCAAATGCGATACCAAGCAACGCAGTGGAGCCTTACTTATTCCAAATTTAACACGGTTAGGATTGGCCCATGCTTTAGCTGGTAGTTGTGGTACTCCAATGGCAGGTGTAGATGAAAACATAAAAGTGCAGGGTGCTTATGGTCATGCAGAGGAAGTTTCAAAAGACAAAGACACACCCAGTGGTCATTGGGAAATGGCTGGAGTGCCTGTGCCTTTTGCATGGGGAACATTCCCTGAAACTACGCCGTGTTTCCCTAAACCTTTAATTGATGACTTTATTAAATTATCTGGAGTGCCAGGGATATTAGGAAATTGCCACGACAGCGGAACCGAAATCATAAAACGCTTGGGAGCAGAACACATCAAAACGGGCAAACCAATATGTTACACCTCGGCGGATTCGGTATTTCAAATTGCAGCACATGAAAAACACTTTGGTTTGGATGAACTCATGCGAATCTGTACCATTGCTAAAGGTTTAACAGAAGAGTTAAACATAACACGTGTAATCGCACGCCCATTTGTGGGTGAAGCACCTGAAGAATTTGTCAGAACCGCCAACCGCCGCGACTTAACTACACCTCCGATTGAACCCACGTTGCTTGATAAACTATCCGCTCAAGGTGGTCAAGTGGTCTCTGTTGGAAAAATCAATGATATTTTCTCAGGTCGAGGAATTAGCAAATGCGTCAAAGGTAAAGACAATATGGAATTATTTGATGCCATGTTGGATGAGTTAAAAGTGGCAAATGACAAAACACTTATCTTTGCCAACTTTGTTGATTTTGATAGCCATTTTGGACACCGCCGCAATGTCGCAGGTTATGCCAGTGCTATTGAAGAATTTGATAAGCGTATTCCGGAACTAGAAGAATTAATGGGCAAAGACGATATTGCTTTAATAACAGCCGACCACGGTTGTGATCCAACATTTCAAGGAACAGACCACACACGTGAACATGTACCAGTGGTGTTTTTTGGACAAAATATCAAGCCAAAAAATATCGGCAAACGAAACTCGTTTGCCGATATGGGACAGACTTTAGCGCATTATTTCGGTATTGAACCTTTGCCGCATGGTGCGTTAATAGACTGTTAGCATGAAATTGACAACCTTGCGATTACCATTGCTTGGTTTTACGCCATAACAGTATAAACTAGTGGAGCTATACTCGGTGCAATTTACTCCTGCATTACGGTCAGTTCCTATTACAGATGTTTGCCAATACCTAATCTCGGAGGGGAAACTTATAAGGCATTCGGCAGCACTAGAGCCATCGGAAATAGTAATAACTCCTTGGTTAACATTATTGACAGATTGATTGATTAAAGCTGGGCCAGTAAAGATTCCTCCAATAGACCCGTTTGTGCAAAAAGCAGATACCATGTATTTAACCAAACCATTTGCAGAGGCCGGTTGTGTGATATTACCATTGAGTTTGGAATCACCAGAAACATATAAACCATTTATGGGAGGAGTGGAGTTGGCTCCGATTGACACACCACCTGTGGCGTTATTGACCCTTAATTTAGTTGAAGAACCAACTTGCACCCTAAATGGATTTTCACCCCCTATTGGTGCGACTATATGTAAGGTATCTGATGGGTTAGTTTTGATTCCAACCATGCCATTGGTACGCATGTTATCATTGACACTTGAAACAATCCATTTGGATAGTGTATTAAATGGCTCTGCTATCCAGTTCATGCCATTATGAAAAAGAACATCGCCAAAACTTGCATCATTACTAGCTAAAAACTCTGCTTGCACTGCATAAGGTACTGCAGCCATGCGTTGGCGCGGAATTAAAGGAGTAAATGGACCACCACCAGTAACTCTGACTGAAACCTCCAGCCACACTTCATCACCATCATAAAGAGCATCGCCAAAATCAACTTGCGGAATACTTATTAAACCATTGCTGACAGTGACGGCTATAAAAGACTGTGTTGCTAACACCGACCCACCAGAGGATAGCTTATAAGCATCGATGATAATGTCATAATTGCCATTGGCAGGAGAGCCTCCATCGGTTAGTTGTCCTTGGTAACTAAAGCCACTACCAGCTGGTATACTAAAAGCACTAGTGCTGATAAAAAAGAGTGTAAATAATAAAGTTTGTATGATTTTCATGGTTTTCCCCTATTCGAAGCCGTTGCTAAAAATTAATTCTGTTGTGTTGGTCGGTGCTGATGGTTGCCAAAAGCCTCCAGTTAATCCAAATGTACCGCCTGTCATGGTGTTGCTGGCATCGACTTGCCCAATGCTAGACTTTAATGTAAAGTTGCCACCTGACATGGTATTGCCACCACCGCTGTTAATCGTGTGTTTTTTCATAACAAATTGGGCTGATGATGTATTAAGAATCATCAGCATGAAAATAACTGTATATTTTTTCATTAATTAAGTTTCCTTTAAATAAATGTAGTACTTATTATAGAGAAATAGGTGAGTTGAATTCTGATGAAATTCTGATAACTTCCTGAAAAGTTCTGAGCTTAGGGTTTTAAAACCCTATAAAGTGTGTAATAGCACGTGGTTTCATTGGGTTTTGTTAGTTTTTGATAGTTGCTGTGTTGATGAGTGAACTTTACATTTTATTAACCCTGAAAATGGTTTTTCAGGGTTAATATTTTGATTTTTGGATAATGCTTTTATTCAAAACCATTGTTAAAAATTAATTCTGAAATGCTAATGCCATAAACTTCAGATGACATTTCTGAAGTGGTCCCAGACCATGTGCTTGGGATGATGTTATCAGCTGTTGTGGTGCTAGTTGTGCGAATGCCAAAACCATTGGCTAAAGGCGCACTTAAGGTAAAGTTAAAGTCGCCATTGCCATCAGCAACTGTCGAGCCAAGATGTTCTAAAGCATCCATTACTGTGTTACCATTATCTTGATAAAAATCTATTATGCAGTTTGGACACGGACTTGGGTCACCAAAAATATTGCTTAGGTGCGAATGACCCGCTATATTCACACCACTAACTGATGAAATCACCGCTGGTTCAAAGCTTTTTTGTACACTCATTAGGTTGCCACTAAATTCAATGTATTTTTCTAAACCTGTCTTTACAAGGTTTCGGCGAATGGTGTTGCCCCCATCTTTAAAGCCATTGACGTGAGTATCCCCCCACAGTATAGCTCCTTTGGTATTCTCAAAGCCATTTTTTGGGAAGTAAATTTCATTGTCTATTATCATATGTCCATTATGCACCTCTGGTGAATCTGTTGCAGTTGATAGTTTAATGCCTTGCCCGCAAACGCCGACTTCGTTGCCTGTTAAATCTTTACCGATAATATTATTTTGCACGGTGTGCAACCGACCAAAAACGGTTAGTGCTTCTGGAGGTGTGGAAAAAGTGCTGTGAATAGTTTGTAATCCAGCAATAACATTGTTTTCTATCAGTAAACCTGTCCCACTGGCTGAAATTCCTGCTCCACCAAACCATTCTGCTGGGTCAATTGGTGGATTTACTGGATTGATATTGGTGAATGTTCTACAGTTAAGGTTGGTTGGTACTGATGGAACTTTGCCATCGATTCTTGTGCCGATTAAATTATTGATAATTTTTACATCTGAGGTGCCCGAATTAATTTCTACCGCAAAAGTGCTTGCGCCTGTCATGACATTGCCATCTACTGTCATACGATCGGCAAAAAGCGTGGTAAAGATAGCATGATTGCCTGCTAAATTATCAGTATTTCCTACCATGTCATCAAACTCAATAGATGCTCCATCAGGAGCTAATCCCCAAGTGTTATTGGTAAAAAGACCATCAGATTGTTTCCAATGAATACTTTGTCCTCCCATAAACCCCAAGTTTTCTATGGTAACAAATTTAAGTTCTATGTCCAAAGTTGTTCCTGAATCAATTATTATGGTTGGCATTTCACCGTTCAAGACATCTATAGCGGGTCCTTGAATGGTTATATTTCCAACAAGGTCTAACGCTTGCGGCTCTAAACCATAAAAACTTGCCGTTCCAGAGCTATTCATAGGCAATACCCATTGATCACTTGCAGAATCGTAGTTGGCATCATCTGCATTGCCATCGGTGCCATTAAGTCCAGTAAAACGGATTAAGATAGGGGAACAACCTGGGCAGGCATTATTATCAGAACGTGCTCCAGCTTCACGTAAAGCACGTCTAAATGTACATTTTCCAGCTCCAGGTCCAGTTGTGTCGGGAAAGAATGTTGCAGCACCTTGTGTATAGTCACAGGTGTGCAGGTTATGTTGTGGTTCTTCATCAATCGACCAGTCAACGGTAATAACGCAACCACTTGCATCGCAAATTGTATTGCTAGCATAAATGTTTATGCTAATGATTAGCCCAATAATGATTAAGGGTTTTTTAAAGTTTATTATCTTCATCAGTTGTTTTCCATAATAAGTAAAACTTTATTTTACAAAAAATGAATTTTTGAATTCTGAGAAAACTCTGATAACTTTCTGATAAAGTTCTTAGTTTAGGTTTAAAAGCTGATAATTAGTGTGCATCGCTAGCTTTGGTTAACTTCCTATAAACTGAGTGTTTTTGATGAGCTCAATCTCATCGCGTAATTTAGTGGCTTCTTCAAACTCAAGATTCTTGGCATGAGCAAACATTTGTTTCTCAAGTTTAGTAATTAATTTAGCCAAATCTTTAGGCGAATTAACATTGTATTTTCCTTCTGATTCAGCTACTTTAAACAGTGGCTTGTCATCGGTTGTGGTGGACTCAACAAAACCATCTTTGAGGTCATGAATTTTACGAATAACCGTGGTTGGTGTGATGCCGTGTTTTTTGTTGAATGCGATTTGCTTTTCACGCCGCCTTTTGGTCTCACCAATGGCATATTCCATCGCAGGGGTGATTTTATCCCCATACAAAATAGCTTTGCCTTTTTCATTTCGACTGGCTCGACCGATTGTTTGTACCAGAGAGCGCTCTGAACGCAAGAATCCAGGTTTATCTGCGTCGAGAATTGCCACCAATGAAACCTCAGGCATATCCAAACCCTCACGCAATAAGTTAATACCAATAAGCACATCAAAAACACCTTGACGTAAATCACGAATAATCTCGGCGCGTTCTACGGTATCAATTTCCGAGTGCAAATAACGGCACTTAATGCCATGCTCAGAGATATAATCGGTTAAATCTTCACTCATACGTTTGGTTAAGGTTGTGACTAAAACACGTTCTTGAACTTTTATTCGTTTATTGATTTCGGATAGTAAATCATCAATTTGAGTGCCAACTGGCCGCACTTCAATTTCTGGATCAAGTAAACCAGTGGGTCTCACCACTTGCTCGATGATTTGCGAGGCATTATCCGCTTCGTATTTGGCAGGCGTGGCTGACACAAAAATCATTCGAGGTGTGCGTTCTTCCCATTCTTCAAATTTAAGCGGTCGATTATCTAATGCCGAAGGTAAACGAAAGCCATAATTAACAAGATTTTCCTTACGAGATCTATCGCCTTTATACATGGCACCAATTTGAGGAATGCTCACATGCGATTCATCCATGACAAGCAAAGCGTCATCAGGTAGGTAATCAAATAAACACGGTGGTGGGTCACCAGCTTCCAATCCTGTAAAGTGACGTGAATAGTTCTCGATACCAGAACAATACCCCAGCTCCATCATCATTTCTAAATCGTAATTGGTGCGTTGTTGTAAGCGTTGTGCTTCAACCAATTGATTGTCGTCATTTAATTGTTTCAAACGCTCAACCAATTCTTCGCGAATAGTAATCGTGGCATTAATCATTCTGTCTCGTGGAGTGACAAAATGTTTAGTTGGAAAAATGGTCAGTTCTTTTTCATTACTAGATTTTTTGCCTGTTAATGGGTCAAAATAGCTTAACTTTTCAATTTCATCATCAAATAATTCAACCCGAATAGCCAATTTATCAGACTCAGCAGGGAAAATATCAATAACTTCGCCATGGACACGAAAAGTCCCACGGGCAAGTTCATAGTCATTGCGGGTAAATTGCAGTTCGGTTAATTGATGCAAAAAAGCGCGTTGCTCAACTGTTTGACCAACTTTTAATGGAATAACCATTTGCAAATACGACTGTGGATCGCCCAAACCATAAATAGCCGAAACAGTGGCAACAATAATCACATCACGGCGTTGCATCAAAGACTTGGTTGCCGATAAGCGCATTTGCTCTATATATTCGTTGATGGATGAATCTTTTTCAATGTAAGTATCTGATGCGGCCACATAAGCTTCAGGTTGGTAATAGTCGTAATAAGAAACGAAATATTCTACCGCATTATCTGGGAAGAATTCTTTAAACTCATTAAATAACTGCCCAGCCAAAGTCTTGTTATGCACCATCACCATGGTTGGCTTTTGTACATTTTGAATAACATTAGCAATAGTGAAAGTCTTACCAGAACCAGTCACGCCAAGCAATGTTTGCGACTTTAACCCAGCCTCAAAACCTTCGGTCAATTTCTTGATAGCAGTAGGTTGATCACCTGCTGGCTCAAAAGGACTGTTGATTTTAAAATCTTTTTGGCTTTTATTAACTTTTAATTGAACAACTTCCAATGAATCTTAACCTGATAAAAGAGCGAGATTATAGCACAGGGCTTTGAATAAAGTTTACAAGTAACCTAAAGACCTGAATCGATTTTGTTGGCTCAACTCATTGACCATGTGAATACAGATATGTTAAGTTGTTTTATTTATTTTTGGGAGGAGTGTTACTATAATGAAAATTGAAGAGAATCACTCAGAGCCTGTAATATCTGGTAATGAAGACACAATAAAAATATCAACGGTAGTTTGTTTTGTTTTGGGGTTAATAGTGCCTTTTTGGATTTTTACTTTGCCTTTATTTTGGTTTGTCGCTTACAAAACATTTAAATCAGGTGAAGGTACAACGATCATTAAAAGTGAATCAATAAAAACAAAGGATAAACTTGGAAATGGTAATAGTCACAACTCAAAATTTGATAATCTTGAAAAGATAAAAGAACTACTTGACTCTGGTGTTCTAACGAAATCTGAGTTTGATACCGAGAAAGCTAAAATCTTAAACGAAAGATTATAATTAGCTTCTTTTTTCACTTTACCATGTTCTGCGTAGTTAATTCGTATGAAGATTTAATTTAGTAAGCTTGGCTTAACCACCATCAGTGTTTAAGAAATTCCGATAAATTAATAGTATTAAATTGGTGGGCAAGCCCACCTTACGGTTTAAAGCGTACTTGTTTTGTTATATAAAAGCAAAAGTGTGCATCTTTAAATTACTGGTGAGCAAGGAGTTAGAGGAGGATGGTGAATGAATAAACTGATAGACCATTTAATAGAAAGTGTAAATTTAGGTAATATTTGGGTAGGCTTTATTATGCTAGCAATAATCTATGTTTTAAAAAAAGAGCCATTCAAAATATTTGCTCATTTCAGTGAAAGAAAAAGTAAAGATATTGATCAAGCTCTTAATCTTCTTGAAAGTGAAAAACTAACTAAAGAATCAAATGAATTAATCAAAGAGTATATTGAAAAGTATACATTTAAAAAATACTATGGGATTTATGCAAATAAAGAAATGCGTTCAGCCTTACTGAAATTTTATCAAAAGCATCAAAATGATATTAGTTGGTATGATTTAAAAATAGCATATTCTCTATATAAGCTTGATGGTTCCAAAATCAAAATTATTTTAAATTGGAAAAATCATTTGGGTAGATGGAGTGTAACTATTCTCAGTTGGTTTGTTAGTCTATTTGCCTTGCTAGTCATTGTTATTGCATTTTTTACATATACTGAAAACCAATTGAAATTTGTAGGATTAACATTTTCTAGTTTACTTTTATTTGTTGGTGCTTTACTTTTTAGCTCTCTTAATGAATCATACCACAGTGTTAAAAAAATAAATGCATGTAATGAGTAAAGCTTTGAAACACTACTTTTTTTGGGTGGATTACAGAATCAAATAAGGTGGGTATGCCCACTTACGGTTTTATCTTTTAAGTTGAAAAGGGCTGTGATATGATTAAATCCATGAAAGTTATTGAAATTAATAACAAAAATACAACGTTATATGGCAATAATGCACATATAATAAGTTGTTAAGTGTATCCATTGCAGCAAGGGTTTTGAGGTTCAGCATGCTATTGAAGCAAGCCTTTATTCGTGGCCGCAACGAAAAACTATTTGGTGTCTGTGCCTTCAATGCGAGCAAGGTAATCACATTCGTTTCGATGCTGGGGTGGCTCAAATAATTAAGCCGCCAGATTCGCTAGGTTATGAGTATGATGTTATATCAACTGTCAGTGAACCAACAATTAAAATTCGAATTGACCCCGAGTATCTACATATTTGGTATATGGGTAAGCATCACGAAATTAAAGAGCGTGCGTAAACAACACTTAACAAAACAAGCAAGCGGATGGTTTCACCGCCGCTTCTTTCAGCGTTAAAACTTTTAAATATCCATTTTTCTCTGTGTAACTCCGTGCCTACTCTGTGAATCTCTGTGTTCCTTAAACAGCAAAGCTGTGGCGCAAGCCAAAAAGTTTAGAGCTCAATAGACAAAGAAACTCCTAATACACTAAACTCATAACCCCCTAATAAGATAATACCGTTACAGATATGACTGCACATATTTACTTTTTTTGTTTTAAGAGTACAAAGCTTGATTGGCAAGGTATTCTTCATAAGTGCCATGGAAATCGATTACTTGATGATCTTTGATTTCGACAATTCTGGTGGCTAATGAAGAAACAAATTCTCTGTCATGACTGACAAAAAGTAGAGTGCCATCCCATTCTTTTAGGGCATTGTTCAATGCTTCAATCGCTTCCATATCCATGTGGTTGGTTGGTTCATCCATGATTAGCACATTAATATCGCTCATCATCAGTTTACCAAACAATAATCGGTTTTTTTCTCCACCAGAACACACTTTGGCTTTTTTATTAAAATCATCTTCATTGAATAAAAGTCGACCCAACATGGCACGAACCTTTAAATCATCTTGTTTGGGTGTGCGCCATTGCGACATCCAATCGAATAACGATAGTTCGCAATCAAAATCCACTGTGCTGTCTTGCGGACAGTAGCCAAAACAGGCGTTTTCTGACCATTTCACAATGCCTTGGTTGGCAGGTAGTTCATCAATAAGACAACGCAATAAGGTGGTTTTGCCGACACCATTTTCACCAATTATTGCCAGCTTGGCTCCTGCTTCCAAAATTAGATTGCCGCCTTTAAACAAGTCGCCGCCGTCATATCCCACGGCCAGTTCTTCTAGCACCAATGCTTGGCGATGAAGTTTCTTGTCTTGTTTGAAGGAAAGGTTTGGTGTTCTTCGACTGGATGATTTAACTTCGTCTAGTTTAATTTTTTCTAACTTTTTAGCACGAGAACTAGCTTGTTTTGCTTTTGATGCGTTGGCAGAAAAACGATTAACAAATCCTTGTAGCTCTTCCATCTCTGCAGCTTTTTTTGCATTGCCAGAGAGTAACTGTTCTTGAATGAGTGAAGAGGCAGCCATAAAAGATTCGTAATTGCCGGGATAAATACGTAACTCGCCATAATCAATATCGGCCATGTCAGTGCAAACAGCGTTAAGGAAATGTCTGTCATGAGAAATTATAATCATGGTGCATTTACGCTGATTCAATACACCTTCTAACCAACTGATGGTGTGAATGTCTAAGTTGTTGGTTGGTTCGTCAAGTAACAAAATATCAGGATTGGCAAACAATGCTTGTGCCAGTAATACCCTCAGTTTCCAACCCGGTGCGACTTGTGACATAAGACCGAAATGATAACTTTCTGCAATACCTGCCTCTAGCAATATTTCACCCGCTCGGCTTTCTGCGGTATAACCATCCATCTCAGCAAACTGTGTCTCTAAATCCGCCACGCGCATGCCATCGGCTTCGCTCATGTCTGGGTTTGCGTAGATTGCATCGCGTTCTTGGCTGATTTTCCATAGCTCTGCATCGCCCATTATCACTGCGTCAATCACCGAATGCTCTTCAAAAGCGAATTGATCCTGACTCAAAGTGCCGACGGTAAAGCCTGGTGTTATGGTTAAATTGCCTGAAGTCGGTGCCAATTCTCTACTTAAAATTTTCATAAAAGTTGATTTACCACAACCATTGGCACCAATCAAACCATAGCGCTTGCCTTGTCCAAATTTTGCCGAAATGTTTTCGAAAAGCGGCTCAGCGCCGAATTGCATGGTGATGTTAGCAGTAGATATCAATTGATTATTCCTAGTAGTTGAGCGAAAAGCGTTTGAGATAGAGTTAATACGAGCGGCGCGCACTATAAGTGAGTTGTATGTTAAAAGTCTAGGAAAGCCATAGAAATAGCGAGTATTATTCTAGTAATTTGATTTTTGCTTATAACCCAAATCCCGATATAGAAAATACGATGCTAGCACAAGTCCTTGATGCACCTAGAAAACCCAAAAAAAGCTTCATCACCAATGAGGTGACTTTAGTTTTTCTGGATTTCCTATGCACATCAGTTACTTGCACTATCAAGCGCATTTCTATATCGGGATTTGGGTATAAAGTTATAAGAGAAATGACATAAATTAATTAGCAATTAGTTGGTTAATATATCTGTAGTTATTCATATCAACCCTAAGGTACAACTTTGTGTGCTGAATTTAAAAGTTGCTATCTCCTCCTTTAAATCGACAAGGCAAATTGTGCCTTGTCGTTTAGGTGAGTTAGTTTAAGTCAGTACAAACTATTCAAAACCATCCTTAAACAAAGAAAAGTTCATTATCGTATGAGTCGATGCACTGCTCATATAGGTTGAGGTATTTGATGGATCAGTCATCATAGCATCGACGCTATTATCAAGTGTGCCACCTGCATCTATATCAGTTTGTTGAACACTATAGGTGTAATCTGTGCATGTTGCGATTTCACCTGGGGTTAAAGCTGTTGGTGTGCAGGTTAAGATGCCGACCATTGAGTCAGTAACCACCAAGGTGTCTAATATGACACCACCTGTGTTTTCCACACTAACGCTATAAGTGATAACATCACTTAAGTCAGCTTCTCCAGAGAAGCCATTGTCAGTTGTAATGGTTGCAGTTTTTGTAACAGTAATTTCAGGTGTTGCTTGTGAACAGCTTTGAACCTTAATATCATCTATATACCAACCTTCGCGCCCTTGGGATGTGTCAGAGCCAAGCCTAAACCTGAATCTTACTATTTGACCTGCAAAATTGTCAATATCGACTACAGAATTGATGTAATCTTGCGGATCTCCACACCATCCATCAGTACCACCTAATCCTGAAACTGCTCCTTTATAAGGGTCTGTTAACATTTTGGAACTAGGAATATGTGACCAAGAAGTACCATTGTCTGTAGATATCTCTAACGTTCCGCCATCCCAACATTGGGTTGCATTGCGAGATTCCATTGATTGATAATTCCAAAATTGGAGAGTTAAATTACTGTTACCAGCAGGGAGTGTTATTTCTGGAGATATTAACTCTTGATCACTGACTGTAGTAGGATCTAATGCATGAAATGAGCTGTTTCCATTGTGAGGTCTGACTGTTGATAGCTGCCATGTATCACCCGTTCCTTGAGAGCTCCAGCCAGCACTGCCGCTTTCAAAATCAATTGCGTATGTACTTACTGTATTAAAACCGCTTGCACAATCTCCTGGTGCAGCTTGTGTTGAAAATGAGAAAACAGCAGATACCGTACCACTTCCACAGGCATTGGTTGCAGTAACACGCCAATAATAAGTTGCATTGGAATTTAAATCATTTGAAATTGAGGTGGCATTGGCTGTTGTTGTAATAGATTCAACAATTTGCGTGAAGCTATTATCTGTAGCAAGTTCAAATAAATAAGACTCTGCATTATTAGCAGTCCAGGTAAAATCAGGTCTGAAAATTTGGTTAACTGCACTGTCTACTGGCAGAGTTAATATTGCTTGATCTGCAAGAGAATCAAATACTGTTAGTGTTACAGTTTTGGTTTTATTAGCAGCTCCAGTAGCTGTTCCATTAATGTCAATAGGGTACACTCCAGCAGTTATAGCAGCGGTATTACTAATTGTTAGGTTGGTTGAGCCGGGTAATGTCATTACTGGGTTAGAGGAAAAGTTTACTGTAGAACCAATAGGTTGTCCTGAGGTAGTTAAAGTAACAGGGCTATTGAAGAGAGCAATAGAACCTGCATTTACCTGAAATACAGCATCATCAGCGGTACAAATACTCTGGCTGCTTGGTGTTGTTGTTAAATAAAAGCCAGGAGTTCCACATTCATCAAATTTGAAGGCCCCTATTCGAGTTTGCCATCCAGAACTACTTGTTGTAATATAATATTCATTGACATACCAAAAGGTACAGTCATCAACTGGATCTATATTGAGAGATGTATAATCGCCCCAACGTTGATTGCCTGTTTGTGAACCACCGCCATCAACAATCGATCCTTCACCTTGAGTCATTTGTCCCAAAGGATCACCAACAAGCCTTCCTGTATACCAAAGGCTTGGAAAAACTGTTGTACTTGTTGCACTATAACCTAATGCGATGTTACCTTCACCATCCATAGCAGCTGAGGCCATCCATCGGTCGGTTCCATCAGTAACACCGGGGGCATAAGTGCCTTCTTGATAAACTATTGGGGTTGTATTTGGGTTGCGAATCTCCCACCAACGAATACCAGCAACACCAACTTCGGCCTCAACAGATTGATTCGTCACTAAGGATTCATGTGTGCCAAAATTGCGATAAGCTAAACGATGCAATGGGCGTTGTCTATAAGATTGAATATCAATCAAATTACTGGTGCCAGGTTGTGGTAAACAACTTCTACCTCCGCCTGGACAAGTAAATATGGTGTCATAAGGTGTAATAGCTAAAACATCAGTTAAGGTAAAACTTGAGTTGGCAGGTGTATCGAAATCAATAACAAATTTCCATAAGTTTAAAGCATCAGAAGGAGCACTATATGGGCCACCGTTATCTTGAGTTCCGACAAAATAAGCAGGAGCGCCAGCAGGAGGTAAGGTGTTGCCGTCAATATCAGCAGGTAAAAGACCATCACCAACAGTGAAAGGGTTTGTTCTATTTGCAAAAAATGAAATCATTCGTGGTGCAGCAACACCATTGAGCATGTCATCTTTATGAATGGCATAAGCTCCAACTCCTGCGTAGCTGCTGCCTGCAAATTCACGCGTACTGATTAAATAAGCATTTGACCAAATACCATACTTAGGGTAATCTGGAAAATTACTGCCAGTAGTAAATGCCCAGCGGTAGTATGTGCCTGTTGGATCACCAGATGTAGACAGTGCAACGCAGTTGAAAAATTCACCGCCTACTGCACTAGAAGTAAATTGAGAAAGTAACCAACGGTCATTGATTTGATCATACAATGCTATTGGGTCACCCGCATTTTGTGATTCACAAGCTCCACCAAATCCAGTCCATAAGGTGTTGTTTGCGGCTGCGGCCATGGCTGTAGAACCATCTTTGTTGAAGATTTGAAAATGCACATTGGTCATGACGACATAATGATTTAAACCCACAGCCCCCACTGGATCTGGTGGTGAAAACCCTGCAACATTAGGAATGCCATCAAAACTAGCAACAGGTGAAATAGTATTAATGTTTTTTGTCTCTTGAACTATAGAATCAACATCTTGAACACCATAACTGCCTTTATCAAATCCATTGGGGTCAATCATAAGGCCACCTTTTTGCATTTTAGCCAGCGGTGTTGCGGGTGCAATGAATTTTAGTGGAGGTGATATATCAAAGTGCGAAACTGGAACAATACCTCTATTTGTGGCGGTTTCTAATGGTTGGTTCGCTACGCAAGCCGATGATGCTAACAGGGAAAATAGTATTGCCACAAAGTTTCTTACAGGTACGCTAATCATTGATAATTCTCTTTACATGAATTGAATTATCTTTATAACCTTATTAGGTTATAAAATCAACTAAAAAAGTTTAGGTTTTTTGGTTGAACTCACATAAATCAGCAATAATACATTCTTGACAGTTTGGTGTGCGCGCTTTACAGGTATAACGTCCGTGAAGAATTAGCCAGTGATGAGCATCCATCAGGTATTCTTCAGGGATTAAGCGTAACAGGCTTTTTTCCACTTGTAAAACGTCTTTACCATGAGCAATTTTAGTGCGTCTTGAGACGCGAAAAATATGAGTGTCAACTGCCATAGTGGGTTGACCAAATGCTGTGTTCAAAACAACATTAGCTGTTTTGCGACCAACGCCAGGTAAGGCCTCTAAATCTTTACGATTGTCAGGAATAATGGAGTTGTGTTTGTCGATTAAAATTTTACAAGTTTTCATTACGTTTTGAGCTTTGGTGTTAAACAAGCCAATGGTCTTGATGTAATCTTTAAGTGTTTCTAGACCTAAATCGTAAATTTGTTTGGGTGTGTTAGCTATTTTATACAAGCGTGAAGTGGCTTTATTAACACCTACATCTGTGGCTTGCGCAGATAAAATGACCGCAATCAGTAATTCAAAGGGAGAAGAATATTCCAACTCTGTGGTTGGATGTGGGTTGATGTGTTTGAAACGTTCAAATATTTCGATGCGTTTTTGTTTATTCATTTTAATGCTAGACTAATACGTTAAAATTATTTAAACTTTTATCTATGAAAATTGCAATCTTAATCAACGGCTCCATTCGAAAATTTCAAAAAATCAAAGATGTTATAGGCAATAAATTTTCTGCTTATGACTCGCAAATATTTATTTCCAACTATGCAGGGCATTTTACGGGCTTGTGCCATAAAGCTTTAGATGCAGGTTTTGATTGTTTTATCTTTGTTGGCGGTGATGGCTCGCTCAATGAGGGCGTTAATGGGGTTATTTCTTATTACCAACAAGGCAATGGCAAAGGGATTGATGATTATGATTGGGATGCTATTGGCAGAATAAAAGTCGGTGTTTATGCTGCGGGTAGTGGTAATGATTTTATCAAATCAGTCAATCAAGAGGAAAGTGTTGAGACCTTAATCAATAATATCGACAATAATTCATCAAAAATGGTTGATGTTGGTTGGATTAATTACCACACTTTTGAAGATAAAACAGATGTGAGTTTTTTCATCAATGTCACCGATGTTGGTATGGGAGGAGAAGTGGTACAAAAAAAATCCAAAATGCCCAAATGGCTCAGTGGTAAACTAACTTATTTTCTTGCCATTACAGCAACGATCGCTACCTATAAAAAATGCCAGCTCAAAGCAACTGCCGAAGACTTTATTTGGAGTGGTAAGACACTCAATTTAATCGTAGCCAATGCCAAATATTTTGGTAATTCATTAGGTATTGCACCCGATGCGGAAGTTGATGATGGCATGTTCACCGTAGTAATTGTTGGTAATATTAGCTTATATGATTATTTAAAGAATCTTGGCAACCTCAAAAAATGCCAAAAGCTGATACATCCCAATATTAGCTACCATCGATTTAAAGAAATTACCGTAGAACCAACAGATAACAGAAAAGTGACCATTGATATGGATGGTGAGTTACTTGGTGTTGCGCCTATGGCATTGAAATGTTTACCCAAGCGAATTGATTTTATTTGTTAGACTTATTTTCTGGCTTTATAAACTACCCAAATCCCGATATAGAAAACACGGTTAGAACACAAGCCCTTAGCACGCCTAGCAAATCCAAAAAATGACTAACCACCATTCTATAGTTTGGTTTTTAGAGGAAAAATAGCCAATGTGGGCTACATTCCCACCGTTTTTAGTTATGCATATACCTCTGTAGTGCAGTAATATACTGCAGGGTTAATATAAGCTCATGTAAAAAATAAGATATATCTTCAAGTATTGCTTCGGAGTTAGTGTTTAATAATCAAAGCCTTGAATTTAAACATTAATACGCTAAATAGTCACATAAAGATTTGATATAATTATCAATGTCTTGCTGAGTTTTTGTTTCAGTTACACAGATTGACATTATGTTACCAAACTCGGGATAAAAGTTAGACAAATTAACACCTGCTATAATCTCTTGCTGAGCTAAAGCATCTATAATTTCTTGTGTATTTTTATTAGTTTGTATAACCAGTTCATGAAAATTTGGGCTGTCGAATAAAACATGGATGCCTGCTTCTTTAAGCTTCAGTTTCAGGTATGTAGAGTTTTGCATGCAAACAGTGGCTACTTCTTTTAAGCCTTTTTCACCCAATAATGCCATATATATAGTTGCACCCGTGACCATTAATCCTTGGTTGGTACAGATATTTGACGTGGCTTTTGCTCGTCGAATATGTTGTTCACGGGCTTGAAAGGCGAGGGTGTAACCACGTTTATCATCTAAATCAGTGGTTTCTCCAACGATTCGACCGGGCATATTGCGAATATATTTTTGTCTTGTTGTCATAAATCCAAAATAAGGACCGCCTGATGATAATGGTACGCCTAAAGGTTGTCCTTCACCAACACAAATATCAACACCATCTGTGCCCCATTGACCCGGTGCTTTAAGTAAAGCAAGGGAAGTAGGATTGACTACAGCTATGGTAAACGTCTTTTTGGCATGTGCCCAATCGGTTAAAGCATCGACATCTTCAAATATGCCAAAATTATTCGGTTGTGGAATAACTAAAGCGGTGATGTCTTCGTCACTGTATTGAGACAGGTTTTCCAAACTAACCTTGCCCGTTGTAGTATCAAAATCAACATCCACTATTTTAATGTTTTGGTTGTGTACGATATTGTGTAACACTTCGCGGTAAACTGGGTTGACAGTCCGTGGAACTAAGATGACTTTAGATTTTGATTTACGGTTGGCTCTTACAGCCATTAAAGCAGCTTCAGCCAAAGCCGATGCACCATCATACATAGATGCATTGCTGACCTCCATGCCAGTGAGTTTTGCCATCATGGTTTGAAACTCGTAAATGACTTGTAATGAACCTTGCGAAACTTCTGCTTGATAAGGCGTGTAAGCGGTATAAAACTCTCCACGAGTGGCTAATTGCCAAATAGCAGCAGGAATATGGTGTTCATAGGCACCACCACCAGCAAAACATTTTAAAGAATGGTCAACACGTGATTTGTCTTTTATAAAACGTGAAACCTGCATCTCATTCATTTGTGAAGGCACGTGAGTTAAGCCATCGATAAGTAACTCTTTTGGAATTTCATCAAATAGATTTGCAATTTTTTCGACACCAATGGCATCAAGCATGTTTTTTATATCATCACTGGTATGTGGTATAAATGGCATGTATTTTCTCTTTATATTGTAGTTAAATCAAAGTAATTAATTTACTCTTCGTCTTCTATCGAATTGCGGTACTCTTCTGCTGTCATTAAATCTTTTAATTCATCAGCATTATCAACTGTCATTTCAAAAATCCAGCCATCATCGTATGGGTTTTCATTAATAAGTTCAGGCGCATCTTCTAAAGCATCATTAACTGCAACAACAGTTCCGGTTAACGGCGCAAAAATATCTGAAGCTGTTTTAACCGACTCAACCACTCCGCATTCATCGCCTGTTGCGTAAGAATCTTCTTCAGGTAATTCAACAAAAACAATATCACCTAATGAACTTTGTGCATGTTCTGTGACACCAATGCGGACATTGCCGTTGTCTAGGACTTCAATCCACTCATGGGATTCTACGTATTTAAAATTATCAGGTACATAACTCATAATAGTTCTCTTTTATTTTTCAATTAATACTTTACCATTACGTACGAATGGCAATTTTATACATTTAACAGCTAATTCTTTCTTTCTAATCTTAACTTTAACATTCTTGCCCATGTTTTTATCAACAATAGCCATGCCAATGGCAACTTCGGCTGAAGGAGAAAACGAACCACTGGTGATTATACCAGTTAAACCATTTTCATCAACCAACTCTTGATTGTGACGTAAAATTCTACGTTCTGTTAAAACAACGCCAGTCATTTTCTTTGTAATACCTTGGGTTCTTAAAGCCGTTAAAGCATCGGCTCCAATAAAATTAAAATCCTCTTTTCGAACAGTCCATCCAAGACCGCATTCTAAAGGCGTTATTTCTTCATTCATGTCTTGACCATAAAGGTGCATGCCCGCTTCTAAACGTAAAGTGTCGCGAGCACCAAGACCACAAGGTTTAACACCTGCTTCAATTAACTTATTCCAAAGATCAATGACTTTGTCTTCGGGTACTAAAATTTCAACACCATCTTCACCAGTATAACCAGTACGACCAATAAAATAACCTTCATCATCAATAGCACAGAATTTTTTCAAAGTTGATAACGTTGTAGCAATATCTGTAGGTAAAACGGTAAGGCATGCGGTTATAGCATTGGGACCCTGCACAGCAAGCATAGCAACTTTTGGACGTTCTGTAATGCTGGCATCAAAAGTCTTGATTTGTTTTTCAAACCAAGCAAGATCTTTTTCTCGCGTACCAGCGTTAACCACAATTCGGTAATTGTTATCACCGCGTTTGTAAGTGATTAAATCATCAATTATTCCGCCTTTTTCATTTAGCATGGTGCTATAAAGTGCTTTGCCATCAGTGAGTTTTCGAGCATCATTGGCAAGAATTTTAAGTAAGAATAATTCAGATTCAGGACCTTTTAAATCAACAATCGTCATGTGTGAAACATCAAACATGCCTTTGTCCTGTCGCACAGCATGGTGTTCTTCAATTTGAGAACCATAATTGATTGGCATATCCCAACCGCCAAAATCAACCATTTTTGCGCCAGCATCAATATGCGCTTGGTGTAAATAAGTTTTTTTCACCGTACTCTCTTGCTAATTTTAAATTGCGTGAACTATACTAAAAGTTCATGCGATAAACAAATAAAATCGGACATTTTATGGGTAATAGATTAAGTAAAATTATCACCAAAACAGGTGATGATGGAACAACAGGTTTAATGGGTAATAAACGGGTTTCCAAAGCAGATGAAATAATTGAAGTGATTGGTACAATTGATGAATTTAATAGTGCCATTGGTCTGGCTAGAGTGGTGTGCAATAACAAAGACTTAGACAAAGAATTAAATAACTTACAACACAATTTATTTAATGTCGGTGGAGACTTGTGCCTAGAGGGTTCAATATTAATTTCACAGCAAGCCATAGAAGAAATTGAAGGCCTAGTCGAAAACTACAATAAGCAGCTGAAACCGCTCAAAAACTTTATCTTACCAACAGGCAGTGAACTTACCGCACGCATTCACATGGCTCGCAGTATCTGCCGTCGAGCTGAGCGTACTTTGGTAGCAGTCAACCAAACTCATGAGTTTAATCCTCTGTTACTTGTGTTTCTAAACCGCTTATCCGATTGGTTGTTTGTGGTCGCACGGTTTACCGATGAAACTGATGAGGAATTGTGGTGTTAGTTGAAACCAGAAATTTTCAGACAAAAACCTGATGAATTTAAGGAAAATCTGTTATCATTAAAACAATCTAATAAGATGGATTTACATCAACAATGAGTACTTGGGCGTTTATACCTAAAATATGTTTGGGGATACTTGTACTCATTTACTCTTCTGGCTATAAAGTTGTGGTAAACCTTATATTACAGTAGATTAAGTTTGTACTCGTATCCTTTATTTACTCACATAAGCGGTGAAGAGCCATAGAATGTTATAAAATTTATTGTAAATCAGTGTGTTACTTTTAAGTAATTCAAATGGGTTGTTGAGTTTAGTCAATATTTGAAAAGGTTGGCTAAAGCCAACAACCCTAAATAGCCTAAAATACTTAACCACATATTAAAAGGTGGAACAGGAGTTAAGTACATAGCCATGTAGTTGATTATTGCGCTATTGAAAACAATATTTAATTTTAACAGTAAAAGATGAAATTAAAATTATGAGAATTCGTGGTTTAGACTACGCTTCAAATCTTGTCAGATAAGAATAAACCCTTTATAATCACGTCACTAGAATATGGATACCTTATGAAAAACCTGTCGGCACTATTAATATTAATTGCTTTCACACAAGTCACATATGCATCACCCGATGATTTTATAATCACCATAAAATCAGATAACTATGGTGTCTCGAATCTTAATCAATTTACTCTACCCATTAATCCCGATGAGGTTTATGACTATGCAGTAGATTGTGATAATGATGGTATTGTTGAGGCCAGTGGTTTAACGGGTGCTTATACCTGTGATTATGCGCAAGCAGGTATATACACCATTCGTATTATTCACGATGCTGTGACGGGTGATGGCTTTCCTGCACTTTATTTTAAACCAAATACAGATATTAGGAAATTTATTTCGTTAGATCAGTGGGGTACTAGCCATTGGAAAAATATGGACTATGCGTTTTTTAAAGCAAGAAACATTGTTTTCAATGCTTTAGACACACCAAATTTTTCTCAGGTATATTCAATGAATTTAATGTTTACCTATGCAGTAAACTTATCAATAAATTCACGTGATTGGGATGTTTCATCTGTAATTACAATGAGAGATATATTTAGAAAAGCAATTAATATAGAAATTGATACCAGTATATGGAATCTACAATCCTTAGAAGACATGAGTTTTAGTTTTTCGGAGTCTAAAAATGTAAGTTTTGATATTAGTCAATGGCATTTGCCTCAATTAAGCAATATGTATCGTGCTTTTGATAAAATGATAATACCTACAGTTCAGTATGACTCTTTTTTGCTGAACTTGTCACAAGACAGCCTCATAAATAATGTAACTTTAAATGCTAGTTATTCTCAATACTGCAGTACAACAGCAGAAAATGCCAGAGCAATATTAATTAATAGAGGGTGGAGCATTAGTGACTTAGGAAAGTATTGTAAAAATACTAATCCAGATGATTTAATTATAACCATTCAGGGAGATTCTTTTACTATTGCTACAAACTTTGCAATAAGTGGATATAACTATTCAATTGATTGTGACAACGATGGTGTGTTAGAGGCATCAGCCGTGCAATCAGATTACACATGTAACTATAATTCCAATGGTACTCATATCATTGCAATAAAGCATGATAATTCTACTGGTATGGGGTTTCCTGCAATTAGTTTTGGGGAAAGTCCTTCAGATAGAGTAAAAATTTTGCTCTTAAATAACTGGGGGACTAGTCAGTGGAAATCAATGAAAAATGCATTTAGAGGTGCTAATCAAATGCTTATTTCAGCTTCAGATAGTCCTGATTTTTCTGAAGTGACTAGTTTTCAGAATATGTTTCAAAGTGCACGCTTTGCAAATCCTGAGATTAGCTCTTGGAACACTTCATCAGCATTAAATATGAGTAAAATGTTTGAAAGCTCTGGAATAACACGGTTCAATGCTAATTCTTGGAATACATCCTTAGTAACTGACATGAATGGAATGTTTAATGGTTTGGAATATATAGAATTAAAAATTAGCTCGTGGAATACATCATCAGTTACAGATATGAGTCGTATCTTTAGCGGATTGTCGAATGTTAGTCTTGATGTTAGCTTTTGGGATACCTCTTCGTTAACAAATATGAGTGAGATGTTTTATGGTTGTAAAGATTTAATTGTTAATACATCAGGCTGGGATACATCTTTAGTAACAGACATGAATAGTTTATTTCAATACAGTATAAATACATCAATAACCAGTAATGGTTGGGATACCTCATCTGTTACTAATATGAGTGATATGTTCTACATCAGTGATAATATATTAATTGATTCAAGTGATTGGAATACTTCATCTGTAACTGATATGAATTTTATGTTTAGGCATGCTAAAAACATTAATATTGACACAAGTGTTTGGGATACCTCATCTGTCATTACCATGTACTCAATTTTCAGTGGTAATTATGATGGTATATCCTTAAATACAACTGATTGGGATACTTCACTAGTTGAGAACATGGCATATATGTTTGAAGAAACTGTTGGTGCAACAATTGATACATCAAACTGGGATACTTCTTCTTTAAAATTTATGCAACATATGTTTGAAAGAAGCCAGAACATATCTATTGCAACTAATGGTTGGAATACTTCGCTAGTCACAGATATGCAGCATATATTCGATCGAAGTATTAACTTAACTTTAGATACAAGCCAATGGGATACAATATCAGTTACTGACATGACGGGTATGTTTAAAGGAGTGGTAGACTTTTCTATTGATACTAGTAGTTGGAATACCTCATCTGTGACGAGTATGTTTACAATGTTTGAAGGTAGTAAAAATACAACTATTAATACTAGTAACTGGAATACTTCATCAGTGACCAATATGAGCTATATGTTAAATTGGTCGCAAAATTTATCAATAGATACAAGTGAGTGGGATACCTCCTCTGTCACTAATATGTCTCATATTTACGATCGCTCTACAAATGTTCCAATTGATATTGATAAATGGGATATTGGTAGTCTTCTTAATATAGATGGTGCTTTTTATGGTATATCGATACCTACACCATTGTACGATGATATCCTCATTAATTTTGCAGGACAAAATGTTAATGCTGGCTTATCATTGAATGTTGGAACCACTCAGTATTGTGATCCATTAGCAGTTGGTGCACGTTGGCTTTTAGTTAACAACTATAATTGGACTATTAATGATGGAGGTTACAGTTGTAATATGTTTTCAAATGGGTTTGAATAAATGAAGAAAGGAGTGATTAGCCTTAAAGACCTGAATAAGTTTGAAAAAATACAACATTGGCATCTTATTTATGACGAAGAAGATCCAGAGTGGAAAAAGCTTAACGCTCCTTATTTTCCGTTAAAGCGGGTGGCTCTTGATGAGTTTGTGGTTAAGCATAACTTATCCAATAGGACAGGGATTTTTCTTGATGGTGATTTAATTGGTGATGCCTGTTATTATTGGGAACATGAGGAGTCGAATTGGTTAGAGATTGGGCTTTGTATCTATGAGTCAGAACATTGGGGCAAAGGCTACGGCAAGCAAGCGCTGGTATTGTGGATTAATCACTTATTTAACACAATGGACTTGGTCAGGATAGGTTTAACTACTTGGTCGGCGAATATTGGCATGATGAAGTTGGCTGAAAAACTCGGTATGCAACAGGAAGCTTGTATGCGGAAATGTCGTTTGTGGCAAGGAAAATATTATGATAGTATTCGTTATGGTATTTTAAAAGAAGAGTGGCAAGTAAAAGTGATGAAAGAATGACAATTGAAATTAAACAAGCTGAGCAAAAAGATTTGCAAGAAATTGCCCATCTTTTTAATGCCTATCGGGTATTTTATAAGCAAGCCAATGATTATGAGTTGGCACTGGAGTTTATTACCGAACGTTTTGATAATAAAGAAAGTGTTATTTTTTATGCTATAAATGAACAAGGTGATTATTTAGGTTTTACCCAGTTATTTCCCAATTTTTCTTCTGTCTCAGTACAACGCAGTTGGATTTTAAATGATTTATTTGTTTCACCCAATTTGCGCTCATCTGGTATCGGCACATTGTTATTGAATAAAGCCAAAGAACACGCTATCCAAACTCACACTAAAGGCATTGGGCTGGAAACTTCTGCTGACAATAAGCGCGCTCAAGCTTTATATGAATCATTAGGCTATACAAAGAACAGTGAATTTGCCTATTTCCTTAAAGTATAACCCTAATCCCTATAGTGAAATACAATGATAGCACAAATCCTTGATGCACCTAGAAAATCCAGAAAAAGCTTCATCACCAATGAGGTGACTTTAGTTTTGGCTCTTCACCGCTTAGGTGAGTAAAAAAGGATGCTGAGCATAGAACATTGACGAGTCATCTTTTAAAGATGACTGTCTAATTTTAAGCTTAAAATATTCAGTATCTTGAATTCCCCTAGCTCTTT
>JAMOMK010000009.1 GCA_027067055.1 Lysobacterales bacterium | reverse complement strand
CATGATGGGTTACTTGGTATTAACTTTAGGATTTGGTCTAATCGGTTTCTTCGCATTCCGTCGCAGAGCATAATACTTTAGTTACAAAGTAAGATTAAAAAAACCGGCACTAGTTGCCGGTTTTTTTATACCCTAAAATCAATGCTACACTACCGGGGCATAGATTTCAGTTTATTCCCACTCCTATTTGGGGCATCGACTTTAGTCGATGGAAAAAGATAAAAGAAACACAAGGCAAAAAACATTTGGGATGTATAATTAGCTGACACTATGATTATTAAACTACAAAATCAATGGACTAAAGTCCATTCCCCAGTTCGGTTGGGGCATTGACTTCAGTTTATTCCCAATTTACTGGGGCATCGACTTTAGTCGATGAAAATAAAGCCAATACAAGGACTGAGCATGAGAAAAAGATTACATCACTATAGTAAAATAAACACTTACCAATTTATAACTTTTAGAACAAAAAATAGTGTTGATGATTATATTTTGAGATTAAAAGATAATGACACTTATTCAGAATCACAAAAGCAATTAAAAATTGATAAGCATTTAGATAAATCAGAAGTCGGGAGATTGCTTAATGAAAAAGTGATTGACCTAATTCATGACTATACAAAAAGTTTAGAGCCAAAATACTATAAACTTATTTGCATTAGTATTATGCCGAACCACATACATCTTCTTATTAAGCAAAATCAACAACTGGAACAAATCATGCAAAAACTAAAAGGTGGTTTATCATTCCAGATAAATAAAATACTGGAAAGAAAAGGCACACTATGGGATAGTAATTATTTTGATAAGGTGATTCGGGATGAAAAACATTTTCAGCTAACCTATAACTATATCAAACATAATGCAGTAAAAGCAAACTTAAAGGATGCAGATAAAAGGTTTTATGGCATGTATGATTAATCAGTAATAAAATCAATGGACTAAAGTCCATTCCCCAGAATGGCGTAAACACAAATTGGGGCATCGACTAAACTCAATCATCAGATCTATTGGGGCATCGACTTTAGTCGATGGAAAAAGCCAAAAGAAAACAGAACAATATTCATAAGTTGACATCAAAAAAATTGAAGGATAAAGTTTTAAATAACAAACTCAATGGGCTAAAGTGCATTCCCCGACTCTAATGAATCCTTAAAAGGTAATTTTAACTGCCCATAATCAATGTCATGAGAAAACTCAATGCCAAGCCCAATCAAGCGAACAGGGCGCTCGTAACGGTACCAAGCTTTAGCAATAAGTTCTTTGAAGATAGACTTATCAAGACCGTTAGAGGCTTGTTGTGCAGTTGTTGTTTTAAAATTATCAAATCGTAATTTAATGTATAAGGATTTTATTGGCAATGTTTTATTTTTAGTATTACTTTTGTACCGGAGCACTAGTTTAGGATAGAGTTCTTCTACTTCATCGATACATTCGTGTAATGTCAATTTGTCAGATATAAATGTATCCTCAATACTTAAAGATTTGCGTATACTTGTTGTTTGTACAGACCTTTCATCAAGACCACGTGCTAGAAAAAAAAGCTGCTTTCCAAATTTGCCAAATAGTTTAATCAATTCAATTTGAGAATACCTTTGCAAGTCGGCACAAGTTGTTATTCCAAGTTTAGACATCTTTTTGTTAGTTACTTTACCGACTCCAAATATTTTCTTAACTGGCAGCTCTAACACAAAAAAATCAATGTCATCTGGGTGAACCACAAACTGCCCGTTTGGTTTGTTCCAATCACTTGCAATTTTTGCTAAAAACTTATTTGGGGCAACTCCCGCAGATGCATTAAGTTTTAACTCTGTAGCTATTATATTTCTTATATCTTTAGCGATATACGTCGCACTTCCTCTGAATAAAGAGCAGTTTGTCACATCAAGGTATGCTTCATCTAAAGATAAGGGTTGAATAGTTTTAGTGTATCGTTTGAAAATTTCATGAATGTTTTTAGATACTTGTCGATATAAGGACATATTTACTGGTAACATAATTAAATCAGGGCATTTTCTAATTGCTTGTGACATTGGCATCGCCGAGTGCACACCAAAAGCGCGGGCTTCATAATTGCAAGCTGCCACAACTCCACGCGTTTCTGGCTTACCTCCAACAGCAACAGGCTTGCCTTTTAAACTCGGATTTTCACGGGTTTCAACTGCTGCATAAAAACAATCCATATCAATGTGAATTATTTTTCTCACAGGATGTTGTATGTACCCAAAGATAAGCCATCTAGCTTATAGTCACCTATACTCAAACGAATCAACCTGAGTACGGGCAAGCCTACATTCGCCATCATTCTTCTAACCTGACGATTTCGGCCTTCATTGATGGTGATTTCAACCCACGAAGTAGGAGAGTTTTTTCTTTGCCGAATAGCTGGCTCTCGCTTCCAAACAAAAGCCGGTTGTTTTAATAACATCTTTACGTTTACCGCTTGAGCTCTTCCATCCTTAAGATTTACCCCTTTTTTTAGTTGATCCAATTCTGACTTTTTTGCTATACCTTCAACTTGAACCAAATATACTTTATCTACCTTGTGCTTGGGATTAGCTAACTTATTTTTTAATTGACCATCATCAGTTAACAACATCAAACCTTCTGAATCATAATCGAGTCTACCAATCGAATAGATTTTTTTAATGTTAATAAAGTTCGACAAAGTCTGTCGACCATTCTCATCAGTGAACTGACTTAAAACACGGTAAGGTTTGTTGAAAGCAACTAGCATTGCAATTGTTTTAAGAATCGTCTTGGGGCATTATCAAAACTGCCATTACTCATAAACACAACCGTAGTTTCTTTTTCGCACAAATCAGGCAAAAAATTGATTAAACCATCTACTGAATCGACGGTAACAACGCCTTGCTCTTTTAAACGGTCAATAACTTTATCCTGCCAGCTCAGGTTGGGATAACTCATCACTATCGCAACATCTGCACCTTTTAATGATTGCGGTAATGCCTGCGCATGAGCACCTGCGCACATGGAATTACTGCGGGGTTCAAAAATAGCGATTAACTGCTTATTACCAATTTGTTTTTTTACACCATCAATAGTCATTGCAATAGCTGTCGGATGATGGGCAAAATCATCATATATTTTAACGCTTTGTGCTTCGCCAATAAACTCCATTCTGCGTTTAATGCCTTGGAATCTTTCTAAAGATTTGGCAGCATCGGTTAAACTGATGTTTTGTTGCAAGGCTGCAGCAATAGCTGCTGTGGCATTGAGCATATTGTGTTGACCAGTTAAACCCCAGTTGACCAAAGTTTTTATATTGTTGTATTGAACTTCAAATTCGGAATAATCAGGGCTGATTGCTGTTGCCCAAATATCCGCCTTATCGGTCAATCCAAAGCTCAAAACAGGCGTCCAACAACCCATTGCCAACACTTCTTGTAAATTGGCATCATCATTGTTCACAATAATCATGCCATTATTTGGAATCGTTCTGACAAAGTGATGAAACTGCGTTTTGATGGCATCTAAATTTGGGAAAATATCTGCATGGTCATATTCTAGATTGTTTAAAATAGCAATATTTGCATGATAATGGACAAATTTTGAACGCTTATCAAAAAATGCCGAATCATATTCATCGGCTTCAATGACAAAAGACTCTGCATCGGTATTGCGTGCTGAAACACCAAAGTCTTGAGCCACCCCACCAATTAAGAAACCTGGGTTTTGTTGATTGTCTTCAAGAATCCATGCCAACATCGAGGAGGTGGACGTTTTACCATGGGTTCCAGCCACAGCAAACACTTTTTTATGCCGCAACAAATGCTCACCTAGCCACTGGGGACCCGATGAATAATGCTGTGGGTTTTGTAACAAAGTTTCAATTACTGGCATTCCACGGGTCATGACATTGCCAACGACCACCTCATCAAATTTTTCATCCAAGACAGAATCGTCATAGCCTTGGTGCATCTGAATTCCCAGATTTTCCAATTGGGTACTCATCGGTGGATAAACATTTTTATCCGAACCGCTGACCGTATAACCCAATGATCGAGCCAAAGCTGCCAATCCACCCATAAAAGTACCACAAATTCCCAGTATATGTATTTTTTGTTTATTCATTCGGTCATTTTATCAGATATAATTCGCACATGAACAGAGATTATGACAAATTTGTTGATGCCAAAGGCTTGAAGTGCCCGCAACCTCTATTATTGGCTAAACACAATATTAACCAAATGCAACAAGGGCAAATTCTGTTACTGGAAGCAACAGACCCTCATACCGATTTAGATTTAGAAGTGTGGTGTGAACGATTTGGTCATTCCATAGTACAGACAAAAAATAAAGATGATGTCTTTATGTTCTGGCTAAAAAAAGCTTAAACAAAGCAGAACTATAGTAGGGTAATTAACAGGTTTTTTTGCAAAAAAAAGAGCTTAGAGAGCTCTTTTAAATTATATGGTGCCGGCACGCGGAGTCGAACTGCGGACCTACTGATTACAAGTCAGTTGCTCTACCATCTGAGCTATGCCGGCTTTGAGGTTGTGCAGTATAGAGAGGTTTAATTATAATTTCAAATGTTTT
>JAMOMK010000008.1 GCA_027067055.1 Lysobacterales bacterium | reverse complement strand
CAGATACAAAATTTGAATTTGGCTTGGATGAGAATAATAACTTAGTCTTAATGGATGAAATCTTAACCCCAGATTCTTCACGATTCTGGAACAAAGAAAAGTACCAAATCGGCACAAGCCCAGAAAGCTACGATAAACAATTCGTACGCGATTACCTCGAAACCCTAGATTGGAACAAAACTGCACCAGGCCCTAAAGTACCCAAAGATATTATTGATGCCACCGCACAAAAATACCATGAAGCTTATGAATTGATAACTGGGGAAGAGTTTGTTTAGTGGGTTTTTATGCTCGCTCCCAAGCTCCGAGACTTTGAAATAACTCATTGGGGATGAGACGAATGGTACTTACTCAAGCGGGCATACGGATCTAATTTATTGAAATATATCACATATTTAAAAAAAGGCAAAGACCCTTTGGGGAGTTGACTTTACAGAGTGTGAAAGTATTATGGACGATACGCAGTAAAAGTAGTGAAATCTATGCCATTTTTACTCGTCATCAGAATACTTTCACACTCTTTTAGTCAACTTAATTATAAAACCTTTGGTTTTATTTCGTTGGCTAAAGCCAACGCCCCATTCAAGTTTCTTCTATTAAGCAACTACAAATTAAACCGTTAAGTTTATTACGTTATTTATCAATAGGTTAAACCTTAATTAAGTGCCATTCGGGGATGGGACTTTAGTCCCATAAGTTTTAATTGAAATTATTTTATAAAGGCACAAATGACCATATAGCTTGATTTGTATTTATGGTTTATAATTTTAACAAAAAAAAGCGAGGTTAAAACCTCGTCTCTAACGGTTAAGGTTAGATTGTGGCTCGTGCCTCACACAATCTAACCTTAACCGTTATGCATTTCTATTTGATTTTTCCTGACTTCTCTACGATTACATTCCTAATAATATAGAGTGATACAAACCACGCAACAACTGAAATATGAGCGTATGTGTCTGATGATTGCTGACCAATAAGTTTACTTATAACTGGTAGAGAATTTCCCGTACTACCTAGAAAACCAAGTGTGCCTAAGATGTACAGCCATGGTAGAACTCTCCAACCGTTTAAGTGTGAAAACCAAACTTGATATGTTAGATAAAAGCTTATTATTGGGGTTAATGCGAAAATTGGCGCTAAAATATAATGCCAAAAATATGCTTCTTGCAGATAACTGCCAAACATTTTTGGTAGTAAAGTCGAAATAATAGTAGCAATAATATTATTGACTAATACCATTACCACCCATGCTACGATGTAATGAGAAGTTTTTTCTTTACTCGAATTTTGCATGCTCATGTTGTCAATCCTTTTATTGCATAACGCTTTGCTCACCGGCAATTTAAAGTGGCACGTTTTTGCTGCTTTTTTAGCAAAACAAGTGCCGCTTTGAATTGTCCGGTGCAGCTATTTGTTAGATTTTTCAGTTGTAAGTAGCTAATAATTGAATATACCTTGTGTCTTTACCTAAATTTGGTAATTGCTGGGGTGTTGCTGCACCAATAGAATTTAAAGCCTGCTGAGAAATTTGATTGGTAGTTCGTTGTAAAAAATAATTAGCAAGAGTTTTGTACCCTTCGCCACATGATGACAGGCTTACACGAGATGAAAATTCTCTGTCTTTTAACAAGCTTACAAATTCTTTTATTTCAGATTCGCCAAACTTTGACAACATATTATCGTAATATGAAGTTGACATAACAGATATCCCATGGCCATTACCTATTTTACTCATAACAACAGTTTTAACATATAGATTACGAACTGAGTCTGGGACAGCCCCTGTTGATGATACATATGAATCTAATACACGAGCATGTGACGTCTCATTGTGGAAATTATTAAACCCAATGTGCGCAGAATAAAGATTATTTATTTTTTCAGACAACTCTACAGCTAAGGTGTCTTGAGGAAGATGCGGCAACCCACCAACGGCAGTAAGAAACTCATTTGCTGAATCTTTTCTAGCTATTTCAGCATTAGAGGCATACGTAGCATATTTTAAACCCAGTTCATATTTTGTACTGTCAGGTGCCATATTCCAAGATTTTTGACAAACAAATCTGATGTTTGTTTTTAATTGTGCCGCTGCATCTTGTGCGGTATACATGCCAAATAAAGTTCTAAGAAGTGATGTCCCTAAATCACTTGGCAAATGCTCAATACCGGCATTTATGTGTTGAGCATCAGTAGCTGTAAGAATATTATTTCTTATACTTCCTAGAAATCGCTTTATTTCAATTACAGGACCTTCAGGCTCTTTACCTATAACCTCCTTAATGCACGTTTCTAGCCATGAAACCAACTGAAAGCCTGTTAGGTCATTTTGATTTGGGTGCGCTGCACTTGCCCAGTTACGCATATCACGTATATAGTCTAGATGTTTATAACCGATATCAGATAGGATGCCGGTCATATGACACCCTCTAACCAATTCCCACTCATCAAGTTTAACTAAATCGTTCTCATCCCTTAATTTACTTCTTCGGTTTTCATCAGTTATTACACTATCGAAAAAGTATTCGAGATCAAATTGGACTACTTTTTTCCTAAGATTTAGTACTGTCTCGTCCCATATGAAATTTAATGCTGCATCAAATAGACCTGCTGCACATGCAGCTATAAATTTTGAAATATAGATAGAAGTAGATTTTTGTTCAGGACTAATTAATGTAATTACTTCTGGAAGATTATTTATAACTCTAGTTCGCTCTGTAACAGGTACCAAAACTTGTTGATTAGGTAAACCAAGCTCGCCAAGATATGTTGTTAATCCGGTAGTAAATTGGTCTACGCTTGTGACTACTTGATCTTGGGATGTTATGACAATTTCATTGCTCATTTAAGATGACTCTTTTTTGTTTTTAAATCTAACAACTTATTATATGTGCATTAGTGCCATATATCGTTGATAATTTGTTTAAATTTTTGTTGTTTTCCATGGTTTTAATCTTATCACAGTCGCTTTTTAATTAAAAGAGAAGGTTTTATGCCTTTGTTTACGTAAAATTCGAGATATATTTGCACAAGTGCCTTTATATGCGCAAATATCATGGGTTACGTGCGTTTTACGAGATTTTTAAATTCACTAAACTTGTTTCATCAATCAATTATTTGCACTTTCGACTTTTGTGTTTAACCATTCCATGAAACTCATTACCACTGTAGCAGAACACCTGTGTGTGCTCCTTTTGTTAGGGCATAGTAAAATTATTTTCATTAAATTTACAACCAAGCTGGTAAACGGACGGACACATAGGTTCGCACCCTACATGATCGCGTTTCTTCACAAACTCAATGAACATGGAGATGAGAATAAATTATTATACTTGCCAATCAACCCCTAAAAGGCTATGGTAATAACCTGCAAAAAGAGAGTATTATTATGAGCCAATCAATGAATCAATTATTAGATGAATACGCAAGCAGTCATCAAAATAAAACCAATAAGAAAATTCACTATGTCGCTGTACCGGTAATTTTTTGGACAATTACTGCCATGCTTTGGGTGGTGAAGTTGCCTTATGTTGAAAATTTAGCAGTTGTTATGACTGTATTGGTGAGTTTTTATTATTTAGCTAAGGATTTAAAAGTTGCCATTCAAATGATTGTTATTAGTATTTTGTGCTTATTACTTAATGGTTTTTTAGAAAAACAAGGGCTGCCTTTATTAACTATTGCCCTTGTATTATTTGTGATTGCTTGGATTTTTCAGTTTATCGGTCATAAGATTGAAGGCAAAAAACCCTCATTTTTCAAAGATTTACAGTTTTTACTGATTGGTCCTGCTTGGATTGTTAAGGAGTTATTTAAGTAAATAACTCCTTAACAAAATTTTATATCTTATTATTGTGGCACATATTACATCGAATCGGCGTGCCTTTGGGGACAAACATCATTTTACGACTTCTACCTGAGCTGGTTGTCACGCGTGTGCAACCATTTAGACCTGTTTTATCACAAGCCAAGGTTCTGTCTGCAGCTGTTTTGGATAGTGCCGTACCTAAGCCATCAATTCCATGGCAACTTTTACAGGTTGAGCGACTCACATCTTCGTGCTCTCGGTTCCAATAGGTTCGGCGTAAATCAGGATCTATTTGTCCATTATTTTTGCTGATAGGAGAGACATCATGCATCCCATGTGGTCCATTTTGGCTTAAACGTAAGGACTCAGTATGACAGGTTCGGCATTCTGTAATTGTGCCTGTGTGTCCTTGCAGTTGAATAGCTGCCACATTATCGTTAGCATTGACATTTTCATTGGGCCAAATGGCATGAGTGCTACCATGACAGCCTTCACACATAATACCACCGTGGCCTTGTTTGGATGATTGGTTGTTTTTATTGCCACTTAATCGATACAAGCTTTCATTTTCAGCAAAGCGAGAATTAGGTGATTGAATGGGTGCATTGGCATCGTTTGTATAGGCTTGCATCAGTCTAATGCCATCGGCTGCAACAATGGCTCCTGCTGGGTGGTTTTTATTGGTTGCATCACCGGTGTGACAAGATTGGCATTTAGGCTCACTTGCCCATGGTACGCGTGATCCACCCGATGTAAAATCATGCCCAACATCTG
>JAMOMK010000007.1 GCA_027067055.1 Lysobacterales bacterium | reverse complement strand
TATTTAAACACCCTTGTAAAATAGCCTTTTAGAAACTTTTAACATCCTTAAAAGGCTACACCCCATCGTACATCGTACATCGTACATCGTACATCGTACATCGTACATCGTACATCGTACATCGTACTTTCTATATCGGGATTTGGGGTTTATTTAATTAAGTCAATACTTCAAAAACTGGTGTATATTTACTGCCTGGTAATTTCATACGTCCCTGCTCAACAAAAGACTGTAATAACACATCAAGTTTTGCCATTAACTCCTTGTCTCCTTGGATTTTGTAAACACCATATTCTTTAATTTGAGCTTGTCCAAATTCTTTAACATTTCCTGCCACAATACCTGAGAATGCTTTGCGTAAATCAGCAGCTAATTCATTAACAGGCTGATTACGATTTAGATTAAGGTTTAACATGTTCTCGTGGGTTGGCACAAATGGAAATTTAAAAGCTTCTTCAATAACTAATTCCCAATCAAAATAGTAGCTGATTTGTTCCTTTGTTCTATAAGCCTTCACTTTTTCCAAACCTTCTATCATGTGTTTAGCCACTTTTTCTGGGTTTTCTATGATGATTTCATAAAGTTCTGCGACTTCATCACCTAATGCATAACGAATAAATGCATCAATTTGCTTAAAATATTCTTCAGCTTCTTTTGGTCCAGTCATAATGAAAGGATACGGGTTTTCCTTATTAGCTGGATGTGACAGTAATCCAATAAGGTACAAAATTTCTTCTGCAGTCCCAACTCCGCCAGGAAACACAATTATACCGTGTCCTAATCGAACAAAAGCCTCAAGGCGTTTTTCTATATCTGGCATAATGACTAATTTATTGACAATCGGATTTGGTGCTTCCGCAGCGATAATTCCAGGTTCTGTTAAGCCAATATAACGTCCATCAAATATACGTTGTTTGGCATGACCAACCGATGCGCCTTTCATAGGTCCTTTCATTGCTCCCGTACCACATCCTGTACAAATATCAGTACCACGTAGTCCTAATTGGTAACCGACATTTTTGGTGTACTGGTATTCCACCTTATTGATAGAATGACCACCCCAACAAACCACTAAATTGGGTTCTTTTCCAAACTGATACACTTCACCACGCCTAAGCATTTCAAATACCATATTAGATATACCTGAGAGCGTGGACTCGTCAAAGTTGCCATCATTATGTTCTGATGATTGAAAAATAATATCGCGTAAGACTGAAAAAATTGAGTCACGAATACCAGAAATCATCTTACCATCAACAAAAGCTGCTGCTGGTGCATTGACAAACTCTAAATGAATACCGCGTTCTCGCGGTAACAGTTTGACATCAAAATCTGGAAAGCGTGACAAGACTGCCATTGCATCGTCTTCCTTTGCATCGCAATTTAGTACAGCTAAACAACACTTTCTAAATAGTGCATGAACCGAGCCCTTGCCCATGTTCATTATTTTATGAATTTCATCTTGAGACAATAAAGTCATACCACCACGAGCAGCAATAACGCATTTGTCTATTGTTTTTTCTTTGTTACAATTCATGTAATCTCCTGTTGTTAAGAACTTTCCCTATGAAAGTCCTTGTTTTAATTATTTACTTTTTAAACTAGACCCAATGTAATACTTAAAAGTTACATTTGTATGAATTTATTTAATTTATTATGACCTAATAGTCTTTATTTTTAAAGCGACCTACCATACTATAAATTTCTAAAGCAAATGCAACCAATTTATGACTGAAATACCTTTATTACTACTCACAGGTTTATTTATCCTATTTTTTGCCACTAACAGTAAGGCACGAGATATTGCACGCGCCTATGCCAAGCGTGAAACAGTCAAAAGAAATGGAGTGCTGCTAGATGACTCCATTTCGATGAAGTCCATGAAAATAAAACGCATTAATGGTAAATTTGGTTTTTATCGCAGTTATGCTTTTGAATACAACGAATCAGACTTTCAGCGTTATGATGGTAAGATTGAGTTATTAAGTTATCAGGTACAAAATATTCAATTCTACCACCCAGACCATATTGAAATTGATGAATAATAGTAAACCAATTATTCGTTTATTACGGTACGCTAAAGGTTTAAGACTGCAAATAAGCTTAGCAAGTATGTGTTCAGTCATTAACAAACTCTTTGACATTGCACCAGAAATCCTTATCGGCATTGCCATTGATGTGGTTGTTAGCGGGCAAGATTCATTTTTATCTTATTTTGGATATACCGATCAAAAAACCCAATTAATTGTTTTAGCTGTTTTGACTTTTATTATTTGGGTTGGTGAATCAGTGTTTCAATTTTTCTATACCTTATTATGGCGAAACTTAGCCCAAAGCCTGCAACATAAAATGCGATTGGATACTTATAATCGCATGCAACACATGGACATGTCATTTTTTGAGAACCAAACCAGTGGTAATTTAACCTCAATACTAAACGATGATGTTAACCAATTAGAGCGGTTCTTAAATGTCGGTGCCAATGATTTTATCCAAGTCATCGTATCAGTGATTGGCGTGGGTGCTGTTTTCTTTTATATCTCTGCCAAAATTGCCATCTTTGCATTCTTACCCATTCCATTGATCATCTTTGGCGCTTTTTTCTTCCAAAGAAAAGCACAACCACGTTATACCGAAGTCCGCAAACAAACTGGAATATTAGCTACAGCTATCAGCAACAAAATTATGGGTATAGCAACAATTAAAAGTTTTACCCGTGAGCCACAAGAATTAAAAAACTTAGAAGAACTCAGTTTAAATTACCAAAATGCCAACAAGGAAGCCATAAAAGTTAGCGCCGCTTTTACTCCGATTATTCGCATGGCAATCTTAACCGGATTTCTTGCCACCTTTATTATTGGTGGATTTGATGCACTGGATGGTGTTATTACTGTTGGCTCTTATGGCATGTTGGTGTTTTTAACCCAGCGTTTATTATGGCCATTTACCTCATTGGCTGTGACCATGGACTTATATGAACGCGCAATGGCATCCGTTCGGCGTATCTTAGATTTATTGGAAACGCCTATACAAATTCGAGATGAAGAAAACACACAAACGGCCGATATGACTCAGGATATTGAGTTTAAAAAGGTTGATTTTTCCTATTCCAACCTAGCTCCACAAGTTTTATCATCAGTAAACCTTGTCATAAAAAAATCACAAGTCACTGCTTTTGTTGGTCAAACAGGATCAGGAAAAAGCACTTTAATGAAGTTACTCTTGCGATTCTATAGTCCAAATACTGGTCAGATAACAATTGACAATATAAACATAAACAATATTAAAATCAGCGAGTTAAGAGAATCTATTGGATTGGTTTCACAGGATATATTTTTATTTGATGGAAGCATACGAGACAATATCGCCTACGGCAAAGATGCGGCAAGTTTTGAACAAATTCAAAAAGCAGCCCAACTAGCAGAGGCTGATGAGTTTATTGCACAACTGCCAGATAATTACGAAACATTAGTCGGCGAACGTGGCATGAAACTCTCTGGTGGACAACGTCAACGCATTTCATTGGCACGCGCTATCTTAAAAAACCCTCCAATTCTTATTCTTGACGAAGCCACTTCTGCTGTTGATAACGAAACAGAAGCAGCGATACAACGCTCGATGAAGCACATTGCAAAAAACCGTACCTTATTGGTAATTGCTCACCGCCTTTCAACTATTGTTCAAGCGGACTGCATTCATGTTCTTGAAAAAGGCAACATTATTGAAAGTGGCACCCATCAAGAACTGATTAAAGATAAAGGCGTTTATGATAAGTTGTGGCATATCCAAACTGGAAATATATAAATTAAGAGTTTAATATTTCTCATCGCTATAATTCCCATATCATAGTATGCTAAAATCCACTTTTAATCAGCTATCCAAGAGTCCTTGCATGTCAACTAATACAAAACAAACTGCTTTTACTCCTTTACGTACAGCCTTAATGATTATCATCATACTTGCCATTATTTCAGCAGCTATTGCTTACTTTTTTAAAGAACAAGATTGGTCGTATTTACTGGGTATTTTTTCTACAGTCTTTATTCTATTAGTGGTTTTTTTACAAATTATGGAATTGATATGGCTTAACAGCATGCGGGTTAATATTAAAGACACTAAGCTGAAAAAATCTTACCAAAAAGCCATTAATATATATTTAGTTCTCCTTCCTCTTGGTATTTATTTAAGTTTTATTGTACTTGTTGGGTAATTTTTATTAAGGTTTTTTAACTAAATCTAACTTTATTCTCAAATCATCAACATCCAAACCTTCCAATAAATCTATTAAATTTGGAAATGCCCATTCGTGGTAACCATACCCACCATTTTTAAATTCATCAATGGCCTCTACGGCGCTCCAATCTTGAAAAACCATACGATAAGCAGCTGCCACAACTCCTGTTCTATCCGAACCATGCCAGCAATGGATTAGGATTGGTGAATCAGATTGGTGAATAATTTTCAATGCCTGAAAAATGTGCTCCTGCGTCAGGTTACGGGCACTTAAGCGTAAATGATGGAGTTTTATTTTTGTTTTTCTTGCTTCATTCCTATCACTATGGCGTTTGCGTAAATTCAAAACCGAATATATTCCCATGGATTGAAATTGTTG
>JAMOMK010000006.1 GCA_027067055.1 Lysobacterales bacterium | reverse complement strand
TACAAACTGGCATTATTTGGACACCCAGTTCACCACAGTTTGTCGCCCCAAATTCACCAGCAATTTGCCAAACAGTTTGATTTGTCAATTCGATATAATTTGATTGATGTGAGTGCTGATAAGTTAGCCGATAAAGTTGCTGAATTCTTTGCGTTAGGTGGGCATGGTGCAAATGTGACGCTACCTCATAAACAACAAGTCATGCAATATGTTAAATATAACAGTCAGTTAGCTCAACAAGCTCATGCTGCCAATACGCTTTATTGTGACAAAAAGAATCAATTGCACGGTGATAATACGGATGGTATTGGTTTTATTAATGATTTAGAAAAACGCTGCGGATTTGATTGTAAAGATAAAAAAGTCTTAATTCTTGGAGCAGGGGGAGCCACTCAAGGAATTGTTCCTGCTATTTTGTTGCAATCGCCTCAACAAATTGTGATAGCCAATCGTTCTGTTGGAAAAGCTAAAAAAATTGCCAGCCATGACAATTGCCAGGCTATGAGCTTTGATGAATTAAATGAATTAGATGAATCATTTGATTTAATTATTCATTCAAGCTCTATGGGTCATCAAGGAAAAACACTTAAGTTCTTGCCACAGCATTTTCATGATGAAACGGTTTGTTACGATTTGAGTTATGCCAAGGCAGCAGAACCATTTTTAGAGTTTTGTGATTCTATCGGTGTTCAATCAACATACGATGGTATTGGTATGTTGATTGAACAAGCCGCTTGCGCTTTTAATCTGTGGTTTGGCTTAAAGCCGAATACAAGTGAGGTGACGTTGTGATCAAGCTCTTACCAATCAAATACTTTTGATGGCATAGAGTTTCTACTTTTCATAGCATTTTTAAAGAACCAACATTCTATAGAGCATAAATGTTAATGCATTATTAAGAATGTGTGCAGCAATAGCTGGCAATATACTTTTATAACGTAAAGTCAACCAACAATACAATGTTGATGCGATAAAAAGAGTGGGCCACTGTTCATAAGAGTCGTGAAGTAGTGTGAAAAGTAAAGACACTACTATAATTGCCAGTGGCTTGTTAAGGTATCGGCACAATGATTGTAATAAGATTCCTCGTAATAATATTTCTTCAATTATTGGTGCGATAATAACCGTTGTTATAAAAGTAATGGTCTGATTTTTGTAATTTAATAAAAACCATTGACTAGCTTCAATTGTTAAGTCATTTTTAAGAATGAAATTTTGGTATAAATAATCTGCAAGCCAAAGAATAATAGCAACAAATAGAGATATAGTTATGGCTTTTAGGCTAGTTTTTTTAAAGCCTGCTAAAGAGTGAATAACTTTTAAATTTTTGCTGCTTGCAACAAATGCTGTTACTATTAAGACAGTTAAATAAGATAGCCCTAAGATATAAATTTCATTGTTTGGATAAGGTTTTATATTAAAATAATGAAAACTCCAAAGCATACAATAATTTGTAATAAGTATTGATAGAATTAAAATGATAATTTGATAAATTCTATAATTTTGTTGCATATAGGCTGGCTAGAATAGTGTAGGAGTCACATAAGAGTTATGCAAAGCTCTCTTTAATTGATAGTAGCTTACTAAGTAAGAGTGTTAAAAGCAATTTTTATAAATTAAAATTAAATTTTCTTGCGACTATTTATGGCTTTGGTAGTCTTACTAGGGTGAACAACTAATATAGTGATTAAAAAGAGTGAGCTATTTTGAATTAACAATTGATGAAATAACCTTTATCGCTGCCAAAAAAAATAAGGCAGATGCTCAAAGGAAAATCTATGATTTGTATAGTCGCTCTATCTATAACCTATGTTTAAGGATGCTAAATAACGAAGCAGATGCACTCGATATAACTCAAGATGTTTTTATCAAGGTTTTCTCAAAAATAGAACAGTGTAAATCGACAAAAATATTTGGTGCTTGGGTAAGGAAAATAACTATAAATTTGTCTTTGTCGTATATTAAAAAAAATTCTAAACTTATTACCAATATAAACTTTAAAGAAAAAACAATAACACCCAACTCAATAGAAGTCACGTCAAGTTTAGAATATGCTTTAAGCAAATTACCAATAATTCCACGGACTATCTTGTGGTTGTATGAAGTAGAGGGTTTAAGTCATCAAGAAATAGCAGACAATTATGGTAAAACAGTGAGTTTTTCAAAAACGCACTTATCGCGAGCTAAAGCCTTAGCTCTATCGTATTTAACAACAAAAGGTGGTGGTTATGAAGCCATTAAATGATCAAAATATAACACAGCAACTTAATGAATTGCCCCAAAAAGAATTACCAAAGGATATTTTTACTGATATTCAATTAGGTTTGCATAAACACAGTTATGTAAAAAGACACCGTATGGTTTCTTTGGTGTCGCTGGCTGCAGTAATACTGTTGTCCGTTTTGTTTTTTATTCAACAAAAAGACGTAGATAAAAAAGATTATATGATAGAAGAGTTGGTTAAGCGAACCATGCTTTTAGAACAACTTGTTGCCAATGAAACACCACAATTCACACTGGCAGGATCAGTAATAACAGAAAAAATTGCCAACATGGAGCTGTGGCTAGAAAAACTTGATAAGGATATAGAGGATACAAGAGATAAGAAAATACTGTCAGAACTTATGGCAGCAAAAGTCGATATATTAGGAAACTTGGTGTTGTTGCAGCGAAAAATAAACCAAAAGCCAAATTATCAAAAAATTAAACCCTACATAATTTAAAAGGTAAAGAAGATGAAATTTAAACTAAAAATACTCAGTGCATTATTATTGACAGCATTAAGTGCTGCAACAATCGCGCAAAATCAAAAAAATATTGAAGTCACAGTCAATGATGATAATGGCGTTGTAACAAAACATGTCATTGTCAATGGAGTTGAGCTTGATGAAGCAGGCATAGCCAAGTTAGAGGCTGATGAAAATGTAAAAATCATTCACCTTGAAGGCATTAATGCTCAGGTGGGTGACACCATGTCAATAGCAATTAAAGATGGTCGCGTCAGCTCTGATAATATAGAAGTTAATATTAATACCGATGGCGATAAAGTTACAAAAACAGTGACAATGAATGGAAAAAAGCTAAGCGCTGAAGAAATAGCAGAACTCAAAGCCAGTGACAAAATGAAAACATTTGACTTGAACTCAAGTGACGGACAAATGATGAAAAAAATGATTTTTATTCAAACTGATGACGAAGATGGTTCAGTTGATGAGCAAGTAAAAATAATTGCTAAAAAATTACATTTTGATTCAAACAATAGTGCGACAATGGGATTTATGGCAAATATTAAAGACGATGGTTGGCATGTTATCTCAGTAATTGCGAATTCAGGTGCTTCGGATGGTGGTATGCAAGCAGGTGATGTCATTACAAAAATGGGTGATGTTGATTTAACTCAGCCTATAGAGGATGTTCAAGAAATCATAGAGTTAACTCAATGGCAAGTTGGCGAAGTCGTTGATTTAGAGCTAATTCGAAAAAATAAAGTCAAGGTAATTGCAGTTGAGGCACGTAAAAATGACTCATCAGATGTGGTAATCAGTGGCGCAGAAGACAGTAAAGTATTAATGCTTAAAAGTAATGACTTAGGTGATTTATCAAAAACCATATCTGTAATGGTATCAAACAATGGTAATGACTTCACTTTTAATGAAGATGATATCAATATAGTTTTCCCTGATAACTTAAGCAATATAAATATGTTTATAGCAGAAGGAAAAAGTACTTCTGACTTATTAGGTGAAAATTTTAAGCTTTCGACTTTGAGCGAGGGTTTATCTTCTTATTTCAAAACACAAGGTGGAGTATTGGTGTTGAAAATTGGTCAGAGTAATGTATTTTCTCTAGAGGAAGGTGATGTGATTAAGCGTATTAATGGAACTGAAGTAAAAGCACCGAAAGATGTTCTAAAAGCATTATTGAAACCAGAGAACCAACAAGATATTGAAATAAAAATAGTTAGGCATAAACGAAACAAAACACTCAAATATAACAAATAACTTGAAATGTTAAATCCATAAAGCTAATATACGCAACCTCGAAATCATCCCTTGATTTCGAGGTTTTTTGTTTTTGTTTTATGGCATTACAATTAAATACCAATTCAGATTGGGGCTCGTAGCTCAGGGGGAGAGCACCTCGTTGACATCGAGGGGGTCGGCAGTTCGATCCTGCCCGAGCCCACCATTTTTTTGTACTTTATATCACGTCATAAGTTTCCAAGTTTAATCTAAAAAAATTATTCACTTATAATACTCTATTTAACGAAAATCAGGAGGGAACCGTACCAAATTCAGCTTTTCAGCAGTGGATTTTCTTTTCTCTGACAGGTACTCCTAGTTAAGTTGTATACGACGTATAGGTCTTTAAAGTTTCGCAAAGTAATACAGAGATGAGTAATTAATGAGTGCACGATTAATGTAATATCAACAATTACCACTTCATATTGCACAGATAGCTTGTTTTGCAATGCAAAAAGTACATAAATTAATGTAATTTTATGATTGTTTTAAAATTAAATATAAGCTATTCTACAGACTCTTAATTATATGGTGTTTTAAAGCTAGATGGTTTTTCAAAGAAAAAAGCGTTATCTCAACATAATGCACCTTAATAATTGTTATGC
>JAMOMK010000005.1 GCA_027067055.1 Lysobacterales bacterium | reverse complement strand
TCTGTGAGAAAAACGCTTGAGAAAAGACGTGAAGTTAAGCTTACACAACAGAGTCATAAAACAGAAGAAGAGCTGGGTTAAAGTTTCCATTTAGAGATGACTCTGAAGTGAAAAACCAAGGCTTTTTAAAGAGTATAACACGAAGTGTGTAACTTCAATTCGTTCTTTTTTTGCAATCTTATGATTGTGTTATTTATTGACAACAGTGTATGCTTTACGGTAATTTGACGTATATATAAATTTTCAGCTCTATAGATATAATTTTACCAAACAAATAATATTTCGACCACCAAATAGTTTTAAACTGCTTGGTGGCGCCAAACCTACAACCTAAAATCTAGTAAGCCAACATACAACTACTACAAATAGGCATTTGCTTTTCTTAGATGATATTCATACCACGATTTTTTTTTGAAGTGTTTTTTTTCGATTCATCCCACTCTATTCCAATTTCTTTTAATATTTTTGCAAAAACATAGTTATCAAAAGCAAGCATTGCACAGTATCCATACATATGAAGAATATATGAAGATTTACCATTTTTTTCAATAATATCATCAAAACCTTTCATTGCTCTTTGCCACGAAAAAATACCTCCATCTTCTATAAAAATTCTAAAACTTTTACTGTTGTCATCAGTAAGAGATGACACAAGAAGGGCATAGAGTCCATCACCAAAGATATACGCTGTATCATCGGCAGATTTTTCTACAAATTCAAGGAGTTCTCTGTTTGAACCAGTCCATTTTGATTGTAAATAATTGGCAGTTGTTATATAGAGGTGAATATACCCTGGTTCAATCTTTGCACACTTGTAAAACTGTTCTTTTGCTAATGTTTTATCACTAAAAAGTACAAATAATAATGTTGTTTTTATTGTGCAAACTTCTAGATCAACAGGCCCCTTTTCTTCAGCAAGAATAGTCGAATCCCATGCTTTTGAAAGATAATCTTTGAAACCTAGATGTTGTTTATTCGAAACTGTTGATCTGGAATGTTCGCGCCGTACTTTCCATGCATAAGAATAAAGTGCTCTCGCTTCAATAATATCAGGGATATTTGAATCGGGAGAGTGATCCCTCCACTCAGCAACAAGCTGGTATATACTATCGTAATCTTCCAATGAATATGGAATAGCGTTATACAAGTCTCGCAATACCCAAGTCTCAGTTATTAATCTTAGTTTTTCTACTCTAGCTTGATGTACCATATCCTCAAGTTGGGAGAATTTTTTTTCTTCAACGAGATGCCTTACTACACCTCTTATTTTAGTAATATCATACCAGTTGCCCAAAGTTTCTTCATCAGTATTTTGTGAAGAATTTTTAAATGAAGATGTATCTTTTTCATCAGCTTCATAAATGAAAATTGATGAAAGTATCACTATTATAATTAATGAAATTATTATCAGGGATTTATTCATGTTTACATTACACATTTAATAAATAATTATTATAACACGGCATAAACCTAAAAACACCATTACCACCTTTAAATCAAACGTTAAATTGGTCGTTTTATCACTTGGAGCGTATTAAAAATAGAGGGAATACTATTAGTAATAACTGTGTGTTTTTCTAACCGCCTTAACAACATACCTCAAATTACCACCCACCATGAATGCATCAAAAGGATAGCAGGTTGATAGGACAAGTTCTTGTTTATTTGCTATGGTCAATTGTTCTTTTGTGCTATCCACTACACGCAGTTCGGATATTTGGTAGATGAACTTACCTTGTGTTGTTTGCACGGTTATTTCATCGCCTTTTTGCACGTCTTGGAGATAGGAAAAATGGCTGTCTCTGTGTCCTGAGAGTATCATTGTTTTGTTTTCGCCAGACATGCCGCTGGCGCTAAGGTGTGTGACGGAGAAGGCGAGGTTACGACCGCTGGAGCCTTCTAAAACAACGCTGCTTTGTTTGATGCGTGGGAAGTTTATGGTTGCTACTGGATAGGTATCCGCCCATGACCAGGGTTTGTGGTTTTGTTTGTCTGCTAGGGTTTGTTGCCACGATTGGGTTATTAAATATTGTGACAACCATGCTTTGGAAAGCATATAAGCCGATGCGCTTACATGCCAAAATCCTAATGCCATAATGGCTAAAACTATTATCTTTTTAACTTTCATGATTGTATCTGTTTAATGCAAAAGCAACAAGAAATAAAAATAAGCCAATAAGCAATTGCATTTTCCATCCCAAGGCTGTTTGCGGAAAATTAGCCTGAGACAATACTTCATGATTTTGTTCGGATCTTTTTTGCAAAGCCACCAATCGACTCAAATCAGGGTTTCTATCCACTGCCACCAGTGAGGTAAATTCACTGACCAAATGGTGCTGCAGAGCAATAGCTATTATCTGTTGTTCAATTAGTTCTCTATCAATCTCCGAATCAAGCATTAAATCATCTGTTAAGTCTTCAATTTGGTTGCGCGCCCATAGCCTGGCGATTCCTGTTGATGCGCCATCTTTCTTAAGTTCGAATGCTTTTGACCACGATTTAGTATTACTCATGCCACTTAATGCCACTTGCGTGTTAAAGTTTTTCATCTTTGCAGTTATCATCACGGGTTGATCGCTGTACAAATCTGGAATTACCCGTGGATTTTGTTCAACTTCACTATTCCATTCGACATACACATCAGTTAAAGCAGGAGAGGATAGTTTGACGAACAATTCATTCATTTGTTTGTCCACTTGGTTCAAATCTGCGATAGATGTGTAGGTACCACGACCAATTAAGGATGCTTTATTCATAAAATAATTATTGGGTGCAGAACCTATGGCAACGGTAAATAAGCGGGCATCATTTATTTCCTTATTAATTTGAGCAAACAACAGTGCTTCATTGCCAACCGATCCATCGGTAATAAAGATAATTTGTTTCAAATAACCTTCACTGACTTCGTCCTCCATCGCTAGTGACAATGCCGGTGACATATTGGTACCACCATCTGCTTTTAATAAATCGATAAAATCAATGGCTTTATCTAAGTTTTGGGTATTGACTTCTTGAACATTTTCAAATAATTCTCGCGCATAAGAGTTAAACTCGATAACGTTAAATTTATCTTCATAACCTAATTGGGTTAAGCCAAATAATAACGCATCTTTTGCGGCATTCATGGCATTGCCATCCATCGAACCTGAGGTATCAATAATAAAAACCACTTCGCGTTTTTGTGTATTCACTTGGGTAGATTTAGGTGGTAACAACATCATTAACACATACTCTTCTCCATTAAGCTTTTCACTAAACATAGCAGCTTTTGGGGTTTTCCCCGCTTTGGGATACCATTGTAAGACAAAGTCTTTATTGTCGTACAAGGTTGCATCATTGAGTTCAATGCTGTGGTGATTGGATTTTTGGGCAATTAATACTTTGTGATTGAGGCTAACTAAGTCGGTTAATTCAAAGCCTGCTTCTAAGTTAATTTTTATGCTACGATTTTTTTCATCCATGACTGTTGTGTGAGGAAGACCAGAGACTTGCAACTGTGATTCTTGGGAGTTAGAAGAGTCATCAGTTGCAAGAAACCGCTCTTGCATGTATCGACTTTTTATCGCCAGAGGTAAACGAAAGTCGATATGCCCTGCATCGTAAGATAGGGTTTGTTGGTAGCTTATTTCTACTTTCACTATTTCATTAGGCATGATATTAGCCACATCGGTAGTAAATAGGTTGGGACGGTATTGTTTAACAATGCTGGCAGCTAAGCCTTCAGATTTTGCCTGTTCATAGATAGTTTGTGCTTGTTGTTTTTTATGGATTTCCCCTTCAATGACGCGTTTACCAATCAGGAGTTTCATTTGATAAACTGCCGCATTGGATGCTACAGGAAAAGCATACATGCCTTCATTCACCCAATTAGGTGAATCATTGATAAAACTTTGAGTGATTTTTACTTGTGCAACAATGCCCGTTATATCAACATCGTATTGTGAAGAAAGCAAGGTTAGTGCTGAATAATCATTGCCTTGTTCATGATAAGAAAGCATCATGCCCGTATCAACATCATCCAAGTTAAAGTAATCCTGAGCGAGGGCTTGAACTTGATACAAACCCACATAAAACAGAATCAACATAACGATGGTATTTGTTCGCCAATTTAATTGTAAACCTTGGTAAAGCTTCTTCGTTTGTTTTTTCTGAACAACAGTATTGTATTTTTGCTGGTGCAAATCTTCAAGTTGTTGGCGAATGTGCTTGGTTGTTGTTATTTTCTCTGGCATTTTCATTCCTCTTGTTTAAAGCATGGTGCTATTTAAACAATAGAATATGACCAACAACTGCTAGACTTATGATGAATTAAGAAAGGTTATGGCAAAATTATGGCAAGCTATACAAAGGATATGTTTAACCCAAATCCCGATATAGAAAATACGATGATAGCACAAGCCCTTGATACACCTAGATAATCCAGAAAAAGCTTCATCACCAATGAGGTGACTTTAGTTTTTCTTGATTTCCTATGCACATCAGTTACTTGCACTATCAAGCGCAGGGTGTAGCCTTTTAAGGATGTTAAAAGTTTCTAAAAGGCTATTTTACAAGGGTGTTTAAATAAATATAATATCATACAGTGACCCTTTCCAATAAATAAACGTTATATAACAATACGATAAATTG
>JAMOMK010000004.1 GCA_027067055.1 Lysobacterales bacterium | reverse complement strand
GTCGATAGCAGGCATTCATATTAGAATACAAGGTATTATCAGAACAGTTTTCAGCAAGTTGGAAATATTGAGATTTTAACTAAAAACCATGTCAAGAAATATCTTTTATATTCGCTGAATAGTTACAGTATATTTTGATACACGCTTAACGCCCCTCCACCAAATGAACAAAGTCATTTGGACTAATTCTGATTGCAGCCCCTGTTGGGCAAGCTCGAACACAAGCAGGGCCTCCCTTTAAGTCTTTACACAAGTCGCATTTAACTGCTTTTTTACCCTTGTCTTTTGCCCTTGTGCTTATAATGGCATTCTCTTCTTCGCCCGGTCCTTTTCCTAGCCCTAAAAACATCCAAGAAAGCAAACCTGGTTTTTTAGGCATATCATAGCTCATTTTTATAACATCATAAGGGCAATTGGTCTCACAATTGCCACAGCCAACGCAGGAATCATCAATAAAAACTTCACCACTTTCAGCTCTGTGTATTGCATCTGCTGGGCAGTCTTTCATGCAATGAGGTTGTTCACAATGTCGGCATGAAACTGGCACATGCAAACCTGCAAAAGAATCTCCTTGTTCACGTTTTAAACGTGATATTCCTGCATGGGTTTCCGCACAAGCCGTCTCACAGTTGTCACAAGCAATGCAAAGGTTTTCATCGATGATAAGCGCATTGGTTGCTTCACCTAAGCCTTGTTTCAATAAAAACTTATTTACATCAACTGACTCATAAACTGAGCCCATTAAATTTGATCTTTGCATCAATTGAGCCAAATCATTTTGTAAAATTTTTATTTGATCTTTATTCGATTTTACCAAGGTTAAAAACTGCTGTAAGTTCAATTTAAAGGCCTCAACACGTACAGCGGCAGCTGCCGTACGGGTTCTGATTGGGTTGCCCATAAGTGCCAACTGTCCAACCAATTCTCCTGATTGCAGTTGTGTGGTTACACGTTGATTTTCGGCATCTCCTTTAGCAAGAGAAACTGTGCCAGATCGAATAAGATACAAATGTTTACCTTTGTCTCCTTCGTTAAAGAGCACTTCATTGGCTTTAAATTCCACCATGGGTACGCTCGAAGCAAGTTTTAGCATATCTTGGTAGGGTAAATTTGGATTGAAGCTCTCTTGTAATGCCCTCACAATTGATATTCGATTAATTCCATCAGCTACTTCATCATTCGAGTTCATTAATTTTATCATTATTCGACGCGGAGTCTCAATCAGAATACAATCATTACTAGCGGTAGCACTGGCTTTTCTAGGGCGACCAGATAACAAGCTCATTTCTCCAAAAAACTGACCTGCTTTTAATATAAAGCTCTTACCTTCCCCCGTCGTTAAACTAACCTCTCCCTCGACTATGGTGTAAAATGTGTTGCTATACTCTTCCTTTTTAAATATTTTATCACCAGCTCTTATTAGCTTTGTTAATTTACTAAAATCCATTGTTTGTGCCTGTTGTTCCATTTTCTTGGCTTCTTGATAGCTTTGTTCTTCCAATGCTATGACAATATTACTTTCAATAATTAGCTCTCTAAAAGCTAAAGCATTCATGCGTTTAAACATAGGGACACGTTGCTGATAAAGTTCCAATACATCTTGTGCATCCATGACATAAGGTAACAACTTGAATTGTTGTTCTAATAATGGATGGTCTGCTGGTTTGATTTCTTTTCCGTGAATGAATTCAATCACATCGTGACCTTGGTTCATCGCTTGTTTAATTAATGGATAACCACCTAATGCACCAATTATATAAAGGCCTTTTACATTACTTTGGTAGTGATTATCTAAGTCAGGAATAGAATCAGGTTTATCATTAGGGAATTTAACCCCACATGACTCAACAAATTGCCTCGGAGCAATTGCACCTAACCTTGCAATCACACAGTCACAATCAATAGTCAAATCACCTTCAGGAGTATCTAGGACAATGGATCCTTTTTCTCCTTGCTCTTTTGGCAAATCTAAAGATTTAACCTTGGTATTATATTGGCAATAGAACCTATTGGATTTGTTGTTAATGGCAGATAAAACAGCATTCAAATTTCCATCTTTGGCGCGAGTAAACTCATTACGTCGATTAACAATATAGACAGTATTTTGTTGCGAAAGCCCTAAAGCGTTTTCAATAGCAGCATCACCAGCTCCAATAACAACTATGGTTTTACCATCAAATTCATCAGAGTCTTCTAGGGTGTATCGCACAAAATCTGATTCATCATCTCCTGGCATACCAAGTTTTCGAGGGTTACCTTGCAAGCCAATACTTAAAACAATATTTTCAGCGGATATTTTTTCACCACTCTTTAATGAAATTGTAAAATTCGGATATTCTCCATTTATTCCTACGACTTCCTTTTCATACTGTATATTCACTTCATTTTGAAGTAAGCCTTGCTCCCAACTTTGCAACACTTCTTCTCTTTTACCAGCAACAAATTCCATGGGACTGCGCAGGTTCAAAAAACCTGGTTCATCCATTACATGCTTACCTTTTTGGTATTGATAAATTGTTTTAGAAAGACTAGAAAATGCTTCGAGTAAGAGGTGAGAGGAAGACTTTCCCTGTTCTTTTTCATAATGTGCGGCTCGTGCAGCTGCACTCAACCCAGCAGGTCCGGAACCAATTATGACAACTTTGAATTTAGTATGTGGCTGAATAATATTTTTACCCCCTCTAATAGAAAATTTTATTCATTTAAAAAAACATTTATAGAGACCTTTGCATAACTTTGGGGCGCTGGAAAAAAGAATGGGAAAAGCTCCAATCAAGGCAAAAAAACCACAAATAGCCTGCTATTTGTGGTTTTTTTAACGCTGAGTGGAGTTTTTTACAATTTTTTTACTCATTCCACGGGTTGTGCAAAAATCTCTTATATATAAACTTTTATTTATCTTTATATTGTCTTCATATACTAACTCAATCCATTCATAGAAAGCAAACTTTCAAAGTAAACCATTGTTGATTTATGAACTGCTTCACATTTTAACAGTTAATAAAAGCCGGCAAGATTTAGAGTTCGTCCGCCAGATCTCCTTCTGTCACCTATCCCTTGTAATGCGTACTCTACTTCATACTCACCTGGTGAGGGTATTATTGTTAGCTTAATTTCCCATCGGTGATTTTTATGTATATAAATCGCACCTGATACATTAAGTACATTAGACTTACTATTAACTTGTCCAACGATAATCTGTGGGTTGTCTGAGGTAAAAACAACCTCTATTTCACCTAAGTCTTTTTGCACAGGTTTCATAATTCGTAAATTTTTTGTTATAGCTCTTCCAGAAATAATTTGAGGTATCCCTTTATTCATTTCTAAATGATCAAAATCTAGTTCAATGTATCCAGTTATTTTACCATGTCGAAAATTAATTTTATTGGCTATAAACTGCCAGTCAAGTGTTCCTTTTAAGTTTTTAACAATGTCAGATTTAGGTTTTTTTATGTATTCTGCTTTAATATCGTAGTTATCATTGCGTAACTTCACATCTAAAGTAACTGCATTATACGAGCTTGGATATAGCAACCAGTTGGCTTGCCCTAAATCCATACCTAAATACTTTACTTTCTTTGCATTACCTTTAATAATGGATCCACCAATACTTTCTAATTGAATGGGTCGGAAATTTCTTTTAATCTTATCGTAATATAAATCTAGTGGGGTGAAAAACGCTGTCAAGCCAAATATTATGACTATAAAGAATATAAATTTTATTAATTTCATTTTTTTTCTTCTAAAGTAATTCTTGCATTACATAAACCATTGCTTCGATCAGTTAAGTTTATGTCTGCTTCTAAAATATTGATCGTATAATTTTGTTCCAAGTTCTGCAACCAAGAAGCCAAATCATCGAAGATTACACTTTCAAAAGTTAGTATAAGTGTTTGATTATCTTTAGGTTCTGAACGTGTAACAAAGTTAGATAATGTATTTTTCTCAAGCTGGCTATCAATCCAAGATATAAATGGCTTATTTAAATCTCGATGAAACTTGGCCGTTTTTTGTTGTTGTTGAGCTAACAAATGTTTAGAATTTTGCATGTCCTTATATTGAATAGATAAAGTGGCAAGTCTTTTTTGTTTTTGCTCTAAAGATACGGTTAATGGTTTATAAACAAAAGCCCAAAATAGAGATGCTAATATAATCAACCCACCATACTTTAATAGCTTTTGCTCATTTGCACTTAATTTTTTTATCCATTTCATTAGAATTTCTCCATTGTAACAACAGAACTAATACCATCTTTTGTACTCTCTCTGGTTCCTGTTTTTACATGACGCGCTAATGCTATTGTTTCTAAGCTTGCTTGAAATTGATTTAACTCATTGACATTAGGTGCATGAATTTTTATTTCTATTTTATTATCACGCTGTCGTATGGATACTACTTTTATAGTTGAGTGCTTAATAAGTGTTTGTCCAACAAAAAGTAGCGACTGTGTAAAACCATTACTGCTGCTACTTTTATTTGTCTCAACATATTTAAGGCGGGATTGGATAGCTGAATAAGGGTCGTTCATTTCACTTGGACTTGCATTTGGTATGAGCTTAACGAGTAAATCGTGTTGGTTATTTTTAATTTCATCAATTTTTTGGCTAATATTCCAAAGTTGAAATACATTAATTACCAGCCAGCTTACCAATAAAAAAACAACTATTGCTAAAGACTTCTTCCATGATTTAATTTTATTTTGCTTATCTGTTTTTTTATCGTATGTGCCTTGAAACAAATTTACCACTTTATTATTTAGTAATGATTTTGATTGGAACGATGTAGTATCTACTTGTTTGTACTCTATTATTTCACTATTCAAACTCAAAGGTTTATCAGTATACACATGAATTTTCTTTGCTTCTGACAATTCGACATATTGATTAATTAAACCAGCAGAAAGTCTAGTTCCCGTATTATTGTTATTAACTATAAAATAATTATTTATACTTAAAATAGAAAGTATCTCAGATGATGCTGGTAAGCTAAATATTTCTGAATACAGTTTTTTACAATTCAATAGGTTATTTTCAAGCTGAAGATTAATCTCTTTCATGACCTCTTTTGCTACCACACAAACATTAAATAAATTTTCACCAGATTGTTCATAAGCAAAATGATTATCACTAATTTCTGTAGAGAGATTTTCTTCTAATGTAAAAGGTAAAGATTGATTGATGACCTCTTCATTTTTACTAGGTATCTTCACCTCTTTTGAGAATATTAGTGTTGCAGGTAATACCAATATAAGTTCTTGATGTGATTCAAGTTTAATTTGCGACCACGAAGAGACAGCAATGCTTTGAGCACTGGAATTATTCACATTATAATTGATTTGCAATTCCGGAATTAATTTCTCATTAATTCGCACAATGACGTAGTCTAGCATGGTATATTTTTGTTTATTAATAACTCATTATACTCCCTAACAACTACCTATTACTAGGGAGTAACAAAGTCTATCAAAATTAGCTAACTTTTCTGTATTTTGGCATTAACCAATAGGCTAATGCAGGTAAAATTGTCAATGCTCCTAACATGTTTAATACAAACATAAAGGCAAGTAATACTCCCATATCAGCTTGGAATTGCAAATCACTAAACATCCACGTACCTACTCCTACTGCAAGTGTAATCGCGGTAAAGAACACTGCCTTACCCGTCAAACGCAATGTTGTATAGTAGGCATCATATAGACTGTAACCTTTCTTAAGAAATTCCTGCATTTTACTGAAAATATAAATTCCATAATCAACACCAATACCCACACCCAAAGCAACCACTGGCAGTGTATTGACTTTCAAACCTATTCCCATAAATGCCATAAGTGCATAAGCTAAGAATGAAACTAATGCTAGAGGTATTACGATAGCTAAAGTACCAGATAACGTTCTAAACGTTAATAAACATAATACGATAATTGCAGCATATACCATTATTAACATTGGATTTTGAGCTTTTTTAACCACATCATTAGTTGCTGCCATTACCCCAACATTGCCTGTTGCCAGTCTAAACCTGACTTCGCCTTCTGCCACTTCATCAAGACTTGTCAGTTTCTCTGGATTATTTAAAATATAAGTCGATACCTCATCAGCAAGATACTCAACATCTTTTTCATTATCTACATCAAGATTATAAACAGCTTCGGAAATACTCACAAATTTTGCTGCAGGTTCTTCACCCAGTTTACTTGCTGTATCAATCAAGCTTTTAATCGAAGTTTTGTCACTCGGGTTAAATGCATAAATTGATTTAACTAATTTAGTCATCTGAGGGTCTGTTTTAGGAGGGTGTTTTTCTCTGAATTCCTTTACTGCAGCAACAACTGTATTAATTGTAGAGGCTTTATGATCTTCTGTAAAAATCATAATCGGCATTGTGCTGCAATCTTTATTTAATAAACCCGTATCAGTTTCTATACTTGATAAGCTTTGACGCATAATAAATTTATTACGAGATAAGGCCCGCCACTTTGGATTTCCTTCATTCCATCCTGCAGTAATAATCTTGGCATATTGTGACAATGTTATCACTTTCTGCACCCCTGGAACATTTTGCATATGCCATGCAAACCGATCAATTTTTTCCATTGCGGTATAACTTTCTGTACAAGCATTGGGGCTGGATTCTGCTATTACACTAATCATATCAACACCCAATGAAAACTGCGAGCTTATGGTTTTTGCATCAACATTGTATTTTGCATCTGGACGCAACTCAGGAACACCTGTTTGAGAATCTCCAATTTGCATTTTTTGGGATTCAATGTATCCAAATGTAAATAAACCGATTAAAACTAGTACTGATAAAGAAGCAAGTGGATTTTTTGCAAATCCTGCAATTGCACGCCAAAACTTTGAGTCTTTATTTTTCTTGTATAAACAACTTTCACAAAAACTGCCAAAGTTTTTAGTATTTATTGTCGATAATAAAATCGGCATCAATACTAAGTTTGTAATAATAATTAAAGCCACACCTATTGTTGCTGTAATTGCCAATTCTTGAATAATTCTTATATCAATAAAGTATATTGTCGCAAAACCGATAGTATCACTTAATAAAGCAATTATTCCAGGAGCTAACAAAACTGCAAATGTATATTTTGCCGCTTTTTCACCATCCCACATGCCCTTTTCATGTGAAATAATTTCATCAGTCCAGGTTGAAATCATCTGCACTCCATGGGAAACACCAATAGCAAAAATTAAAAATGGAGTAAGTATATTCATTGGATCTATACCAAAGCCTAATAGTTTTAATGCACCAAGTTGCCATATAACAGCGACAACCGAACAAATTATTGGAAAAGCTGTAAGCTTAATATTCCCAGAGTACCAATATAGTAAAACAGAAGTAATTAATAATGCTAATGCAAAGAAAACAAGTACTGATTTAGCTCCTTCTGAAATATCCCCAACAATTTTTGCAAAACCTATAACATGTAGCACTTGTTCATTTCCCTGCTCATGCTTGATTCGAATGTTTTCTAACTGAGCTGCTACATCTTGGTAATTAATTTTTTCGTGAGAAACGGGGTCTTCTTCCAACAACTCGGCCCAAACCATAGCACCATTAAAGTTCTCTGCTACTAATCGGCCTACGACTCCTGCTTTAACAATATTTCCTTTTACTACTTCAAACATCTCAGGTGACGGGTCAAAATCTGATGGGATAACGTTACCACCTGCAAAACCATCCTCTACCACTTCAACAAATCGAACATTTGGGGTGAATATTGACGTTACACTTGCCGGACTGACACCTTTAATTGAGAACACATCATCCGTTACAGCCTCTAGTGTTTGAAAAAAGCTAGGATTGAACATATCAGCCCCATCTTTTGTCATCACCGCAATTAATAAACGATTAGCTCCTCCAAATTCACTCTCATAATCCATGAAAGTTTTCATGTATTCGTGTTGCAAAGGTAATTGTTTCTTAAATCCTGCATCAACTTTTAATTGTGTAGCAAAATACAACATTGCAACTGTCATTAAGGATAGTATGAGCAATATTATTTTTTTGTTATTAAATATAATATTTTGAAGCATTAATATTGTTTTCGAAGGCCCTTGACTCATTATTTACTCCCCATATTTTTTGTTTTAATTCCTGAATCTCCGATAAATATAAGCTTACCCTCTTTAATTGCTAACAAACCAGTATAGTCACCATCACTACTCTCAACATTAACCTTTTTTAATTTGTTTTCTTGGAGTTTTAATACAACTCCATTAGCACCAACTAAAAACAAATCATTACTAGCAGTTACAGCTGAACCAAATAAGCTATTCTGTACTGGAGAATCTAATTGAAGGAAATTATCTCCAAAATCATCTGAAACAAGTACATTACCACGTAAGCCATAAGTGACAATTTGACTACCGTAATTAACCACCCCAAACATTGAACCCGGATAGGGTAATTCAATTAACTCCCAGTTTTTGCCTGCATCAAAACTTCTGTAGGCATTGCCAGCTTCTGCAACTACAAAATAACGGTATTCATCTACCTTTATAATTTTATTTAAATGGTAGTCCTGATCTTCTACAATTAAAGAATCTTTCCAATTTTTACCTCCATCAAAAGTTGTAAGATAAGTGCCATAAGCTCCTATTGCAAAACCCTCACTTTCATTTATAAACATAACATCTAATAAAGGCATTTGTCTTTCTTTGTCTTCAAATTGACTGATCCAATTTTCACCTGCATCACTACTATACAGGATGGTTGTGTCATGACCAACAGCCCATGCACTATCGCCTATGATTGTGACAGCAGTAAGAGTAGTTCTGGTTGGAACACTTTTAGCTTGTTGCCAAGTACTACCATAATCATTACTTAAGGCAATGTGACCTCTTTCCCCTACTGCAACAACGGTGGATTTGTTTGTTGAAATGCCTAAATAGAGGGACTCTATAAACTCATCCATAATTTCAGCATCAGTAGAATCAGATGCACTAACCATATTAGATGCAATTAGCAAAACTGCATATAAAATATTCTTCATAAACTTCTCTCTATAACAACAGATTTTTGAATGTAAAAAGGTTGAATACTAATCCAATCTTTTCTTAATTTAGCAAACTTTCTCAATAGTCAATTTATCTTCGACCACGTTTTCGTAAAGCTTGTGGAGTATAATTTGCTTCACTTAGTGGTGCGTCAAAAGTATTAACTGGATCTTTATTATCTAGTCCGACCGCGACATAACGACCTGACCTTAAATCATGGTGGCTTTCTACTGTAGACCAAAAAGTTGGAACGTCATAATAATTTATACTATGAGCTTCAGAAAAACGCCAAATATTTCCACGTTTATCGTAATGGTCGGTTAATAAAATTTGATAACTATCTTCATCCAAATAGAATGTTCTTCTTGAATTAATATGACGAACACCTTCCTTCAAAGTCGCTTCAACAACATGAACACGATGCAGCTCATAGCGCATTAAATTAGAATTCAAATGCCCTGGCTTTACAATATCAGCATAATCTAAATCACCACTGTGCACTTTATAAGAATTATAAGGTACATACATTTCTTTTGTACCTACAAATTTCCAGTTAAATCTATCCATTGCTCCATTAAACATATCAGTCATGTCATTGGTTCTCAAACCATCAGAGGCGGTACCTGGATTATCATAAGCTACATTAGGAGCTCGGCGTACACGACGTTGTCCTGGATTATATATCCAAGCTTGTCTTGGTGTAACTTGTTGATTCATTGTTTCATGCACCAATAAAATCCGACCTGCTAATCGTGCTGGTGATTCCACTTCTTGATAAAAATATAAAAGTACATTGTTAATATCTTCAATAGTATTACCTGGTTTATAATATTTACCTAAAAACTCTTCTTTTAATTTAACAACAGTAAATCGACCACCAACAGTTGGCGCTACTTGGTTATTATATCTTACTCCGCCAGTACCCTTAAATTTCAATTTATGATTAAGAATTAATTCATATGCATTAGTAAAATTAGGAAAAGGAAAACCTTCTGCTACATTTTCCACACCTTCACCATCTTCTGAGAGTCTACCTGTTCTTCCATTTTCTAAAGTTTTTTGATAAACTCTTTTTGGGAAAGATGCGCTTCTTCTTGTTTTGTAAACATTCATTTTATAAGTGCTGGGGTATTTTTCAAACATGCCTTTTTGGCCAACGGACAATTGATCTGAATATTGCTCATAGTTTGATGCATCTATAGTGAATAAAACTTTATCATTTGGAAATGGATCTTGATGATGGTCACCTTTTTTATAGCCTACTGGAGGTTTCTTAATACCTCCTGTCCACGCAGGAATAGTTCCTACTGAATTTCCTGCTCTTTCTCCTCCTACTGGTGTTTTTTCACTTGCCAATAGTCTCTTTTTAGTTAAGGTGTTTGCATTAGATGGTTTTTTAACTTGTTTAACTGTGTTTACAGCTTCGGCTTTGGCTTGTTGTGCTTTAGCAGTTGCCACTTTTTGAGCTTCGGCTTTAGCCTGTTGTGCTTTAGCAGTTGCCACTTTTTGAGCTTCGGCTTTAGCCTGTTGTGCTTTAGCAGTTGCCACTTTTTGAGCTTCGGCTTTAGCCTGTTGTGCTTTAGCAGTTGCCACTTTTTGAGCTTCTGCTTTAGCCTGTTGTGCTTTAGCAGTTGCCACTTTTTGAGCTTCGGCTTTGGCTTGTTGTGCTTTAGCAGTTGCCACTTTTT
>JAMOMK010000003.1 GCA_027067055.1 Lysobacterales bacterium | reverse complement strand
GCTTTAGCCTGTTGTGCTTTAGCAGTTGCCACTTTTTGAGCTTCTGCTTTAGCCTGTTGTGCTTTAGCAGTTGCCACTTTTTGAGCTTCGGCTTTGGCTTGTTGTGCTTTAGCAGTTGCCACTTTTTGAGCTTCCTCAGAATCAATTACACTCTTTTCAGTTACACTAAATTCTTCCGCCAAAGAAGTATCTTCTCTAACATACTCTTGTTTTGAACAACTAAATAATACCAAAGAAATTGTAACTAAAGTTATTGTTATTATTCCCCTCATTCTTTACCCCTTTTAAATTTTAAAAAATCAACCTTTGTTCCTAAATAAACAAAGGTTGAAATCATATGCGTATTACCTTTTGCCGCGTTTTCTTAATGCTTGTGGAGTATAGTTAGATTCACTTAATGGAGAATTAAAGGTATTAACTGCATCTTGATTATCTAATCCCACGGCGACATAACGACCAGATCTTAAATCATGATGAGTTTCAATTGTTGACCAAAAAGTTGGGACGTCATAATAATTTATACTATGTGCTTCAGAAAAACGCCAAATATTTCCACGTTTATCGTAGTGATCCGTTAACATAATTTGGTAGCTATCTTCATCTAAATAGAATGTTCTTCTTGAATTGATGTGTCTAACACCTTCCTTTAATTTTGCTTCAACTACCCACACACGATGTAATTCATAACGCATTAAATCAGGATTTAAATGACCTGGATGAACTAAATCTTTATAACCAATATCACTACTGTGTGCTTTATAAGAATTGTAAGGAACATACATTTCTTTTTTACCCACCACTTCCCAGTTAAATCTATCCATAGCTCCATTGAACATATCAGTCATGTCATTAGTACGCAAACCATCAGATGCTGTGCCTGGATTATCATAAGCTACATTTGGTGCACGACGCACCCTACGTTGACCTGGATTATAAATCCATGCTTGACGTGGAGTCTCTCTTTGATTCATCGTTTCATGAACAAGTAAAATTCGACCTGCTAAACGCGCTGGGGATTCCACTTCTTGATAAAAGTATAATAAGATATTGTCAATATCATCGACGGTATTACCTTCTGTATAGTACTTTCCTAACAATTCTTCTCTAAGCTTAACCACCGTATAACGTCCTGATGCAGTCGGTGCTACTTGGTTATTATAACGAACACCACCAGAACCTTTAAATTTCATTTTATGATTAAGCATTAACTCATAAGCATTCTCAGGAAAAGGAAAAGGAAAACCTTCAGCTACACCTGTTACACCTTCACCACCACCTGTTAATACTCCTGTTTTTCCATTTTCAATTGTTTTATCATAAATACGTTGTGGAAAAGAAGCTGACCGTCTGGTTTTATAAACATTCATTTTATAAGTATCTGGATACTTATCAAACATTGCCTTTTGTCCAACTGACAAATCATTTTCATATTGTTTATAGTTTGAAGCATCTATGGTAAATTCAATCTTATCATCAGCAAATGGATCCTGATGATGATCTCCTTTTTTATAAGAAGCTGGTGCGCTTGTAATTCCACCAGTCCATTCAGGAATCGTACCTGATGCATTACCTGCTCTTTCGGCTCCAACAGGAGTCAGCTTTCCGGAAAGAGAAGCAATTTGATCAGGGTGGGAGCCAGCATTGGCAGCTCCCATAGCTAATGAACACGTAAGTGCTGTGATTAATGTTTTTTTAATTAATTTCATCTATATCTCCTATGTAATTAAAATGAGTATTTAATATTAAGAGACACAAAATCTCTATCGTGGATTAAATTACGTATGCCTGCCCCAAAAAATGAAGTATAACTGATATCAGCTCCCCAAGTTTCAAGATAAACCGCATTTACCCCTATTGTAAAGGACTTCCTACCTTCAATAAAGTTCCCTCCAGGTCCTGGAGTTATGCCTTTTACGTCATGATTAAATGCCATTCTTGGAAATAGATTAACTGGTAACCCAAAGGCATTGTTAAAGTCAAGTCGTGTAATTAAACGATAGCCCCAAGAAAATGGAGTCGCGAAATTTTCCTCTGGTTCTGTTACTGGATTTCTGCCTGAACCACCATCTAAGGTACTTGCTCCACCGCCTGTATCAGTACCTGGACCATTGTATCTAAGTACGCTTGGATCAGGCAAATCCCAAACATTGGTAAAGCCTATCTCGCCTAATACAACAATTTGATCAGCTCTAAATAAATTACCTGAACCAAATATCTTGGTGGCAGTAAACTGTAATTGACTCATTTCGTGTCTTTCCCAACCTTGAATAATTTCTCCTGGTTTAAATTCACCCAATTGCGAAGTAAATCGATTATATTCTTCAGGAATCAAAAGGTTAAGCGGGCTTAATGCTGCAAACAAAACTTCAACATCATCAATTTGCAAAGGAACATTTGGGCGGTAAGATAACTCACCTTGTAATGACATTCCCCAACTATTAATCGTGGTATTAAAACTTAATCCATACAAATCAATATCTTCAGGATACTCTGTAAAATAGCGGCCAGTGCTTGGGCTTGATGATGTTAAAGCGATACCACTAATCAATGGTAAGCGAGAATGGTAATTAAGGTAATAAAAACCAAACTCTGTATCATTTAGTTCGGGTGAAAAATACTTAAACGAATAACCAAATTGACCATTATCTCTTGCTCCATTAACAAGCTGTCTTGGAATCGAGAAATTTTCAATATTTGTAATCAAATTCTCTAATCCTGCTCTCACTGCTGGATCAGATTCAAGTTGCATTCCTAGCTTAAAGAGTTCTAATTGAGAAAACTCAGGAACAATACCAAAACCAAGCATCACATACTCAGCACCTGGTGTTGCAAAGTCATTACTACCAAAATATGTACCAGCTGGATCGGGATCAATTTGTTCAAACTCCATCATGTATAATGCTTCAAAAGATAGGTTATTGGTTATATCAAACGACCCATAAATCATATCTATCGGTAATAAGGCTTCTTTTAATTCTGCTCCAGCAACTCGTATTTTAGATACATCGACTGGGTTAATTACATTAATGCCTTGCTGAATAAATGTTGACTCACCCCAACTAACCACTTGTCGACCTAATCTAACCGAGCCTGCACGGGACCCTATGTCAAAATCTTTATAGACGTAAGCATCTAACAAACGAGTTCGATGACCAACAAATTCTTTTGCTGTATCGCTTAGCCCTTCTTTGCTATTATTGGTAAAATCATAAAAAGATGTCGCTCTAAAGAAGCCACCAAAACTACGGTAACTAAATCCAAACTCTGTAGTAAACTTCAATGCATTAGATATTTTATCCCATTGATCATAATTAAGATTACCATTATCAGAGTTTATTGACCAACGACCAGGTGCATCTAACCTTTCTTGAACAGTAGTAGGTCTTGACATACCATTTTCATCCACTGTTCCACCGACTCCTGGATCTATATTTGCCTTACCAACTAAATTAACATCTCTTTCTTGGGCTCTTAATCCAACACCATAAGATACAGTCGTATCCCAGCTGCCTGAAAAATCACCCTTGTTAAAACTGATTGCGTTAGCTAATGACACAAGACCCAAAGAAGTTGTTACTAAAGCAACCTTTAATGCTTTATTTAATTTATTTTGTTTAATATTTTTCATTTTCATACTCCTCTTTATTGACCTTGGATTACAGAATCATCAGTAACAACTACCGTTGTTCCGCGTGTAGCAATCATACTTGCCATTTGTGACTGCATTTCGACAGTGGTCGGCAATGAGGCTTCCGGGTTCAATAAACTTCCGTGGTTACCTGCTGTAAATCTAACAATTCCATCAACGCCATCATCATTTACAGTAGTGCTTGATATCGGTGCCAAGCCCATAGCAGCGATTAAAGGCTCAGTACCTGATAACGGTGCTCCCGCAACGGCATTAGGTATCACTTGGTCGCCTAAAACTTCATGAAATAGAATGTTATTATTAGCTGAACTTAAAGCGGCATAATTTAGTGGGTCACCAGCATCAATAACCGTTTGAGCAACTACCATAAACTGAGCATACTCAGGAGTACCTGCATTAACACCAGCTGCAGCCAAACCTGCACGAATTACTGGACCAAAAGCAGCCGAACCATCAAGTAAGCGTGCAATTCCGCCACCACCTACAGATAAAACAGCAGTATTAATATTGTCCTCAAGGGCTAAAAATGTCACTCCATGTAGTGAGCCTAATGATTGCGATACAAAGGCAATATTTGAACCATCAAAATCTGGATTACCATCACCATCTAAATCCATTGTTGGAATTGTTGCTGTTAGGGTCATTAAATCTGCAACTCCTTGGCGAAAATTGTCACGAGAAACTAACAAATTGCCTAAATTAATAAAATAAGAACCAGATGTATCAACGATACCATCAGGTCCTGGTTCTGTATTATCAGAGTCATCGCCATTATTTGCTAAATCTAAATCAAATGTGCGCTCATTTGCCAAAGGTCCAAATGGTGTATCTTCAATATATAAAAAGTGACCTGGTCCCACGCCATGTAGAGCTAAATCTTGAGCAATAACAGCATAGCCAATTGAAGCCAAGGTATCAGCAACGGCTAACATATCAGCTCTTGAACGTGTAATTCCATGTTGGAAAATAACAATTGGCCAACCTGCTGCGGGCTTTTCATGTCCACTATTTACATTTGGTATGGTCAATAAGACAGGGTAAGTTTGTACACCATTAGCAACAGGAAATGGGTTGGCAAAAGTTAGATTGGTTGAAGTTGGGTCTAACCCAAAACCATCAAAAGGAGCGACATAAGCACCAGGAGCTGCTTTCCAAAAAGTATTTAGTGGTGCTATTGGATTTTCAGCACTTGGTATTCCTGAGTAATATGGGCTTGATTGTATACCAACCCAAATATCGGCAAGACCTGCACCGCCTATTGTGCTGGTATTAAAAATCGTTGGTGCAAGTCTGCTCACACCTGGTTGAGTTGTTGCTTTAATAGCTTGTAAAACTGGTTTTATTGACTGAGTTGTCATGACAAATGACAATACGATATCAGCTGGATCAATTTCTTGAGATGCGGCAGCGGCTTCTTGAGAGTTTGTTAATTGACGAAGTGGCTCAAGTCTACTGGCAGTATCATTTGGAATTAATGGATCGGTACTATTACCATTATCATCAACCAATGGCGAGGTTCTTTTTGCTAAAAAATAAGTCTGATCAGGTGTTGCTGCATTGCCTGCATCGTCTGTGATGCCATTGGTTAAGATCGCCATATAGCTGGTAGTTTCCTTTAACGCTTTTAAAGGAACAATGCCCACTCCTGGACCATTTGCTACAGCAACAAAATCTACTCCTGCTTGTAGTTCTTGGACAACTTCTGTCACGCCACCACCTGGTCCTGACAACTTAACCTCAAAAACACGCACTGACTGCCCTGGCACAACAGATGATGCCGCAACATTTGCTGGCTCTGGGTTAGGGTTAGTATCTGACTTAGTTGATCTAGCAAATGACACTCCCCATGGAGCAATAGTAGAAAATCCATCTAATGCACTCAAGGCAACTGCAGGATCTGAAAAATCGGTTGAGTCATCAGTCGGTGGATTTAAAGTTAAATCGGTTGTCCCACTTAATATAAGGTTTGTTGGAAATGGTAGCAGCCTCTGTGCTGGATTAAAAACTGCCAAAATAACATTTGTTACTGGATCACCACCTGGGTTTGTTGCTGGACCTGTTTCAACAGCTCTTGGTGCGTTGGAAGAACTACTGCAAGCCTGCAAAAGGACTATTGACAGTAGAGTTAAGATTAAATATTTTAGACGCATTTATTGGTCCCCTGAATTAAATTACTACTATGATAATTTTTTTATAGGTACAATTACAAGTATTAATGTTAAAATTCTGTTATTTAAGGCTTTGCTAATATGCACATGAGAATCAATTTCAACAACATCTTATATTTTATTTTTTTTATAGTTATTGCTGTATTAATTTATTCATCAAATTTAACCAGGCCAGAATCCCATACATTAATGATAACAGCGGTTACTGCCACTTTATGGATAACAGAAAAATTACCGATTCCAATAACCTCCCTAATACCAATTGCTGCCTTTCCATTACTAGGAATTCTTAACTCCAAAACTGTAGCACAAGCCTACGGAAGCCCATTAATACTGCTGTTACTGGGAGGCTTTATGCTCTCAACAGCCATGTCGCATACTAATACACACCGATTAATTGCTAATAAAATCATTAAGCGAATTGGCACCAACTCTCAAGCAAAAATTTTACTCAGTTTTATGTTAACCGCTTCTCTTCTAAGTATGTGGATTTCAAATACTGCAACGACACTTATGCTACTACCAATTGCACTAGCTATATTGGAAAACAATGCTTCCAAGAAATTTGCCATCATATTATTACTAGGTATTGCCTACGCTGCCAGTATTGGGGGTATTGCCACACCCATCGGCACACCACCAAATTTAATCTTGATACAAGTATTAGAAGATGCACAACTGCAAGAAATTGGATTTCTTTCTTGGATGAAAAAAGTTTTGCCCATCCTCTTTATTATATTCCCTTTAGTCTACTTTTATTTAAGTAGAAAATTAAACGACCAACCCATTAAATATGACCTTAAAGAAATGAGTATAAGCAATGCTCAAATCAAAGTTCTTGCCGTATTCTCTCTAACGGCTTTTCTTTGGATTACACGAGTAGAACCATTTGGAGGTTGGAAGGCTTTATTTAACCTGCCTTATGCTAATGATGCATCTGTGGCATTATTAAGTGTAGTGTTATTGTTTGTTATAAAAGACAATAAGAATGAACCACTAATAACTTGGGAGGCTTTAAATAAAATCCCATGGGGCATATTATTATTGTTTGCTGGAGGCATTACTATTGCAACTGCTTTTAAACAAACAGGCTTGAGTGCATCAATTGCCAACAACCTTATTTTCTTGAGCGACTTCCCTACTTGGTTAATTATTGGTTTCATCTGTTTCTTTGTGACTTTTTTAACAGAAATCACAAGTAATACAGCCACAACTGCTGTGTTAATGCCAATTCTATTGTCAACCGCAGTTGCTCTTGATATTGATCCAATGGTTTTGATGTTGCCTGCCACCATTAGTGCCAGCTTTGCCTTTATGATGCCAGTTGCCACTGCTCCCAATGCTATTATTTTTAGCAGTGAACGCGTTCCAATAAAACAAATGATGCGCATTGGTTTATTTCTCAACATAAGTGGGGCTGTTATATTAACGACTTATTTTTCTTTAATTAATTGAAATGTACAATCGTGATAAGTAAAATCATATGTTTTAAAATACTAATGTTATATGGATAGGCACAAAGCTTTGCTTGCTTGGACTCAAGAAGTTCTACAAGATTTGGACTGTTATATTAATTCCGCATCAAATGATGCCAGCTTCAGAAGCTATTGGCGAGCTTTTTCAAAAGGAAAAACATACATTATAATGGATGCACCTGTTGAGCACGAAGATTGCACTTCCTTTATTAAAGTATCAAAAATCTTAACCGAAGCAGGCATTCAAGCACCTGTTATTATTGAAAAAGATTTAGAGAAAGGTTTTTTATTATTATCTGACTTAGGCAATGTGCAATATTTATCTGTATTAAATGAACATAATTTTTTATCGCTATATGGCGATGCTTTGGTAGCTCTACATACAATGCAACAAATTACAAATTTGCATGAGATTCCATTATATAGTCACAAGTTATTATTAGATGAACTAAAATTATTTGAGCAATGGTTTGTCAAGGCTCATCTTGATGTAAAACTATCGACCAACCAACAAACCATTATTAATAACTGTAATACAATATTAATCAAAAACGCCTTAACACAGCCACAGGTTTTTGTTCATCGTGATTACCATAGTCGCAACCTTATGAAAACAAAGAACAACAACCCTGGCGTGTTAGATTTTCAAGATGCTGTTGTTGGTGCCGTGACCTATGACTTGGTTTCTTTATTGAAAGACTGCTACATTCAATGGAATGAAGACTCTGTCAACCAAATAGTTGATGAATTCCGTCAAAAATACAATAAAATGAATACGACAAACTTTACTTCGCAACAATGGCAAAAATGGTTTGACTTAATGGGACTCCAACGTCATTTAAAAGTTGTTGGTATTTTTTGCAGATTAAACTATCGCGACAACAAACCAAATTATTTAAAGGACTTAAACCTAACACTTTGCTATATAAAATCAACGTGTAAAAAATACCCAGATTTTCTTCCATTGTTAGAGCTAATTGATGACATTTCACCCAGTATGGACTCGTTATGCAAGCACTGATTTTGGCTGCTGGCAAAGGTGAACGAATGCGTCCATTAACCCTAATAAAACCAAAACCATTACTAGAAGTATGCGGCACAACACTCATAGAACATCATATAATCAATCTAAAAAAAGCAGGAATTGATAATATTGTAATAAATGTAAGCTGGCTAGCCCAACAAATCATGAAAAAACTAGGTAGTGGCAATCAATACGGAGTAAAAATCCGCTATTCATTTGAAGGCGATGAACCCCTAGAAACAGGTGGAGGAATACACAAAGCCTTAAGCCTTTTAGGTGACGAACCTTTTTTGGTCGTCAATGGTGACATCAAAACAGACATAGATTTTACTAGCATTAAAGCAGCTCCTGACAAACTAGCTCACCTAGTATTAGTAGACAACCCACCCCACAACCCAAATGGCGACTTCCACCTTCATGAAATGAAGCTCCTCTCTAACATAAAATCCTCTGGGAATAAAACTTACAGCGGTATTGGCATCTATAATCCAAAGCTTTTTGAAGCCTGCCAACCTGGGAAGTTCTCTGTTGTACCTTTATTAAAACAAGCAATGAAAAAAAACTTAGTAAGTGGACAATTTTACAATGGTCAGTGGGATGACATTGGTACAATTGAGCGACTTACCAACATCAACTCAAACTGTAAGAAAAACGTAATTAATCACCCTCGGATTTCCACTACATCCAGTAACCTCAATAAAAGCCCATACAACAGATGAGGTTTTTGTTGGATATTGTCAATCAAGCTTCAACATCTCCTTCACCGCCTGCTTGGATATTAAATTCATTT
>JAMOMK010000002.1 GCA_027067055.1 Lysobacterales bacterium | reverse complement strand
CCTATGAACGCTTCTTTTTAGTTATTGCAGTTCTTTCAAAAAGTGGCACACAACAACTGACAGTACCGCAATTGGAAAACTTATGTCATAAAACTGCGAGTAAATTGAACTTGTTATATGGGTTTAACTCTCCAGACTTCTTTGATAAATCATTATTCAAAGCTTTTATTGCCAACCTTAAAAAAGAGCAAGTCATAGAAACAGATGAAGCTGGAAAAATAATCTTTACAGAAAACTTAAAAACATTTTACATGGGTGCTAAAAAATTATTAGCACGCCGTATACGTCATAGTGTGTTGAATTTGCTTGAGCCAAAAGAGTTGACTCAAGAAAATAGTGAGCCATCAAAAGTTAAGTAATTCGTAACTACTCACACCCACCGTCATTCCTGCGAAGGCAGAAATCTATAGGGTAATTTGTATCATTAATTACCACCCTTCACACTAATATTTATGAGATTACCGCCTTCGCGGCAATGACGGTGGGTGTGAGTAGTTACAGTAATTCTTCTATTGATTTTTTAGCGGCCTGAAAAGAAAAATATTTGCTTACATTATCTAGCCCTCCTTGTGATAATTTCCCCCATAGCTCTTCATCTTGATACAATCTAATGACTTGTTCTGCAAATTCTTTGGCATCTTTTGCGGTGAGTACATCAGTGCCTTCTTGAGTAAACATACCCTCAACAGCTAATTTCGTACCGATTACAGGCTGTCCATAACTCATACTGGAATTAATCTTGCCTTTAACACCAGCACCATAACGAAGTGGAGCAACAGCAATGCGAATATCATCCATAAAAGGTTCAATGTCTTTCATAAAACCATGAAAAACAATGCTTTCACCAGTCATTTTTCTGATGTGTTTTGGCGCATTAGTACCAATGATATGAAATTTAATTTCAGGAATTAGTTTTAAAATAAGTGGAAAAATTTCAGCGACAAACCATTCTACCGCATCGACATTAGGCGTGTGTTGGTAGCCACCAATAAACATAATATCTTTTCGTTGCGCATAATCTTTTCGACAGCCAGTAACGTGGTGAATAGTCGATAAGACATGCACTTTCGCATTACGAACATCTTTTGCCAAAACTTCAACCTCAAAAGGACTAACCACCAATGTGGTATCACACTGGTTTATCACAGCAATTTCTTTGGCTTTGGTTTTTTCTGAAAGTTTAAGTAAATTATTATCTTGCGTGACTTCAGCCATGCGTTGTTCACGTAAATAATGCAGATCCACTGTATCAAAAATAATTTTTGCATTCGGGCAATAATCACGAATAAATGGCATAACAGGTTCGGCAATATAATAACGACTTAAGATAACATGACCGAAATATTTGCCTTTTTCTTTTAAATAATCAATCGGACTGGTTATGCTAGGTGCATAAATACATTCAACAGATAATTGTTGTAATGCGGTGGTGTATTTTTCATTAAAGCTGAGGTTTTCTGCCATAAAAACAACATGATAATCCAGTTCTTTTAAAATTTTGATGATATTGAGCATGCGCAATGAACCGGCATCTTGATCAGGCATTGGTGTGCAGGCATCAAAAATCAGAATGCGATTGGGTTGTCCATTAATTCGACTTAATTCAATGTCAGAACCAGGTTGCGGTTGTGTTTGTAGCTGCTTGTGCCATTTTTGTTTAAACTTGATTTGATTGTCGACTTGGTATTTTTTCATGCCTTGGGTCAGATCCGTTCCTGCTGAAATGCCTTCAAAATGAGTAATCTTGGATGCTGGTTGATAATAGGTTTTTTTGCCTATTTCTCTGATCATAAAGGCCAAATCGACGTCTTCATAATAAGCCGGTTTAAAGCGTTCATCAAAATAACCCAGTTCAACAAAGAGTTTATTCTCAATAAGAATGCTAGCTCCTGAACAATAATCCACCTCCCGTACATGGTTGTACCACGGCTCATCGGGTTTGCCCATGCGACCATAATTCCAGCCGCTAGCATCGGAAAAAATAATGCCACCAGCTTCTTGTAATTGATTGGTTGGGTAAACCAATTTACTGCCCACAAGTCCTGCATCGGGGTAATTCTCAAAAACTTCCAGCAAGGCATCCAACCAATTATTGTAAACAACGGTGTCATTGTTTAAAAACATTAAATACTGACTCTTGGCCAATTTTGCACCTGTATTACATGACTCAATAAAGCCACCATTTTTTTCTTGGCGTATAAAAGTAATACCAGAAATATTTTTAATCAGCGTGGGTGTATCATCACTGGAGCAATCATCAACAACGATTATTTCAAAGGTGGCTTTGTCATTTAACTCTTTAAGAGATTTTAAACAATTATAAGTGTGTTTAAACTGGTTATAAACAGGGATAATGACTGAAACTTGAGGTTTTTTAACTGATTTAAATTCAATTTTATCGTAAATCTCTGTCAGCTCGATTGCTTGAGTTGTATTTTCTTGTTTACTATTATTTGATAGTTTGTTCTTTATAATAGATGTTGTTCCACTAACGCCACGGGATTTGATACTGCGAGAAAAGCGCCCCGGAATGGATTTTATTTGAGTAATGCGAAAACGAGCTGCATTACGTTTATGCCGTGCCCATGTAGTAAAGGAGCGAACTGGCTTGGTCATGCGCCAAGACCGAGAGTTATACACATTAGATAATTCGGATTCAACCCTGTACTTCTGTTCAGTTAATTGATTGTTTTCATGCAAATTTTGTTGGTATTCTTCGTTTAGGGTTTCGTATTGCTCGTTAATATGCTTAACTTCGTTCTTCAAACGATTAGTTTCTTTTTTTAATACTTCTGACAAATGGTTGATTTCTTGTTTAAATTGTACTGTTTCTTGATTAAGAATGACCTTTATTCGTTCAACTTCAACACGCTCTTGTTCGATGCTTTGATTGGCAGATGAAAGTTCTTTTGTTAAAGTTTTACCCCACTTTGTTCTTTCGACTAAACTGTTGTGAGTGGTCTCAAGAAGATTTTCGATTCTTTGTTTTTCATGGCTTAATGCAGAAAGCTGTTTGGCCGATTGATTTAATTTATATTCGATGAGTGGCTGAATATGATAAACAGTCGGTTTTGCTGGACCAAAAAAAGTCTGGTATTTTTTAAGAATGTCATCAAAAGTGTTGGGTTCTAGGTCTAATAAGTTCTCTCTAACATTTTGAATAAGACTAAAAGCACTTTTGAGTTGATTGATTTTTTGAATGAAATAATTGGCACTATCATCACAAAGAAAACCAGTTTTTCCATCAACAATACGGCTAGACAAAGCGCCATATTTTGTCGCAATGGCACAGATGCCAGCTTGTTGCAATTCGGATAAGGTGTAATTAAAAGTTTCAGATGTTTGTGAGGTGATTAAGGCAATACTGGGTTGGTAGTGTTGTAAAAGTTGTGGTAAGTTTTCATTATCATAATTTTCTACAACCGTAACATTTTTGATTGACTCAAACTCTTGACCTTCAATTCCTGCCCCTAACAGAATATAAGATAAGGATTTATCTGATTGTTTGATAATTTCTTGTAGCAGTTTTTTGCCTTTTGAATCATTAATTCGACCAAGAACTAGTATTGTGAAATCTTCATCATTTTTTGTATAGTTGATGGCTTGGAAGGCATCAGTGGCATGAGGAATAATGCTTGTTTTTGAGGCTAAATCGGCATCAATTTTGGCTAAATTATTTACCACCGATTGATCAGGTGCAATCAACTTTATATCATTTGCTTGATAAGCTTGATGTGTTTTTTCCTTCCAGTTGAGGTAGTCTTCTTTTGAAATGCGACCAAATGGCTCATTTTTGGTGAGTTCAAGAGCAGTGTTAAGGTCTTGTTCTAATAATTCTGCTTTATCCAATCGTGCAAGCAAACTGGGCCAAGATGGAAAGTAATCATGGAAAACACGTACCGTAGGAATATTTGTTTTTAAACACTCAAGACTGTGACCAATGAGACTTGAGATAATGATTTGACTGATTTGGTATTTGCTGGTGATGAGTTTGAAAATTTCTTCGTATTCAGAGTGTTGAACTGCGAGGGCATTAATCGGAGTTTGTAACTCAAAGTTCGCAATCTTGACTCCATTGGTATTATTGGCAAACAGTGCTAAGGACTCACCGTGTTGTTTTCGGAAAAATTCTCCTTCAGAAAGCAAAATTAAATGGTTGTATTCATCTCCATGTTGACAAAAATCATTTATCCATTTGTGTACACCACCGCCCCAGCTCATTGCCACATGAAGTATAATGGGTTTATTATCGAGTAATAAATAACTCTCTGGTTTGATGCTATTATCTAAATAGTTTTTAATGCGCCACTGTAAGTTGGCAAGAGCATGAGCCGGCAAGGGCAATTGATCTCCCGTGTCAATTCTTTTGGGTGATTCAACCGTGGATTTGTTGCCATTGGATTGCACCAAAAGGTTGTTGCAAGCATGAAGTTGTTGCTGCGAGAAAGAAAATAAATAGCTTTTATCTCGGATGATAAAACATTCATCATTTATGTGATGTGTGTAAAATAGTGATGGCTCTTGTAAGGCATAAACAAGCTTATCAAGCTCAAGTGTTGAACCCAAAAAAGTATCATTCGCTTCTAAAACTGACAAATGATTTATTTTACAAGTTAAAGCTGAGCAGGTATTGACCTTGGTAACGCTTAAGGTCTCAAGCAAGCGTTGTAAAGCAAAAGG
>JAMOMK010000001.1 GCA_027067055.1 Lysobacterales bacterium | reverse complement strand
CTAACCGGTCAGTTAAAGCATTGACAACTGAGACACCAACTCCATGTAATCCACCAGAAATGGCATAATTTTTATCTGAAAATTTACCACCTGCGTGTAATTTCGTTAAAATCAATTCAACACCCGACACTCCCTCTTCTGGATGAATGTCAACTGGCATACCTCGACCATCATCTGAGACTTCAATAAAACCATCGTCCAACAATGTTACTTTAATATTTTTTGCATGACCTGCTAACGCTTCATCCACTGAGTTATCAACCACTTCCTGAATAAGGTGATTGGGCCTTGAAGTATCTGTATACATTCCTGGGCGGCGCTTGACAGGATCAAGACCAGATAGAACCTCGATGTCACTTGATTGGTATTGCTTTGTCATAAATTATTCGTTAATCCACTTAATTGAGCATCCCATACTTGGGATTTGTTGAGAGCTAATTTTACCACTTTGGACTAATTCTTGCATAGCATTAACTAAATCTCTTGGCAGTTCTTTTTCACTTCGCTCTCTACCTGCCGAATCAAGTCTGCCACGGTAATGCAGTTGTCCTTTATTATCTAATCCAAATATGTCAGGTGTACAAACGGCTCCATAAGCTTTAGCCACTTTTTGTGTGTCATCCAACAAATAAGGAAAGGGATAATCCATTTCTTGTGCTACCTTTTGCATATTTTCAAATGAGTCCTCAGGATAGTCATTGACATCATTTGACATGATTGCCACCATATTAACACCAAAGTTTTGCATTGCTTTTGCGTCTTTAACTAATTGCTCTTGAATAGACTTAACATAAGGACAATGGTTGCAAATAAATATTACCACTAAGCCATTGGCACCCATGCATTTATTCATTGTCCACTGTTTATTGTCAACTCCTTTTAAATCAAAATTAGGCATTTTTTTACCTAACTCTAAATCAGGTGTATAGAGTAAAACCATTAATTTTCTCCTGTAAATAAATCTTTAAAAATAACGTAAGCAGAGCAATAAGACAAGGAGGTTAATGACATAATACTTACCATAAATAAACCCATGTAAACTAACAAAGCAATTGTGGAATTATCACCAAAAATTAAGACTAAAACTGCAATTAACAATTTCAATATTAAAATAATAAAAGCAATAAAGAGAGCAAATATCAAAGCATAAACAACAAATGCAGATAGATTTTTATAAACCGCTTGAAAACTTAACTTTAATGCTTCAATTGCAGTTAAAGAACTAAAAACTAACAAGACAGGTGTCACTTGATTAACAGCCATCACAGGCAACAAAAATAATAAATTAACCAGAACAAACTTAAACAACACCGGTGAAGACAAAATAAGTGTAAAAGTTATCTCATCATTTTCTTTAAGAAGTTTAACCGCTTCAACGACCTCTTGACTTGACACACCTAATAGACTCAACAATAAAGAGCTTAATAATTGAGCAAAAATAATCATAACAACAACAAGTAATCCATAACGTAAAACATTCATTCGATTTGAATTATCCTTAGCTTTAATTAAATAGGAAATTGACATACTTTGCCCTTGTTCAATATCAGCACAAGCCATTGCCAATCCGGCTGTAATTAATGGAAACACTACAACAAGTATAATTTGAAACAATGGCGACAATGCAAACAAGAAGAAAGTAAATGAAAATAACACCATCAATGTGATAAACCACTGGCTTTTAAAGGCGAAAAAATAGCGAGATCCTTGATTTATCCACTGCCAGCCTCGTGAAGCAGGAACTCTATTGGGTTGGTTAATTTTCATGACTCTTTAAAATTTTAGTTCATCAATAATTTCATTTCTATTTTTTGAATAAACAATATAGCTTAAAGACATATCCTTATCCAATTTTAAAAAAACAATAACATCATTAGGATAAAGATTAACAAGTAAATCAATTTCATCTTTCTTACTTTGAAATTTCGCTTTCATAGTTTCCACCGATAAAGCATAAGGCTCTACAATGTTATAATCAGTTAGAGGTAACATATCTGCATAGGCAGCATAAATATCCATTGTCTTTAACTTGGGCAAATAAGCTAGTTTTGGTTTTGAAAAAAAGCTTGTTTTTAACTCAGTAGAATTTAATTGTTCTTCATTTGAAAATTTTTCAATTAAATAATTAAAACGTCCTTCAGCAAAAACAACAATTGCAGAACGACCATTATAAATAGTGTACACTCCATAACTCAACGCTAAAATTTGCAATAATGCAATTAAAGACAAATCAATACGAAGGAGTTTTAACGACTTTTTCTTACTAAAGATAATAAAAGTTAAGGCCGGTCCAACAATAACATCAATTAAGACTAATAATTTCAATGGTTCAATAACCTCAGCGATAGAATAAAGAGGCTTTGGATACCAAATAAAAAATACAACTCCAAGAAATAAACCAATGACTATTAGGCTTATAAATAGATGAATAAGTGCTGCTTTAAATCGTGTCATAAGTAAAAACAAATAAGTTAAGTTTTGGGTTGGTTACTTTAACAAATGAGCCATCTTTTAACAACCTCTTATAATTCAAACGTTCAAACTTTTTATCAAAAAAATGAACAGTTTTTAAAATCCTAAAAGCATCAAACCATTGATGAATAAACTGCTGCCATCTCTCAAGAGAAGTAATCTGCTTTCGACTTTTGGTGAAAACCGTATGGCAATCAAAATAACAATACAATTGGTTGAGCATCTTATCTCTTGGCTCTATGATAAAAAGGCAGTTCTTACTCCATAAAGAATCTAAAAACTCTTTCCATAACTTTAAATAGATAAAACATTGAGGATTATAATAACTGTAATGACCTATATCCTCTAGGTCATCTATTTGCTTAATCGCAGGACCTGTACCAAATGGAACCCTATCAGAAAACCGTGAACGAATTTGAACAACACAGTTATCCACTTTATATTTTATTGGTTTAATTTTTGCTAACTTATTTAATAAATAAAAATCCTCTCCGGCATTCCTTTTCGGAAAGCCCCGAACTTGTGCATAAGATTCCATTGATGCAATTAAAGCACTACCCAGAGGAATATAACCATAACCCACCTGCCCATATTCAATTCCTGCTAAATAATAGCGCATCTTAAAATCATACAGATGCTGTAATTTGGATAGTCTAGAGCACTCGCCAAAATGATTAAAATCCAAAACAATTGCGGAATAATCACCTCGCAATGACTTAATTTGTGAAAAATAATTCTCAGGCAAAATAACATCAGCATCAGTAGAAAATATCCATGGATATTTTATAAAGCCTTGCATGTATAATTTTAAAGCCATATCACAACCAATTTTTCGAGCCAGACCAACACCTTGTTTAGGGTCGACTTGTAACCCTTCAGAGTTCCTATCTATTAACAATACATCTTGCATAGCATTGAATTTAAAAAGTTTAATAGCATCTGATATTTCTTGTTGTATTTTTGATTTCCTCTGTAAATAATCGATTACTAACTGGTTGTTTTTTTGCCACTGGCTATGATCATTTGGTGAGTTTATCACTAAAATGATGAGGTAATTATCATCAATTGATGAAAAAATAGACTCAAGAAAATTCGGCACTTCATTGCAAGCAGGAATAACAACCACATAGTCATAATGAGTCGTAAAAAGCTGAAGTTTTTTAGATTCAACTTCAGCGTAGTTACTGAGATATTGTTGGAAAGCCTTACTTTTCAACTATTCCCACTCAATTGTCGCAGGTGGTTTGGATGAAATATCATAAACTACACGAGAGACTTTATCTATCTCATTGATAATACGACTAGAGACATGTTCTAAAAATTCATAAGGTAAATGCGCCCACTTAGCCGTCATAAAATCAATGGTTTCTACAGCACGTAATGTTATGACGTATTCATAACGCCTAGCGTCACCCACAACTCCAACTGATTTGACAGGTAAAAATACGGCAAAGGCTTGAGATGTTTTATCGTATAAATCCCATTTGACTAGTTCTGTGATAAAGATATGGTCCGCTCTGGCTAGGATTTCGGCGTATTTTTTCTTTACTTCACCCAAAATACGAACACCAAGACCGGGTCCAGGAAAAGGATGACGGTAAACCATGGCCTTTGGCAAGCCCAATGCTACACCCATCTTGCGCACTTCGTCTTTAAACAAATCACGAAGCGGTTCAAGTAATTTCAAATTCATATCCGCAGGTAATCCACCCACATTGTGGTGTGATTTAATCACATGCGATTTACCAGTTGCTGAAGCAGCCGATTCAATCACATCGGGATAAATGGTGCCTTGCGCCAGCCATCTTATATTGTTTAATTTGCGGGCTTCTTCCTCAAATATTTTAATAAATAAACCACCGATGATTTTACGCTTTTTCTCAGGATCAGCCTCACCTTTAAGCGCATCATAGTACCTGTCTTGAGCATTGACTCGAATGACATTAATATCCATACCATCAGCCATGGTTTGCATGACTTGATCTCCTTCCTCAAAACGCAACAAACCCGTATCAACAAACACACAAACCAAATTATCACCTATGGCTTGGTGTAATAATGCTGCTACAACGGAGGAATCTACACCGCCTGATAAACCAAGCAAAACTTTATCATCGCCAGCTTGTTTTTTAACACTTTGGACATGGGTTTGAATAATATTGTCGGTTTTCCACAATTTCTCACAGGCACAAATATCAAACAAAAAACGTTCAAACATTTGACGGCCTTGGTGCGTATGCTCAACTTCGGCATGAAATTGCAAACCATAAATTTGTGCAT